>JBBROG010000139.1:0-22123 GCA_038229635.1 Gemmatales bacterium
AACCTCATCGGGTGGTGCGCCGGGGCCGCGGGGGAGGAATCGTCCGAAGGAAGGAGCCCCGACAACTCCCCACGATAGCAAGGAGAACCGGCGTCAGCCACGCAATTTGCCGGAATTGCCCACGCGGCCGGCGTCGCGGGATCGGTACAGGCGGACCAGGGAGGCGCCGGGCGGGTCCGAGGCGGTAGGCGCCCTGGAGCAACTGCTGTTGGAGTTGGGGCTTGAGGTCGTGCCAGCGCCAGCGCACGTCCCAGACATCCCGATGCGGGGAGTCGTCGTGTCGACGCTCGCACAACCCGTCGAAGGCTTGCCCCAGGTACGCGTTCACGGGCCGAGGGTGACAGCCGTTCAGATGCGAACGAGGTGTGGTAACAGGGAACCTGACCTGGCCGCGATTGGGCCTGAGGCAACCGCTGAAGGCGGTGTGTCGGACCGAAGCACCCAAGAACCGGTCTGATCGCGCGTTGCTATGTCATTGCGGCGCGACTCTTCAGCCGTCACTTCCGTACAATAGGCAGAAAGGGCTGAGCGAGTTGGAGTGCTGATGGGCAAATCCGACTATATTGGGGGCAGAGGCGAGTCGATTGCCTCGATGCGGCTGGACCGGATCTGGCGGACTGACGCCGACCTACCGTATTTCTGGCCGCACTTTCTTGGTGAAAAGAAGAAGACGTTCGACTTCCTGGTCGAACTGGTTGACGCCGGCCCCAATACACCCTTCTTCTTCGTGCAGGTAAAGACCACCCGGAAGGACTGCACCAAGACGCAGAGCCCCCCGCGCCTTCGGGTCGAGATCTCCGCAGAGGATATCCGCCAGATGGTTCGCCTTTCCGGCCCCCACCTACGTCATCGGCGTCCATGAACGCGAAGAACGGGCCTTCGTGATCTCGGTCCACGAGGGCATCCGTGAGGCGATCCCGTCGATCACCACGGCTCACGAGCTAAACGGCTCGACTCTCCTCCGACTGTGGGAGGAAGTACGCGGGTTCTGGCGGGGCCGCGACATGAGGCGGACGACGTCGTCTTTCCACAACCACTGAGGCACGGACATGATCAGCGAGACGAACGAGCGCTATATCGGCGGCCAGGTGCGGTCACGGGCCAACGTCATCCTCACCCGGAGAGACGACCTGCGGGTCGTGGAGACCAAGGAGCAGACCGGCCTGGACATGCACGTCTACGTGGAACGCGAGGAAAAGCCGATGCGGCTCGTCTTCGGCGTCCTGCTGCGCGGCGTGTCCTCCCCGACGACCGCCGAGCAAGCGAACAAGGTCCTCGGCCCGACGATGGGGACCTTTCAGGGGCTGAGGAAGTTCACCTACCCCGTTTGCCTGTTCTTCTTCACGGTCCGGGAAGAACAGGCGTTCTTTTCCTGGCTCGCCGAGCCGGTCGTGAACGGGGACGGCCCGAAGCTCGTACACCACACGCAAGCGAATTGCGTCGAGTTGACGGACGACTTGCTCGGGGTCGTGATCGACAGCGTCGTCAAATGGTATGACGCCGTGGGGTCGGTGCTGATTTCGTGAGCCGGTTTGCTAAGGGCACCGACGCCCATTCGGCCCGAAAGGCGCCGCCCGTTCGACGGAGGGATCGGTCCTGTCCGCGCTACCCGCATCGCCGGCACCGGCCACGGAGCCGGCCGAAACGCTCGAGCAACGCTTCCAGCGCCTGGCCGGCCATTGGCTCCAGGAAACGGCCTCTGTGTCTTCCAGCAGCGACGTGACGAATCACCCCGCCTTCCGGGAAATCGTCGAAATGGGGCCTGCCGTCATCCCGCTCCTGTTGCGGGGGTTAGAGAAGCGCGCGGGCCATTGGCACCGAGCCTTGCGGCGGATTACGGGGGTCGATCCGGTGCCTCCTCAGAACCGTGGGAACGTCGCTCAGGCGGCCGCGGCCTGGCTGCGCTGGGGCAAGGAGCAGGGGTACGAATGGTAGAATTGACGCCAGGAAAAATGAAAAAACAACTTACACGCAGGTGGATCAGGCAACGGGACGGCCATTCCTGCGTCCCTGTTGCCATTCTCAATATTCTCAAGTGGGCCGGCATTCGCGTGACTTACCGAAAGGACTTTGCCTATTGGAATGACAAAGCACGGTGTACCCGGGACGGCGCCCACGTCAGGGATTACAGTATTTTACTGTCGCAAATCCCCGCCGTCATCGCGACGAGAAAGACGCGCCCGACACTCGGGGAGATCGACGACGTGCTGTCGGAAGGGAACGTCGTCCTCTTGAGGTCGGCGTGGGAGGCGGGCGGCGAAATTCACAGGCACCTCCTCCTCATCACAAATAGGACTGAAAAGAGTTTTTTTATGACTAATACGTTTCGCGGGCACGCGTGGTTCGCGAAAGGGTTAGTGAAAAAATGGTACCTGGAAGAGCATCATTTGAGAAGTGGGAAATACCCGACCGCTTGGTTTGTGAAGCGAAATCCGGCCGCGCGGGTCGCGAACGCCTGAGGGTTCGGGACGACCCGCGCCACGGCGTCGGAATCCCTCGGCTTACTCCGCGAAGGGAATCGCGCGAAGACGAAACCCGCGTCGGGTGCGAAAGCGGACGTCAGCTACGATCTCGCCGCCTCCTTTTCTGATCGTCGAGGGGTAGCAACGGCACCGGCGCGTTGACCAGGTCCATCAACTCCCGCACCGGGTCCTCGGCCCAGTCGTCCTCCTTCTCCGGCAGGCTGTAGCGGAACGGCGACTCATTCGTCCCCGCCCCCGCGCGGCGCACCCAGCCTCGCGCCGCCGCCTCTTCCAGGCAGCGCCGCACCGTCGCCTCCGAGCGCGCCGCCGCGTCCTCCGGCCACAGCGCCAGCACCTCGCGCCGCGTCAGCCGCCCTTTCGCCGCCGTCAGCAGCGCCCGCAGCGCCTCCCAGTTCTCCCGAAACTCCTCCGAGGCCGCGTCGCCCAGGCACAGGTAGTCGGTCCCCGCCGCGTTCAACTCGATCAGGCGCTCGCGGGGCGTCTCGTCGTGGCGCGACAGGCCGCGCAGCATGCGGCGGCGGTCGTCCCCGCCCGGCGGGCCGTAGCCGCGCATCTCCACGAGGACGTCGGCGAAGCCCTGCAACGCCCCGCTGCCGCGCGCCCACTGGCCCGCCGGCGCCTCGCCCTTCTTGGGGTGGTGCAGCAGCAGCACCGCCAGGCCGCGCTTCGTCAGCCGCTGGAGCGGGGCCAGCGCCTCCAGCATCAGGCCGGCGTGGTTCTCGTCGCGCCCCGGCAGGAACGACGCCAGCGGGTCGATCACCGCCAGGTCGACGCCGTGCCGCTCGCCCAACCCCGCCAGGTGGTCGAGCAGCGCTTCCCACTGCGCCGGCGTCGGCTTGCCGCGGAACGGCCGGCACAGGAAGCAGGCGTGCGCCCCGAAGTCGAGGCGGCGGCTCCGTTCGTTCCAGTGGACCTGGCTCTCCTCGCTGACGACGGCCGTCTTGCCCGCCGCGACGGCCAGCCCGGCCATCTCGCCGCCAGCGACGCGCTTCGCCAGCAGCACCGACAGCAGCGTCGTCTTGCCCGTCTTCCACTGGCTCGTCAGGACCGTCACGTTGCCGCGCGCCAGGTAGCCGTGCCACAGCCACGACGTCGCGTCTCCGGCCGTGCGGGCCAGATCGGCCGACCACAACTCCTCGAACGCCGCGCCGGCGCCCGCCCGCGCCGGCGCGCACTCCGAACGCCTGTCGTCCGGGTCATTCATAGGCGATCCTCCTCCCGCCCGCCCCTCGCGCGGATGTCACACGCGGTTGTGGGGGTGTCACGGGGTGTCATCGGGTGTCAGGGGGTGTCACAGGGGTGTCACGGCCACCGCCAAAATTGGGACACTCCTCCAGAGGCATTATACTGTTATTTTGTACACAAGAACAAGAGGTGAGCGCCCCCCTGACGTAGCCCGCGCTTCGGCACGCCAATTGCACTACTCTCCCCGCGTTACTTGAGAGAAACCTCACGTCAGGGAGTGCATCATGGCGACCGCAACTTATCCGACGACTCCGCGCCCGAAGGATACGGCCAAGGCCGAGCCGAAGCGCCCCGACGCCATTCAGGAAGCATCCGAGGATTCGTTCCCGGCGAGCGACCCGCCGTCGTGGACGCCGGTGATCTCCGTCGGCCCGCCGGCGAACGTCGACGCCCCGGACCAGAACACTGCGGATCGGTGAGCGCCGCCCGCGCTTTCGCGCCCGTAACACCATGCGGGCGTGAAGGCTCGGGCGGGGATGTCATCTCTCGATCAACTCGTCCGCCAATCGAGCCACCTCGTCCGGCAGCGGCATCTGCCGAAACCGATGCACGCCCGCCGGCAATCCCTCCAATTCCGCCTCTTCGATATGAAGGGAATCCGACACCGCGAGCAAGAACGGCTCCGGGGCGTGATCTCTCAGGCGGCGCAGGTGCGCTTCGGCGCTCGCCTTACGCCAGAACCCCAGCACTTCCAGGTAGACCGCCCGCCCCGTCGCCTTGTGCGTCAAGCGGAAGTCGGGCACCCAGAAGCCGTCGCCGAGCGGCCGGACGTCGCCCTCTTCGGCGATCTCCCACGTCTCGACGCGCTTGCGGAACAATTCGACGAACATGCTCAGCTCGGGCGGGACGTACATGCCGCCGTCGGCGAAGTGCGACACCAGGCCGTCCGACGACGTCAGGGTGAACGTCTTCGGCCGTCGCTGCGGCCCCCACGCCAGTTCCGCCGACAGCTCGAAGTCGCGGCAGAGCAGCACCGCCGGCAGAAACAGGGCCAGTTGCAGGCCGTATTTCTGCGTGGCGCTGAAGAGGCTGAGCGGCCCGTCGAGCCGCAGCCGGTAGCACTCCGGCCCCGTCTTCGTCACGTCGCAGATCAGGCGATGGAACTTCACCAGGCGCAGCAACTGGCGGTAGCGCTGCGGCGGCTCGTGGCGAAGGAGGACGTCGACGCGCGTCGAGCGCAGCAGCACGGCTTGAGCCAGGGCGACGTTGTAGCGCTGCAGCAACCGCTCCGCCGAGATGTCTTTGAACGCGATCAGTCGCTGCTCGCTCTTGAGGTCGGCGAACAGTCCGACGTCGACGGCCTCCGACGTCATCCCTACTTCGGCCGCAACCTTTCCCAAGATCGCCACACGATCGAGGGGAGCCGGTAGCGCGGGCTCCTGTCCTTCGGGCAAGACGCTTCCCGCCTTACGGAACTCGGCCGCCGCGCGGAAGGCGGCTTCCCGCAGACGGTCCGGCGGCTGCCCGGACACCACCTCAAACTCACAACGATCTTCCAGGAGCTTCGCCAACCCGCGGTAAACGAGATGCCCCTGCTCTTCGCCGAAGGCGTCGGCGAGGTCTTCTTCCAGCTCGCCGCGCGTGCGCCCATCCTGGCCGCGAAACAGGTCGAGCAGGCGTTCGGCGGCGCCGAGCCAATTCGGATCGTTCGCGTCGATGTAATAGGGCACAAGGCGGTTGCGCGCGTGGCGGACGCGGACGAGGTTGCCGGTGAGCATGAGGGGGGAAAACCTCTTGGGGGAATTTCTCGGAAATACCGCGATTTTCTTGTTGCAATCTCGAGGTGTCCCGTGTAGCTTCATTCCTATTGTATCGGTTTCCCCTCCCGAGGCTCGAAGCCGGAATCCTTGGCAGACGTCATGACGTTCGTTCGTTCTTGGCAATGGGTCCGACTCGCGGCCGGGGTGGTTCTGACCCCCCTCGTCGGCGGGATCGTCGCGCCCGCGCCGGTTCGAGCCGATTGCGGTGACTACGTCGTCTTCCGGGGCCAGGCGATGGGGGGACACGTCGCCCCTCAAGACGCTACGTCCGCCGAGTTGCCTTCGGGGCTTCCGGCCCCCGTCGCCCCCTGCCGCGGGCCAAACTGCTCGCAAACTCCTCCGTCTCCCCTCCCGCAGGCGCCGCCTGCTCCCGTGCAACAGGGAGATCGATGGGGACTTCTCGACACGCTCATGCATCTGACCGGGCTCGCGTCCACGCCTCTTCCTTGGCAGGACGACCGGCTCCCGTCGCGCCCCGCGACGTTGATCTATCACCCGCCTCGCTAATCCCATCCTCGCTTTCTCCCTGACAGTGCTCGGATTGCGCTCGCGGACGCGCATTGCGTGTTCCCGGGGTGTGTGCCACTCCCTACGCCTCCTCGTCTCCCGCGGGAGACGGTGGCGCGAGAGGCAGACGCTCCCCGAACGACGCCGCGTCACCCGGCCCGGTTCCTTGTGTGCGGTCAGTTCCTGACGTCAACCCGTGCTTTCGCGAGCTCTGTGTCATGGTCCATCCCTTCCGGGACGGCCTACGGCTTGCGGTGCGCACTTTCTCTGTCCCTGTTATTCTCTTGATTCGGAGGTTCCTCGTGTCTCGTTCCCGTTCCCGTTCCGCGTTCACCCTGATCGAACTGCTGGTCGTGATCGCGATTATCGCCATCCTGATCGGCCTGCTCGTCCCCGCCGTCCAGAAGGTGCGCGAGGCCGCCGCACGCATGAAGTGCCAGAACAACCTCAAGCAGATCGGCCTCGCCCTGCACAACCACCACGACACCCTCGGCAAGTTCCCGAGCAGCGGCAGCTTCACGTCCAGCGGCGCCGGCAGCGGCTTCTCCGCCCACGTCTTCCTCCTTCCCTTCATCGAGCAGGACAATCTTTACAAGTCGATCGACTTCACCGTGTCGGCCAGCGACCAGACTAAGAACGTCGGCCCGCGCTCGGCCGTGATCCCGACCTACCAGTGTCCCTCCGACCCGATGAACAATCTGCCGGCGGGCTGGGGCGGCAACAACTACCGGGCCAACAACGGCTGCAACCTCCTTAACAGCTACGGCGCAAGCGACCCCGCCGGCGTCAACGCGGCCCTGCCGCCTCCCAACGGCGGCTTCTTCACCAACAGCACTTACCGGATGGCCGACATCTCCGACGGCACCAGCAACACCGCCGCCTTCAGCGAGCACATCAAGGGCGACTTCTCCAACGCCATTTCGTCGCCCAACGCCGACACCTACCAGCCGGGCACCCACCCCGCCAACGTGGACGACGCGATGGCGCAGTGCAACGCCATCGACATTACGAACCTGTCCTACCAGGGGAACTCCAACGGCGGCGCCCCGTGGATGCAGCACTCGCACACCGGCACCCGCTACTGGCACGCCTTCCCGCCCGGTTCGCGCTCCTGCATGTACCCGCCGCAGCGCATCTCGACCACGGCCAACAGCAGCCACGCCAGCGTGGTCAACGTCCTGCTCTTCGACGGCTCGGTGCGCTCGGTGCCCTACGGCATCAGCCTGGCCACCTGGCGCGCCCTGGGCACCCGCAACGGCGGCGAGGTTCTCGGCAGCGATTGGTAAGTCCCCGTTTAGCCGCCCGCCCGCAGGGCGGCGGGCAGACAGCGTCGCCCCGCGGGCGGGCGGTTAAACACATAGAGCGGCGCGGTTGGCCCGCCGCCCTGCGGGCGGGCGGCTAAACGGAAGGAGATATTTCATGCGTTTTTCCATCGTGTTGCTCGCGGGCGTCGCGGCCTCTTCGGCCGGGGTCGCCCGCGCGGACGGGGATGGGGGAAAGCCCCTGCCCGTGCCGCTGACCCGCCCCGAGGTGAAGCAATATCTGGAGGACTTGAAGGCCCGCACCCCGCGCATCCCCGTTCCCGAACTGCCCG
The DNA here is from genome assembly GCA_038229635.1 of Gemmatales bacterium. Lineage (GTDB taxonomy): Bacteria > Planctomycetota > Planctomycetia > Gemmatales > Gemmataceae > DATFNV01. Next base: position 7,590 of record JBBROG010000139.1, read on the forward strand.
AGGACGAGAAGGCCCGGCTCGGCGAGCGCGGCGGCGGCTATGAAGGTCGCCTGCGCTACCACTACCTGCCGAAGAGCGCGGCGTCCGGCGCGGCGGGCTTCTCCCGCGAGCCCGACCCGAACATGACACTCGACTACGCCTTCAAGACGCAGCTGTTCTGGATCGTCTCGCGGACCAACAACTGTCATTACTGACTGGGCCACCAAGAAATCAAGCTCGCGGTCGCGGGCTTGAAAGAAGAGGAGATCGCGGCTCTGGACGGCGACTGGTCGGAGTTCTCGCCCGCCCGGCGCGCCGCCTTCGCCCTGGCGCGGAAGCTGTCCTACGAGCCGCAGCGCCTCGGCGACGCCGACGTCGACCGGCTCCGCGAATACTACAAGGATCTGCAAATCCTGGAAATGGTTCTCTCGACCTCGGGCAACAACTCGATCAACCGTTGGAAGGAAGGCATCGGCGTGCCGCAGTCGAAGGAGGGGACCGGCTTCATGACCTGGGCCGCGAAGCCGCCGCCGACGGACCGGCCGCTGCCGATCAAGAGCTTCCTGACGCCGACGCCGGAGAAGTACAAGGACGTGGTCAGCAAGGTCGCGCCGGTCGAGGCGGACGAGAAGACCGGCAAGCCGACTCACCTGACCGTCTCCCGCCGTCCCGCGCCGGAGTCGCGCGCGGAGGCGGAAAAGGCCCTCGAAGCCTGCCGCAAGCGGACGCCGCGCCTGCCGCTGGTGGACGAGGCCAGGGCTCGCGAGGTCGCGCCCGACGGGACGAAGGGCGCCGTGCCGCAGTGGGTGCGGCTGTTGGCCAACTTCCCGCGCGACGGCAAGAGTCGCATCGTCGAGCAGCGCACGAACGACACGAAAGGCGACCTCACGCCGCTGCTCAAGGCGCAGGTGAGTTGGATCGTCGCCCGCCAGGACCGCGCCTGGTACGCCGCCGGCCAGGCCAAGCGGCGCCTTCACGACCTCGGCCAGTCGGACGACCAGATTTATAAGCTGGACGGCTCGTGGAGGGAATTCACGCCCGTCGAGCAGGCGCAGTTCACTTTGGCCCGCGACCTAGCGGCGTCGCCGATCGTCCTGACGGACGACCAGGTCGCCGAGGCCCTGAAGCTGACGAGCCCGCGCGACGTCACGCAGCTCATCAGCTACGTCACCGGACGGGCGCTCTTCGACCGCGTCACGGAAGCGGCCGGGCTGCAACTCGAGAAGTAAGCGTCTGCTGCCTTCCTCCTCCCCCCGATGGGGGAGAGGGAAGGACGCATACCCCCGTCCTCTCATTCTTTTTTTGGCGGACCCCGGCCGTCCTCGCGACTTCCCCAGTCATGAGCGGAAGGGACATCGGTTCGCCGGACTCTCCCTTTCGCTGACGTTTCTCCTTTCTTGAGGACGACTTCCATGCCATTCTCCTGGGTTCGCAAGCTGTTCCCGCGCGCGCCGCGGCGGCCCGGCCGCACCGCGAAGCGTCGCGGCGCGACGACACTCCGCCCGAGCTTTGAAGGCCTGGAAACGCGGCTCGTTCCCGCGTTCCTCACGCCGGTGAGCTCCGCGGCCGGCGTGACCGCCAACGGCACGGCGGTCGGCGACTTCAACGGCGACGGCATCCCCGACCTCGTCTCCGTCGGCAACATCTCGGGCCGCGGCGTCATCAGCGTCAGCCTCGGCGTCGGCGACGGCACCTTCCAGGCCGCGAAAATCTCCAACTCCGGCAACAGCAACCCGCTCCAGGTGCGCGAAGCCGATTTCGACGGCGACGGCCACCTCGATGTCGTCTGCCTCGGCTCCTACTACATCGACTCGCTGACGGTCTGCAAGGGCAACGGCGACGGCACCTTCCAGCCGCCGACGCCCTACACCTACTCCATCCCGCCGACCGAAATCGAGGTCGCCGACATGAACGGCGACGGCAAGCCCGACCTGATCGAGGGCAACCATTTCTTCAACACCACCAGCGTGCAGCTGAACGACGGGACCGGCCGTTTCGCCGCGAAAGTCGATTCGCCGGGCGTGACCACGCCGAGCGCCGTGGAGGCGGCCGACTTCAACGGCGACGGCAAGGCCGACCTCGTCTCCACCAGCGCGTTCTACTACGGCACGGGCGTGAACGTGCAACTCGGCAACGGCAACGGCACGCTCCAGGCGCCGAGGAGCTATCTCACCGGCGGCACGCCGGTGGACGAAACCGTCGGCGACTTCAACGGCGACGGCCGGCCCGACGTCGCGGTCGCCCAGGCCAACTACACGGTCGCCGTCCTCATCGGCAAGGGCGACGGGACGTTCAACGCCCCCGTCAGCTACAACACCGGCTCGACGATTCTCGACGTCAGCAAGGCCGACTTCAACGGCGACGGCGTCATCGACCTCGTCGAGCGCACCGGCACCGGCTTCGCCCTCCAGCTGGGCAACGCCGACGGCACCTTCCAGGCGACGACCCTGGTCGGCGCCGGCACCGGCACCAACCTCCTCGCGGCCGACTTCAACCGAGACGGCGTGACCGACGTGGCCGTTTCCGGCGCCGGCACCATCGCCGTCTCGATGAACGACAGTACGCCGATCCTCAACGGCGCCAAAGGGGCGGTGAACTTCGTGCTTTCCGCCCCGACTACCACAGTCGCCGGGGCGGCCGTGCCGGTGACGGTGACGGTCGTGGACGCCTCGGGAGCCACGATCCCCGACTACAACGGTCTGGTCAGGGTCTTTACCAACGACCCGCTCGGCAGCTCGGCCTCGTACACCTTCACGGCGGCCGACGGCGGCACGCACACCTTCGGCGCCGGGATTAACCTGTACACGGCGGGCACCCGGAACGTCCTCGCCAGCGCCCCCCTGGCGGCCGCCGCCAGCCAGGCCGTCACGGTGACGCCGGCGGCGGCGGCGAGCTTCGCCCTCACCGCGCCGTCCGCCACGGTCGCCGGCGCCCCGATGACGTTCTCCGTGGTCGCCCTCGACGCCTACAAAAACCTGGGCGCGCCCTACACCGGGACGGTGCATTTCAGCACCGCGGACGCGCGGGGCACGGTGCCGGCGAACTACACCTTTCTCCCCTCCGACAACGGCATTCACGCCTTCACGGCCGGCCTCGCCACGGTGAAGGCCGGCGGCCAGACGATCACCGCGACGGACACCGCTAGCGCCACGATCACCGGCACGTCGGCGGGCGTCGCGGTCACGCCGACGGCGGGCGTCGCGTTGAGCCTGGTCGGCGGCGGCGGCCGCATCGGCACCGCGTACGCCGTCACGGTCCAGGCGCTCGACGTCTTCGGCAACGCCACCAACCTCCTCAACGGGGCGGTTCACCTGACCGCGTCCGACCCGAATATGGTCCTACCGGCCGCGGACGTCACCCTGACCGACGGCGTCGGCACCGCGCAGGTGACGCCGAGGACGATGGGCGTGCAGACGATCGCGGCGACGGCCGTGGCCGACGCGACGATCAGCGGCAAGGAGACGGTCGTCGGCACGGCGGGCGCCGCGGCCCGCTTCACGATCAGCGCGATCCCGGCGACCACGGCGGGCGTGGCCCAGTCGTTCGCGGTCACGGCCTACGACGCCTTCGGCAACCTCTCCGCCGATTACACCGGCTCGGTGGTGTTCGGCAGCAGCGACGCCCAGGCCGGCTTGCCGGGCTTCTACACCTTCACCCTCGCCGACGCCGGCTCGCACACCTTCGGCGTGGCGCTGCGGACCGCCGGCTCGCAGTCGCTGACCGTCAGCGACGGGGCGAACGCGGCGCTGACGGCGACGCAGACCGGCATCAGTGTCAGCGCGGCGGCGATGGTTTCGGCCGCCGTCACGCCGGTCCACGGCGGCGTCGCCGGCGTGGCCCAGACGTTCACGGTGTCCGCCCGCGACGCTTACGGCAACCTGGCGCCCAGCTACCGGGGCACGCTGAAGTTCGCCACGGATGACGCGCTGGCCGACCTGCCCGCGAGCTACACGTTCACGGCGGCCGACGCCGGAACGCACACGTTTCCCATGACCTTCAAGGGCTCCGGCAGCCACACCTTCACGGTCACGGACGCGGCGACCGCGGCCGTCCTCCTTTCGCAGCGCGACCTGCCGGTCACGGCGGCGGCGATGACCGGCTTCGTCTTCCGGTCGCCCTCGAACGCCGTCAAGGGGACGGCCTTCACCGTCACGCTGGCGGCGGTGGACGCCTACGGCAACACCGTCACCAGTTACCGGGGCAAGGTCCGCTTCTCGGCGTCGGTCGGCGGCTCCGTCCTGCCGGTCGATTACACATACACCGCGGCCGACGCCGGCTCGCACCTCTTCTCGATCACGCTGAACTCGACGGGCGCCGTGACCCTCTCGGTCGTGGACCTCGTGAACGCCCTCCTCAAGGGGAGTACGAGCGTGAACGTCACCGCTCCGGGCGGCGGCGGGGGCGGTGGGGGCGGCGGCGGCGGCGGCAAGAAGCCGTGACGTTTCGCTGCAGCGCAGCGGAGTAAGCGGCCGTATTCGTCCGAGCCGCGCACGCAGCGCAGCGGAGTAAGCGGCCTTCGCGACGGCTTCGACCGCTTACTCCGCGAGTACGCTGCGTGCGCGGCTCCGACGACACGAATGTCGTCGCGGCCTCACGAGCGCCCGGCAGCAATTTCCCCCTTCGCCCCTCGGTTTTCGTCCGACTCAAAAGGACTCGACCTCGCCGTCATCAGCGGCAATAGCGCGAAAATCCTTGTGGGCAACGGGGACGGCACCTTCCGGGCGCCGCTCACCGTCGTCCTCGGCCCTAGTCCCGCCCGCGTCTCGGCGGCCGACGTCAACGGCGACGGTCGCGTGGACCTTCTCGCCGCCAACAACGACGGCAAGGTGTCGGTCCTCATCAACACGAACAACGGCCTCCTTAGCCTAGCCGGTACGACCGGCTTCCGCGTAGCCACCGCGACCTCGACCGCCGCCGGCGCCCCGCTCGCGCTGACGGTCACGGCGGTGAATGCTTCCGGGAATGTCGCCGCCGGCTACACGGGCACCGTGCTCTTCGCCAGCTCCGGCGTCCAGTCCGGTCTCCCCGCCAGTTACACCTTCACGGCCGCCGACGCCGGCACGCATACCTTCAACTTCACGCTCACGTCGGCCGGCACGCAGTCGATCACCGCGCGTGACGCGGAGGTGACGACGGTGACGGGCAGCCAGGCGGGAATCGTCGTCAACCCCGGAGCGACGGTCAAGTTCTTCCTGACCACCCCGAGGATCGGCCTCACCGGCCCCTCCGTGAGCACGGCCGGCGTCACCCAAAACTTCTCCGCTACCGCCACGGACACGTGGGGGAACACCACGCGGGGGTGGCTCACGGTTTCACCGTCACGGCCCGCAGCGCCGTCGGCCAGGTGATGACGGGCTACACCGGGACCGTCGTCTTCTCCAGCTCCGACGCCCAGGCCGGCCTGCCCGCCAGCTACACCTTCACCGCCGCGGACCAGGGCGTCCACACCTTCACGGCCACGCTCAAGACCGCCGCCGTCACCGGCCAAACCCTCAGCGTCCAGGACGCAGCGAACAAGCTGCTTCTGGGCAGCGAGACGAATATCCTCGTCTCGAACGCGGCGATGTCCCATTTCGCGATCGTGGTTCCTTCCGGCATCGTCTCGGGCAAGGCCTTCGCGCTGAAGGTCGTCGCTCAAGACGATTTCGGCAACCCGGCCAACGACTACCGCGGCACCACTCACTTCGCGAACACCGCCGGCAGTTCCGGCCTGCCCGCCGACTACGCCTTCACCAGTGCCGATAACGGCCAACACACCTTCACGGTCACCCTGACCGCGACCGGCGCGCAGACGATCTCGGTGGTTGACGTGGCCAATGCCTTGCTCAAGGGCGGCGTCACGCTGACCATTGGTGCTAATGGCGGCGGCGGGGGTGGAGGCGGCGGGGGCGGCAAGCATTGATGAGACGAACTCGGGCCACTCGCTGTCGCGCACGCATACGGGGCCGTCGCTCATTCCCGGGGAATGAGCGACGGCCCCGTTCGCTTTTCCACGGTTCGTCAATCCGTTGTCAGCCCCGAGGGGCGGCGGATCGTAGCCCCCGGGAGGGATTCAACACACCAACACGCCCTATAGTGCCTAAAAGAACTCACCGCAGAGCACGCGGAGAACGCAGAGGAAAGTAAAGGCAGATCCGCGGTTGCCCCGCTTCCCCTTTGTCTTTTCTCTGCGTCCTCTGCGTTCTCCGCGGTGAGTTCTTTGTGGCGCTCTAAGAAGTCACGGTTGCCGGCGGCGCGCCTGATACACAAACCCGGTAAGACTGTCCGATTTGCCCGGTCATAACCCTCAGCCCGACTTCAGCTTCGAGCGGCCACGAACCGGACAGTCTTACCGGGTTTGTGTATGAGGGCCGTCACGCTTTCTGAGCCCTGGGGTTGATCGTCGATTCGGCCAGGGCGGTCAGCTTCTTGTCGGTCGCCGCTTCCTCGTCCAGCGTCTCCTGGAGCAGGCGGGCGGCGTCGGTCTTGCCCAGGCGCTGGGCGAAGGTGCGGACCGAGCCGTAGCCGGCGATCTCGTAGTGCTCCACCCGCTGCGCCGCCGCGATCAGCGCCGCGTCCTTGACGTGCGGGTCGCCGGTGGCGCCGATCGTCTCGTCGCCCTCCGCGACCAGCCCCTTCATCGCCTCGCAGGTCTTGGCCTGGGCGCTCTTGCCGATTCCCTTGAAGACCTGCTCCAGGCGCGTCACATGATTCTGCGTCTGGCTCAGGTGTTCCCGGAACGCCGATTTCAGGGCGGGGTTGTGCGCCGCCTCGGCCATCTTCGGCAGCGCCTTGGTCAGCCGCTGTTCCGCGTCGTACAGGTCTTGCAGCTGCTCGACGAACAGGTCCTCGAACGAATTCAACGCCAAACTGCTACTGAACAGACCCATGCGCAACTCCTTGAAGAAGAGGATAAGGGGGCGCCCCGCTTCCCGCGTCGGTAACGCCTCACCTTCAGCTACGGCCCGGCACTGAAGAGGGCCGTCAACCCTCTTAGCGGCAAACCCGGTGCCGGACGTAGCCTGCGCTTACTGTTCATGACGGTTTCCCGCCGCCGGCGAATGCGCGCGTCAAGGCGCCTACTCCTTCCGTTACCGGCCGCGCGGCTTGGCCGGCGTGTCCTCCGGGTACTTCTTCATCTGCTCGCGCAGCTTCGACAGCGCGGCGTCCAACATGTCTACCGCCTGCTTCTGCGATCGCGCGTCGCTCGCGGCGCGCAGGAGTTCCAGCGCCCTTTCGACCTCCCGCATGGGGTTGGACACCCCTTGCCGCTCGACGATGAAGTCCCTTGACAACGTATTGCAAGGATGACGTAAGTCCTTTCTGGGCAAGGCTTTTCTCCGTGAACGGCCTGTTGGGCGCCGAAGTTTCGGCGCTGTAACGGGTTATGCCTCGGAGACCGCGGAAGGATAAGGACTTACGTCATCCTTGCAATACGTTGTTGAGGGCGAGTCGGCGGGATGGGAGGTGGGGGGCGCCCCTCGACGTACCAAACGCTGGTCAATCCGGCTCACGATGGCTTAACCTGATGCCTAGGGAGGGGGGCGCGCCCCCGGAACGCCTTCGCCTTGACGGCTTTCCCGCGGCGAACCTACATTACCAGCAAGGAATCGGCGCCCCCGTCGTCGGGACGGCGCCACGACGATCTCACGCGGACCCATGACATGACTCACGAGACCCCGGCGAACGCGACCCCGGCCCCCGGCACCTACAGCCGCGAGGTGCGACGGCACAAGACGCGCGAGGTCGCCGTCGGCGGCCTCCTCCTCGGCGGCGACAACCCCATCCGCGTGCAGTCGATGACCACGCCCGACACGCACCACCTCGACGCCGTCTTGAAGGAGATTCAGCGCCTCGAAGAGGCCGGCTGCGAGATGGTGCGTGTCACCGTCCCCAAGCCCGAGGACGCCGCCGTCCTCGGCGAGATCAAGAAGCGGATCAAGATCCCGCTCATCTGCGACATCCATTTCGACTACAAGATGGCGCTGGCGGCGATGGACCACCCCGTCGACAAGATCCGCATCAACCCCGGCAACATCGGCGGCTACGACCGCTACCGTCAGGTCATCCGCAAGGCCAAGGACAAGGGCCTGCCGATGCGCATCGGCGTCAACGCCGGCAGCCTGGAGCGCGAGCTGGTCGAGAAGCACGGCTACCCCTGCCCGCCGGCGATGGTCGAGAGCGCCCTGCGCTACATCGAGATCGCCGAGTCGGAGGGGTATCACGACCTTATCGTCTCGCTGAAGTCGAGCGACGTCATCACCGCCGTCGACGCCTACCGCCTGTACGCCAAGCAGGCGCACTACCCGACGCACATCGGCATCACCGAGGCCGGCAAGGCGCCCTACGCGGTCACGAAATCCGCTTGCGGGCTGGCGCCGATCCTGCTCGACGGCATCGGCGACACGATCCGCATCAGCCTGCTCGGCGACCCGGTGCCGGAGATCGCCGCCGCCTTTGACATCCTGCAAGCGACGCAGCGGCGCGTCCGCAAGCCGGAGCTGATCGCCTGCCCGACCTGCGGCCGGCTGGCGATCGACCTGGAAAAGATCATCGCCGAGCTGGAGCAGCGGTTGGGCGGCCGCACGACGCCGGTGAAGATCAGCGTGCTGGGCTGCGTGGTGAACGGGCCGGGCGAGGCGCGCGAGGCGGACATCGGCATCGCGGCGGGCAACGGCAAGGGCGTCATCTTCCGCAACGGCGAGATCGTCCGCAACGTCCTCGAAAGCGAGATGGTCGACGCGCTGATGGAGGAGGTCGAGCGCTGGGAGCGCGAGCACCCGAACGGGGCGGCGCCGGCGAAGAAGGACGGGCGCGTGCGGCTGCCGGTGTTGAACTGAGAGGCATACCCCGCCGGCGTTTTTCCACCAGCCCGACGCGCCAGCGAGGGCGGACTCATCCCTCGCTGGCGCGTCGGGCTGGTGGAGAGACCGCCGGCAAGAACGGACCCGCGACGCTGTAGGCGAGAAGCGCCAGGCCCGCCGCCAGCGTGACGACGAACAGCGCGGTCGACAGCCACGCCCCCGCCGGGACGTCGTCGGCCTCGGGCTCGGACCTCCGCGGGGCCGGCGCGTCCGCCAGAGGCGCGACGTCGTAGCCTGTCACACGGAGCGGCGCCGCCGGGACCGTCTTGCGCGGCGCGCTCCCCGGCCGAGGCGCGGGCGCCGGCTCTTCTTCGTCTTTTCGGACTCGGTACAGGCGCGGTGCCTCGCGGGCGGGCTCCTCGGGAAGCAAGGGTGGCTCGTCGAGGTCGAGGACCGGAACGGTCGGCGGCACGGCGCGCGTCGGCTTCGCGGGGCGGCGGACCTCGCCCGAGCGCGCCTGCTCCAGCAGCGACTCGGCCGTCCCCGGCGGGTACTTCCAGCGCAGCTCGCCGACGAAACTCTGCACGTCCGGCGACGCCAACGCCTCGGCGAACGACGCGAAGGGGCGCAGCAGGTGGTGCGGGTTGAGCCGCAGCAGGCGCCCGCGCAGCCCCTCCGCCTCGCCGCTCTGGCCGGCGTGCAGGGCGGCGTCCGCGGCCAGCACCAGGAAGCGGTCGCGCAGGTCGAGCTGCCCCTGCCGCTCGTTCCAGTCGGCCAGTTCCTTGTACGCCGCCGTCAGCGATTCGGGAGAGATCATAAGGCCGTCCGCGCCGCGAGTTACTGACACCGCGCCCCGACGGGCGAGGGGGAAGACTCTCTCTAGAATAGCGGCGCGGGGCGTGCGGGGAACGGGCGGACGGAGTTTGCGATGGTCAACGATCCGGTCGGGCCGCTGGCCGGCGTGCGCGTGCTCGACGTGTCGCGCGTTCTGGCCGGGCCGTTCTGCGGGCAGATCCTCGGCGACCTCGGGGCGGAAGTCATCAAGGTCGAGCGCCCCGGCACCGGCGACGACACGCGCGCCTGGGGACCTCCCTTCCTCGGCGACCTGAGCGCTTACTACCTATCGTGCAACCGCAACAAGCGCGGCATCGCCCTCGACCTCGGTAAGCCGGACGGCACGCGCCTGCTCCACAAGCTGGTCGAGCGGAGCGACGTCCTCCTGGAAAACTTCCTGCCCGAAAGCGCCGCCCGCCTCGGCCTGAGCGCCGAGGCGCTGCACGCCGTCAACCCGCGCCTGATCGTCTGCTCCATCTCCGGCTACGGCCGCACCGGGCCGCGCCGCGATCAGCCCGGCTACGACTTCGCCGTCCAGGCATTGAGCGGATTGATGAGCATCACCGGGCCGCCCGAAGGGCCGCCCTACAAGGTCGGCGTCGCCGTCACGGACATCCTGACGGGCCTGTACGCGGCGACGGCGGTGCTGGCCTGTCTGCACGCGCGCCAGCGCTCCGGCCACGGCTACGCGATCGACCTGGCGCTGCTCGACTGCGCCGTCGCCACCCAGGTGAACGTCGCCCAGGCGTATCTGTCGAGCGGTCGCGTGCCGACGCGCCAGGGCAACGCCCACTTGCAGATCGTCCCCTACCAGGTGTTCGCGACGTCCGACAGCTGGCTGACGCTGGCGGTCGGCAACGACGGGCAGTGGCAACGCTTCTGTGCGACCGCCGGCCGCCCCGACCTGGCCACCGACGCACGCTTCACGACCAATACTGACCGCGTAAGGCATCGAGCCGAGTTGGTCCCGCTTCTGGAGCGGGTGCTGAAGGGGGCGACGACGGCGGCGTGGGAGCGGCGCCTGCTCGACGCCGACGTGCCGCACGCGCCGGTGTGGGACTACGAGAAGGTGTTCGCCGACCCGCAGGCCGAGGCGCGTGGGCTGCGCGTCACGGTGCGCGACCCGGACGGGCGGCCGGTCGACCTGATTGGCACGCCGTTCCACGTCGCCGGCGCGACGCTGCCGCCGCCGTCGATGCCGCCGGGGTTAGGGCAGCACACCGACGAGGTGCTGCGCGACCTGCTGGGGCTCGACGCGGCGGGCGTGGAGGAATTGCGGCGGAAAGGTGTGATCGCCTGAACCGTCACGGTCGCAAGATCAAATACGGCGCGTCCTTCTCCGTCCGCTCGACCACGTCGCCGATGACGCACGCCGCCGTCGCGCCGCGCTCGCGGGCGCCCTTCACCAGCGCCTCGGCCCGGTCCGCCGGCACACTGATCAGTAATCCGCCCGACGTCTGGGCGTCGTAGAAGATTTCTATCCGAATTGGGTCCGGCGTCCCCTCGACGCGCAATCCCTTGGCGACGTAAGCCATGTTCGTCTTGCGGGCGCGCGTGAAGTAGCCCTTGCGTACCAGCTTCTCCACGTCCGGCAGCAGCGGCAGGCTCCCCAGCGACAGCGAGATCGTCGTGCCGCTCCCCTGCGCCATCTCGAAGGCGTGCCCCGCGAGGCCGAAGCCGGTGATGTCGGTGGCCGCGTGGACGCCCACGTCGAGCATCGCGTCGCGGCCGGCGGCGTTGAGTTGAATCATGCCGTCGCACGCCGCCTTGAACAGCTCCGGGGGGCAGGCGTCGGCGCGGTGGGCCGTCGTGACAAAGCCGGTGCCGAGCGCCTTGGTCAGCACCAGCTTGTCGCCGGGGCGGGCCGAGGCGTTGGTCAGAATACGCTGTGGATGAATGATGCCGGTGACGGACAGGCCGTACTTGATCTCGGCGTCGCGGACCGTGTGCCCGCCGACGATGACGGCGCCGGCCGCCTTGCAGCGCTCGGCGCCGCCTTCGAGGATGCGGCCGAGCAGTTCGAGGTCCAGCTTGTCGTCAGGGAAGCCGACGAGGTTCATCGCCGTCTTCGGCGTGCCGCCCATCGCGTAGACGTCGCTGAGGGCGTTGGCGGCGGCGATCTGGCCGTACTTGTAGGCGTCGTCGATGACCGGCGGGAAGAAGTCGATCGTCTGGACGAGGGCGATGTCGTCCGTGAGGCGGTAGACCCCCGCGTCGTCGTGCGTCTCGGTGCCGACGAGGAGGTTGGGGTCGACGAGGTTGGAAATGTGGCTCAGAACCTGAGCGATCTGCCCCGGCGGCAGTTTGCCCGCTCAGCCGGCGCACGAGGCGTAGTCGATGAGCCGTTTCTTGCGTCCGAAAAAGAGCATGGGTCCGTCGTGGTTAGGGGTCCGTGGTCGGCGAGTCGTGGCCACGGACCACTCACCACCGTTCCACTACTTCTTCCGCAAGCGCGCGCCGACCATGTCGAGGATGGCCGGTTCATCGGGGAACTGGCCGGTGGCGAGTTTGGAATAGAGCAGCTCGCCGTCGGCCTTCAACTCGAAGCACCCGCCGCCCGCCGGGATGAGCTTCATCTCGCGGACTTGCTGCTTGAACTGGGCCAACAGCTTAGCCGTCAGACTGACGGCCTGCGGCTCGTAATTTCACATCGAGCAGTAGCGCAACTCCAGGTCCATGATTGCCTCCTTAAATGTCTCCGTCCCGCCCCGCCGCCCGGAATGATAGAGTGAACGCGAGGACAGGCTCCAAGAACATCCTAGGCGTGCGCGCCCGTCGGATCAAGGCGCGCGGAGTGCGGCATGGAACCGACCTTTCCCCTCACCGTGGTCGTCCGTCACCCGAGGGAAAACCCGCGCAAGTGCTCCATCCTGCCCCTGCGCGGCCGTCCGGACATGGTCTTCTTGACGTACCCCGTCAAGGAGCGTCCGCCGCTGGAGGGGTACGTTCGTCTGGCGGCGGAGGGGCCGGCGCTGTCGGCGGCGGACGCGGGGCGCGGCATCCTGTTGCTCGACGGCAGCTGGCGCCGGGCCGGGGTGATGACGCGCGACTTCGCCGACGTGGAGCCGCGCTCGCTGAGCGGTTGGCGGACGGCGTACCCGCGCGTGTCGAAGCTCGGCACCGACCCCGACAACGGCCTGGCGACGGTCGAGGCTCTCGTCGTGGCCTACCACATCCTCGGGCGGTCGATCACAGGGCTGCTCGACCATTATCGGTGGGCGGAGGAGTTTCTGCGCGCCAACGGCTTTTTAGTCGATTAAGGAAGGTCATCAGGGCGTAGCGTCGCGCTCAGCGCAGGTGCCGCTCGCGCACCTCGCGCAGTCGGTCGAGCGCCGGCTTGGCGCGCCCCTGGGCGTCGAAGAGGCCGGCGTGGGGGAACTGGTGGGGCGCCGCGTCGCTGACATCGGCCCAGTGGACGCCCTGGACGTAGGGCTTGCCGACCGCCAGCGTGGCGAAGGCGCCGGCCCACTCCGCCTGCGTCGCGGTGCTGACGGCGCCGCGCCAGTGGCCGGCGGCGACGCGGAAGTCGGGGTCGGCCAGCGCGTCGCTCCCCGACGCCGACGGGTAGCCCAGCGTCACCCGCAGCGGCACGCCCAGCAGCGCGTACATGTCCAGCAGGCGCGACGTGTCGAGCAGGTCGCGGCAGTAGCTGCCGCGCGGCGTGACGCCCATGACCAACTCGACGTCGAGCGCCGCCAGCGTCAGGCCGGAGCGGATCAGCGTGTCGGCGAAGATGAACGGCGAGTGGTTGCGGTCCTCGACGGCCATGTACTCGCCCCACGGCTGGGCGACGCCGACCACCAGGTCGAGGCTCGGGTCGACCTGGCGCGCCGCCTCGGCGATGCGCACCGTCAGCAAGAGCAGTTCGTCCTCGCCGAGCGACAGGACGGAGGCACTGTTGCTGGCGGCGGTGACCTGCCAGCGGCGCACGCGGTCGCGGTAGCGACGCACTGCCTGGTCGACGTAGCGGCACATGTGGCGGGACAGCGCCGACAGGTCGCGCTCGTGGTTCCACAGCCAGCCCGGCAAACGCGCCGACGAGAAGTCGATGAGCGGGCCGCCGGAGACGTCGAGCTTCTGCCCTTCGGCCCAGTCGAGCAGGGCGTCGTGCGCCTCCCAGGAGAAGGTGTCGCGCGCCGCCTCGGCGACGGGCCAGGCGAACGGAAGGCAAACGCTGTTGCCCGCCCGCGCGAGCGCCGGGGCGGCATCGCCTTGCGGGATCGCGTTCCCGAGGCGGCAGCCGAAGGCGGTGTCGAGGCGCGGCGCGCGCAGGTGGCGGATCTGATAGACCTGGTCGAGGTAGATCCGCACGAGTTCCTCGGCGGCGCGGTAGGCGCGGACGAGGGCCTGCTGGGCGAAGCCGCCGGCTTCGTCGGACGGCGTTTGCGTGACGGCCTTGCCGAACAGCGAGCTGACGTCGTGGATCTCGGCGAGGAGCGGCTCGGGCACCTGGAGTCCGCCGGAGCGCCAGTCGGCGCACTGACAGCGGAGCTGGTTGACCTTGCCGCGCGCCATCTCGACTTGCAGCTGATAGGGGAGCGGCCGCTCCATGAGGGTGGCGGTGCCGCTCATGAGGTGGCCGGCGCCGTCGATCGCCCAGGGCGTGACGAGGGCACCGCTCTCCTCGACGGCGCGGCGGACGGTGAGGCGGTCGGGCTGGACGCGCACCTCGGTGGGCCAGGGCATGGCGTCGGGACCGCCGGCGACGCAGGCGCGCTCCAGTTCCCGCGCCGCGTCGGCGGGCAAACCGGACGGCAGCAGAAAGCTCATCGTGCCCATGACAGTTGGCCCGTCGTGCCGCCCCTCGTCCCGGCGCCGCCCGTGAAGCGGCGCGCCGGGCGCCTTCGGAACGCACCCGATTATAGGACACTTCGCACGTCGCGCAAAGCGAAAGCCCTCGGTCCTGCTTGCGGTTTCGGGGCCCCGGGGGGGCGGGCG
>JBBROG010000140.1:0-21961 GCA_038229635.1 Gemmatales bacterium
CCCGTATGCTCCCCTCGCCCCCGTACTCGGGGGAGAGGGGCCGGGGGTGAGGGGGATTTCCTGGCGAAAAACCGACCCCTCACCCCCAACCCCTCTCCCCGGCGTACCGGGGCGAGGGGCTTACGGGACAGTCTCTAAGCCGCGAGCGGCTACCGCCCCGGGTTGCCGCTCAGGTCGGTGAGCCGTTTCTTCGCCTCGTCGAGCCAGCGCGGGTCAGTCTCGTGGTTGATGACTTCCTGGTACAGCTCGCGGGCGCGGCCGCGGTCCAGGATCGTCTTGTCGTACAGCCGCGCGGCGCGGAGGCGGGCGTCGAACTGCGTGTTCGGGTTCCACTGGAAGCAGCGCTCGTAGTAGGCCGCGGCGCGGCGGTACTGGCGGTACGTTTTGCCCTCGTAGATGTCGCCGAGTTGGTAGGCGGCGTCGTCGATCTTGTCGCTGTCGGGGTAGGTATTCAGCAGCTGCTGGAACAACAGTTCGGCGCGGCGCTGGTTGTCGATCAGGTCGTTGCCCCAGCCCTTGTCCTTGTAGGCCATCGCCCGGCGGTACAATTCGTTCGCCTCGGGGTACGACTTCTCGGCCTTGAGCGTCGGCGCCGGCACGTCCATGTCGAGGCGGAACGCCTGCTTCGGGACGCGGTGGTACTGCCGCAGCTCGTCCTCGGCCCAGCGGGCGCGTTCGAGGTCGCCGACGGAGATGTAGTGGGCGCGCAGCGTCTCCAACGTGATCTGGTAGTCGCGCCGCGCCGCGAGGACCTTCTCGACCAACTCAATGTCGCTCGCCCCCTTGCCGACCGACTTGGCGGCGAACTTCGGCGCCTGGGCGTCGGCGCTGACCGCCAGGAGCACCGCCAGCGCGACGGCAGCGAAGGACCGGCGGTAAGAGGACATGGAAATCTTCTCCCGGCGCGCCGTCGCGCGCCCCTTAAATTCACATCGCGCCTTCGGGCCGCCCGGCCGCGGCGGTTTGCGACCCGGACCCGCTCGGCGTCGGCCGGCCGTCGATGCGCCCGAAGATCATCCGCCCCGCCGGCGTTTGCAGCACGCTCGTCACCGTGATGCTCACGTCCTGGCCGATGTACCCCCGGCCCTGCTCGACGACGACCATCGTGCCGTCGTCCAGGTAGCCGATGCCCTGGCCGATCTGGTCGCCCTGCTTCACCAGGCGCAGCAGCATCCCCTCGCCCGGCAGCGCGACCGATTTCAGCGAATTGGCCAACTCGTTCAGGTTGATGACGTCGACGCCCTGCAGCTGGGCGATCTTGTTCAGGTTGAAGTCGTTCGTCACCACGCGGGCGCCGAGGGCCTTCGCCATGACCACGAGGCGCTCGTCCACCTTGTGGACGTCGCGCAACGCGGGTAGGTTGCCCTCATGCATCTGCAGCTCCACCTTGGGGTTGTTCTGCATCCGCTTGAGCATGTCCAGTCCGCGCCGCCCGCGGTTGCGCTTCAGCTTGTCCGAACTGTCGGCGATGCTCTGCAACTCCTGCAACACGAAGCGCGGCACGATCAGTTTCGTGTCGATAAAGCGCGTATCACAGATATCGGCAATCCGGCCGTCGATGATGACGCTCGTGTCGAGGACCAGCGGCCGGCCGCCCTTCACCTGCTTCTGAAATTCCACGTAGGGGATGATGAAGCGGAACTCGTCCTTGGTCTGGAGCAGCAGGCTGATCGAGATATAGCACGTCACGACGGTGACGAGCAAGCGCAACGCCTGCATCCGCTCCGCGCGAGTGCCGACCCAGTCGCTGACGAACGGCTCCAGCGCGGACGAGAAGATCGTCCCGAGCAGCATCCCCAGGAGCAGGCCGAAGTAGATGGCCGAGATGGTGGTGATCTGCTTGTTGCGGACGAGGATGTCGCTGCCGACGACGAGGATGCCGCCGGCGAGGATGGCCACGAAGGCGATCACGCCGTTGGCGACGTCGGTAGGCTGGGAAAAATGCTGGAAGCCGATCAGGGCCGTGGCGATGGTGATCGCCATGAAGCAGCCGCGCAACAGCCACAGCAGCAGTTGCCCCGAGCCGGAGCGGGCGCGCCACCCCTCGACGAGGCGGGTCATGAGCGATTGCGGTAGGAGCGACGGCATGGGCAGACCTCCTCGGAGGAGAGTGCGAATCAGGGGGAGCCGGCGGGGCGCGAAAGGTCCATCTTACACGCTCGTATACGGATGGAAAAGGCGCATGTACTCGTCCTGGGCGAAGCGGTCGGTCATGCCCGCGACGTAATCGCAGGCGGTGCGCTCCGGGCCGTTTGCCTCCAGGCGTTCCTGGTAGCGGTCCGGCAGCAGCCGCGGCAGGCGGCGAAATTCCTCGAACAGCGCCTGCACCAGGCGGTGCCCCTTCGTCGCCATGCGCTGCACGCGGTAGTGGCTGTAGACGCGCGCTCGCAGGAACGTCTCCAGCTCCGCCTTGCGGCGCTGCATCTCCGGCCCCGGCCCGACGAGCGGCCCCGGCGCCCGGCGCACGTCCTCCAACGTCCGCACCCGCGCCGCCCGGATGCGGTCGCGTGTATACTCCAGGAGGTCGGTCACCTGCCAGTCGGTCATCGCCCGCACGACGGTCGGCTGAAACTGGAGCGGGCCGAGCTTGCCGGGGCGCTGGCGGACGCGCTCGACGGCGAGGCGCCAGAACTCGACCTCTTCCAGGTCGTCGGCGGTAATCAGCCCCACGCCGAAAGCGTCGTCGACGTCGTGCGTGTCGTAAGCGAGACTGTCGGCGGCGTCGACCACCTGAGCCTCCAAGGGCGGTTGGCCGTCGCCGGCGAGGGCGCGCACTTCCGGGGCGTCGCGGCGGCTGCTGTGGGAGGCCATCGCTTCCAGCACCTCGCGCGACAGGTTCAGGCCGGGGAAGTCGGCGTAGCGGTACTCCAGCACTTCGACGATTCTCAGGCCGTGACGGTTGTGCTCGAAGCCGCCGTGGCCGTTCATGCACTCGTCGAGGGCACGTTCGCCGGCGTGGCCGAACGGCGGGTGGCCGAGGTCGTGCGCCAGGGCGATGGCCTCGGTGAGGTCCTCGTTGAGGCCGAGTTGGCGGGCGATGGTGCGGCTGATCTGCGCCACTTCGAGGGTGTGCGTCAGCCGCGTGCGGTGGTGGTCGTTCGTCTGGGCGACGAGGACTTGCGTCTTGTGCATCAGCCGGCGGAACGCGGTCGAGTGGACGACGCGGTCGCGGTCGCGCTGGTACAGGGTGCGGAACGGGTGCGCCGGCTCGGGGTGGCGCCGCCCGCCGCTGGCGCGAGTGCGCGTGGCGTAGGGCGCCAGCACTTCCTCTTCGCGGTCGAGCCAGTCGGGCGGCTCGAACGGGACGTCGTCGGTCACGGGGCGTTCCCCCCGGAAAAGGGAACGCAACTCTTTTTCAGGAGGTCGTAGAGCGCGTCGAGCGACTGGACGATCACCTTCGTCTCGGCCAGCACCGGCATGAAATTCGTGTCGCCGTTCCAGCGCGGCACGACGTGCCAGTGCAGGTGGCCCGGCAGGCCGGCGCCGGCGGCGCGGCCGAGGTTCAGTCCGACGTTGAAGCCGTCCGGCTTCATCAGTCCTTGCAAGACGCGCACCATCCGCCGTACCGTCTCCGCCGTTTCGAGCAGCTCGTCGGCGGTCAACTCGTCGAGCGTCCCTTTGTGGGCGCGCGGCGCGACGAGGAGGTGGCCGTTGTTATACGGGAAGCGGTTGAGTACCACGGCGCTGAGCGGCGTGCGGAGGGCGATGAGGTTGGCGCGGTCGTCGTCGGCGGCGAGGCCCCGGCAGAGGAAGCAGGCGTCGTCGTCCGCCGGAGGCGGCGCGGCGGCCACGTAGGACAGCCGCCAGGGGGCCCAGAGGTGGTCCATGCGCGTCTCCTGCACGGGGCGAAGGGGTCATTCTACCACCCCACGCCGAGCCTGGCTTGCCGTTTGGGTGCGCGACGGGTTTGGCGTGGTTGGTTCGAGAGCCCCGTTTATGAGGCTTTCCGCGCAGCGGTACAGGTTTCTCCTTGCTCACGCCCCCGCCGTGCCTTATATAAGCACGCCACGGACCATCACCCGCAGACAGCCGAGGGAGTTCGCTTTTCATGGCCAAGCAAGCCACCCCCAAGAAGAAGGCGCCGGCCGGCCAGGCCGACGCCCACCTCGTCCGCGCGGCCCTGGAGGCCGCCGAAGGCGTCCTGCGCCTGGCGCCGACCTGGGTGCCGCGCTCGTTCCTTATGCCCGGTATGCGTATCAAGCTCAATCCGAAGGACTACTACGCCTACGGCGCCACGCGCGGCGGCATCGACGAGCGCTGGTTCGCCTCGACGACGCCCGCCGCCAACGAGAACCGCGAGCCCGACGAAGGGCTCAGCTACGTCGTCCACAGGGGCAAGCGCGCCTTCACCCTGGCCGACGCCGTCGGCCTCGAAGGCGCCGCCCTCGTCGGCAAGGAGATCTGGGACCGCTATAAGAAGTGGCCCGTCTACAGCAAGTTCTTCGACAACCGCGGGCCGATCCCGCACCACATGCACCAGAGTCAGAAGCAGGCGGCGCTCGTGGGGCAGGAGGGCAAGCCTGAGTCGTATTACTTCCCGCCGCAACTCAACGCCCTCGGCAACAACTTCCCGTACACCTTCTTCGGGCTGGAGCCCGGCACGACGAAGGAGGACGTCCGCCGCTGCCTGGCGCGCTGGAACGAGGGCGACAACGGCATCCTCGACTACAGTAAGGCGTACCGCCTGAAGCCCGGCACCGGTTGGCTCGTCCCGCCGTGCGTCCTGCACGCGCCCGGCTCGCTCGTCACCTACGAGCCGCAGTGGGGCTCCGACGTCTTCGGCATGTACCAGTCGATGGTCGAGGGGCGCACCGTCCCCTGGTCGCTGCTCGTCAAGGACGTCCCCGAGGCCAAGCACAAGGACCTCGATTACCTCGTCGAGCAGCTCGACTGGGAAGGGAACGTCGATCCGAGCTTCAAGGACAACCACTATCTGGAACCGATTCCCGTCGCCGACACGGCGAAGGAGGGGTATCAGGACCGCTGGGTCGTCTACGGGCGCATGGACGGCGAGCAGCTGTTCACGGCGAAGGAACTGACGATCGATCCCGGCGTCCGGGTGACGGTCAAGGACAACGGCGCCTACGGCCTGGTCGCGGTGCAGGGCAAGGGGACGATCGGCAAGCACGCCCTGCAGACGCCGGCGATGATCGACTTCGGCGCGCTGACGGAGGACGAGTACTTCGTCACCGCCGCGGCGGCGAAGGCGGGCGTCGCGTTCGAGAACACCGGCACGGAGCCGCTGGTGACGCTGCGCTACTTCGGGCCGGAGGTCAACCCGGGCGCGCCGAAGGTCGGCGACCACAAGCGCCGCTGATTTCGGCTCGCCGTTTCGCTCTTCCTCGTCAACGACAAGAGGCTCCCATGAATCACGTCAACACCTACCCGAAATTGCACAACGCGGCGTGGCCCGGCGTGGTCGGCAAGGGCTCGCCCGACGCCGAGCCGACCATTGACCTGGACACCATGCTCGACTTGACCGCGAAGGCCGAGGTCGACGGCGTCAAGTTCGACGGCGTCGACCTGTTCCTGTTCGCGCCGCACGTCGACATCGACGCGAGCGACGACGACCTGAAGAAGCTCGCCGACAAGGTGCGCGCCCGCAACCTCGTCATCGGCTCCGTGGTGGCGCCCGTGTGGCCGCCGACCGGCGGCGGCTCGGCGATGGGCGACGAGTCGGAGCGCAAGAAGTTCGTCGAGCAGGTCCGCAAGGGCTGTCGCATCGCCAAGAAGCTGCGCGAGTTCGGCGTCCGCCCTTACGGCGTCGTGCGCATCGACTCGGCGAGCGGCCCCGGCGACTGGCTGAAGGACCCCGAGGGGAACCAGAAGAAGATCGCCGCGACGTTCCGCGCGGCGTGCGATGTCGCCGCCGGCCACGGCGAGCGCCTGGCCGCCGAGGGCGAGATCTGCTGGGGCGGCATGCATTCGTGGAAGCGGATGGTGCAACTCCTCGAACTGACCGACCGCCCCGGCACGCTCGGCTTCCAGGCCGACATGGCGCACACGCTGCTCTACACGCTCGGCACCAACGCCCCGGAGGATAGCATCTTGCCGCAGGGCTGGGCCTGGAACGACCCGAAGAAGCTCGACGACGCCCTGGCGACGCTGACCGCCGCCCTGCGCCCGTGGACGATCGACTTCCACGTCGCCCAGAACGACGCCACGGTCAAGGGCTCGGGCAGTCACGATAAAACAGGCCGTCATTGTCTGCCGAACGACCCGAACGGCAAGCTGAACATCGCGCACCACGCCGGCTTCTGGATGCGCGACAGTTACGGCAACCCGACGCACAAGTTCCCTCACATCTGCTGGGACGGCTGCATGTTCCCGAACGAGGTGATGAGGAAGCCGCAGACGTGGAACGACATCCTGTCGGCGATGATCGCCGTCCGCGACGCGCACGGCTGGCGCGCGTGACGGGTCGGCCCGGCGGAGAATCAGGGAAGAGGAGAAATGCGATGGCGACAGTGACCGAGACGGGCGCCCCGGAAACGATGGCCGAGCTTCTCGGGCAGATCGGGGACGTGCCCCTACACCGCATCCGGATGCGCCCGGCGCCGGGGACGGCGACGGAGGGGGACGTCGTCGCGGCCCTGGAGGCGGCCGACAAGCGACTCTGCGAGCTGGTCGACGGCGTCCTGGTGGAGAAGGCGATGAGCACGAAGGAAGGACTTCTTGCCTCCGTCATCAGTCATTTCCTCTGGGACTACCTGGAGGAGAACGACCTCGGCGTCGTCCTCGGGGCCGACGGGGCGGTCCGGTTGCGCTTCCGCCTCGTCCGCATCCCGGACGTGAGTTTCCTCCCCTGGGAGCGGCTGCCGGGCGGCGAGCTGCCCGACGAGGCGGTCGCGAGCGTCGCGCCCGCGCTCGCCGTCGAAGTCCTCAGCGAGGGGAATACTCCGGCGGAGATGGGGCGGAAGCTCAAAGACTACTTCGAGGCCGGCGTCAAGCTCGCCTGGGTCATCGACCCCAAGACGGAGACCGCCACGGCTTACACCTCGCCGGGTCGGGCGCGCCCGGTGGCGAAGGACGGGGTACTCGACGGGGGCAAAGTTCTGCCGGGCTTCTCCCTGCCGCTCAAGGACGTGTTCGCCCGGCTCCGCCGAAGGAAGCGCAAGTCCCGCTGAATCTTGTCGAGGAGACTCCGATCATGAACCGTGGTGCCGTGGTTGCCTTCTGGCTGTTGCTCGTCATGGGTCCGCCGTCCGCCGGCGGCGAACCGACGCTCGAAGCCCGCCTCGCCCCGCTGGCGAAGGCGCACAAGGGCACGGTCGCCGTCGCCGTCAAGCACCTCCTCACCGGAGAGACTTACGCGCTCAACGCCGACGAGCCGATGCCGACCGCCAGCCTCATCAAGCTGGCGGTCATGGTCGAGGTCTACCAGCAGGCCCTCGAAGGCAAGGTCCAACTCACCGACCGCGTCACGCTGCGCGGCGCCGACAAGGTGCCCGGCAGCGGCATCCTCACCGACCACTTCAGCGACGGCGCCTCCTTCTCGCTGCGCGACGCCGTGCGGCTGATGATCGTCTACTCCGACAACACCGCGACGAACCTCGTCCTCGACAAGGTCGGCATCGCCGCGCCGGGCCGGCGCATGGACGCCTGGGGCCTGCCGAACACGAAGATCAACGCCAAGGTTTACCGCGCCAGTAGCACCTCCATCGACCCGGCGCGGACGAAGCGCTTCGGCCTCGGCTCGACGACGGCGCGCGAAGCCGTGGCGCTGCTGGAAATGCTGGAGTGCGGCGAGGTCGTCACGCCGGCGGCGCGGCACGTCATGCTGAACCACCTGAAAAAGTGCGACGACAAGGAGAAGTTTCCGCGCTTTCTGCCCGAGGGGACGGTGATCGCCCACAAGACCGGCTCCGTCAGCGACGCCCGCACCGACGCCGGCATTCTGTACCTCGAAAGCGGGCCGGTGGCGCTGTGCGTGATGACGGCCGAGAATGTCGACCGCACCTGGCGCGCGGACAACGCCGGCAACCTGCTGTGTGCCAAGGTCGCGAAGGAAGTGTACGACCACTTCACGAAGAGCAAATGACAACCTCCACGGAGACTCCCACATGGCCAAACCGCTGAATATCGGCATGATCGGCTACGGCTTCATGGGCAAGGCCCACTCGAACGCCTACGCCAAAGTCAACCACTTCTTCGACCTCCCTTACAAGCCGGTGCTGAAAGCGGTCTGCGCCCGCAGCGCCGACAAGGCGAAGGCGTTCGCCGACCAGTGGGGCTACGAGTCGGTCGAGACCGACTGGCGCAAGCTGATCGAGCGCAAGGACATCGACGCCGTCGACGTCTGCGTGCCGAATAATCTCCATAAGGAGATCGCTCTTTTCGCGGCGGCGCACGGCAAGATGATCCTGTGCGAGAAGCCGCTCGCCATGAACGCCGCCGAGGGCCTGGAGATGGTGCGGGCCGTCGAGAAGGCGAACGTGCCGAACATGGTCTGGTACAACTACCGCCGCGTGCCGGCCGTCACGTTCGCGAAGAAACTGATCGACGAGGGCCGGCTGGGCAAGGTGTTCCACTACCGCGCCAAGTTCCTCCAGGACTGGACGATCAGCGCCGACCTGCCGCAGGGCGGCACGGCGCTGTGGCGCCTCGACGCGGCGGCGGCGGGCAGCGGCGTCACTGGCGACCTGCTGGCGCACTGCATCGACACGGCGCTGTGGCTCAACGGCGACCTCGCCAACGTCACCGCCATGACCGAGACGTTCGTCAAGGAGCGCAAGCATACCCTGACGGGCAAGGTCGAAAAAGTCGGCATCGACGACGCCTGCACGTTCATGGGCCGCTTCGCCAACGGCAGCCTGGCGACGTTCGAGTCGACGCGCTACGCCCGCGGCCACAAGGCGCTGTACACGTTCGAGATCAACGGCGAGAAGGCGTCGATTTTCTGGGACTTGCACGACCTGCACCGCCTGCAATACTTCGATTACGCGGACGAGGGCAAGCTGCGCGGCTGGAAGTCGATCCACGTCACCGACGGCGGTGGCGACCACCCGTACATGAACCACTGGTGGGTGCCGGGGCTGCAGATCGGCTACGAACACTCTTTCGTGCATCAGGTGGCGGACTTCCTGGAGGCGCTAGGCAAGGGCGAGAAGGCGATGCCGGACTTCCGCGACGCGCTGCGGACGCAGCACGTCTGCGACGCCGTGCTGGCCTCGGCGAAGGACGGGAAATGGGTTACAGTGGATAAGTCGTGAGACAGGGCGGGGGAGTGGCGGGGGTCTGGCTACCGCCCGCTGCACGAACTGACCAAGGAAGGGCGCCCATGTCGTTCCATGACACTTCTCCCGCGCGACTCGAAGACGCACACTCCGGCGGGAGCGCGACGGGTAGAATGGTATACCGGGCCATGCGCGAGGACCGCGCCGGCGGTCCGACGATTGGGCCGACGGCACGGACGCTTGGAGTGAGGCCGCACGCCGATATTCCAGTGCTTGCAGGGGTCGTACAACCGGGCACGGGGGGAATGTCCGTGCGCCAGACCGCCCGGACAACCTTCACTTGCTCCGACGTCCTCCCGCGCTCGGCGGATCGGGGAAGGACCCGGTGTGGTTCCTTTGCATCGACGACCTGGGCGGAGACCTTTTCTTCGTTCAGGACTCGCCCACTCACGGGGTCATCGAGCCGGCGCGAATGATGCCGCTCGATGATTACCAGCAGCGGCTCGCGGACACTCAGCCCCTGTGGAGGAGATTGCCATGACGATGGATCTGCGGCAGGAACTTTCGGCGGCGATCCAGTCGGAAACCTCCTTGGAAGAAATCGTCGCGTTGCTCCGTCGCTATAAGGCACAAGGAGTTGCTAAGGACGACGTCTATTCCTTCCTCGATTCGCTGCGGTGGGCAACGACCGACGAAACCACCGAGGACCGAATCCTCGAAGTCGCCGACTTCGTCGCCGGCTTCTGCTCTCCTCACATGAAAGTGTGGGATAACTGGGAGGGACCGACGTCATGAGCGCGACCGTAACCGCAGCCCGTTACACCCCCGAAGACCTCCTCAAGATGCCGGACGGCGACTTTTACGAACTGGTCGACGGCCACCTCGTGGGGCGAAAGACGAGCATCTGGTCCAGCTATGTCGCAGGAGTCATCTTTCAACTCCTCGACCAGTTCTGCCAGGAACACCGCCTCGGCTGGGTGTTCCCGGAGGGGACGAGCTACCAGTGCTTCCCGACTCAGTCCGCGAAAGTCCGCAGACCTGACGCATCCTTCATCCGCCTCGGCCGGTTGTCGCTCGCCGTCGCCACGACCGACGGCCACTGTCCCGTCGCGCCCGGCCTCGCGGTCGAAGTCGTCTCGCCGAACGACACGGCCTACGAGGTGGATGAAAAGGTCCAAGAATTCCTCGCGGCGGGCGTCGCGCTGGTTTGGGTGGTTAACCCTCAGTGGCGGACGGTCGAGATCCACCGGGCGACGGGAACGGGGACCATCCTTCGCGAAAATGATGAAATTGGCGGCGAGGAGGTCATTCCCGGCTTTCACTGCCGGGTTGGCGATTTCTTCCTCCCACCGGCGGGCCTTGTGGCGGGTAACGGAGCCTGACCGACTCGGGCGGAGGAAAGAACCCCTCTTCCCCCTCGTAAACGCGCAAATGTCGCCGCAGTTCCTCGACGCACCGCCGGTAGTCGTCCACCGCCCAGCGCCGCTGCGACAGCAACCGCCTTGCCGCCTCTCCGGTGTCCGCGCCGAAGCCGCCGCCGCTGTCGTGGAAGTCCTGCGCCACCAACACGTCGGGCCGGAACTCCGCCAGGCGCCTCACGAACGCCGTCGCGTCTTCCAGGGGCAGCATCGGCGTCACGCAGACGCCGACCGCGACGCCCGCCGCCCGCACCTTCGCCAGCGCCTCCCAGCGGCTCTCCAGCGGCGGCGCCTTCGGCTCGAACGCCTTCCGCACTTCCTCGCTGTCGGTCGGGATCGACACGTTGACGCGCACCGACCGGAACCGCCGCAATACATCGACGTCGCGGGCCACCAACGGGCCGCGCGTCTGGATCAGCAGGCGCGGCTGGTGCGGCAGCAGCGCTTCGAGGATGCCGCGCGTCAGCTTCAGGCCGCGCTCCGCCGGCAGGTACGGGTCGGTGACGCTGGAGCAGTAGACGGCCTGACCCGCGACCTTCGGCGCCTGCTTGCGTGCCAACTCGACGGCGTTCGCCTTCGCCTGGAACCACCGGCCCCACTCCTCGCGCGGCCGGCGGTTCTGCGGCAGGAACATCGCGTAGCAGTAGACACAGCCGAAAGTGCATCCCAGATAGGGGTTGCACGTCCAGGCGAAGCCGCCGCGTTTGATGAAGCCGGTCGCCGGGCTGAAGATCGACTTCGCGTTGACCTGTTCCATCGAGCCTCTCCCTTGCCAACGCCTCTTCGCCGCCGCAGAATACCGCCGACCCCCGACACGACACTCACCCGACGGAGTCTCTCCGCATGAAGACCGGCATGAACCTCCTGCTCTGGACGGCGCACGTCACCGCCGAGCATTTCCCCCTCCTGGAGAAGCTGAAAAAGACCGGCTTCGACGGCGTCGAGGTCCCGCTCTTCGAGGGCGACGCCCACCACTATAAGACGGTCAAGAAGGAACTCGACAACCTCGGCCTCGGCTGCACCACCGTCACCGTCGTCGGCGAGGACGCCAACCCGATCAGCCCCGACGCGAAGGTGCGTCAGGCCGCCGTCGAGCGCCTCAAGTGGGCCGTCGAGATGAACGCGGTCCTCGGCAGCCCGACGCTGGCCGGACCCATGCACTCGCCGCTCGCCGTCTTCACCGGGCAGGGGCCGACCGCCGACGAGAAGGCCCGCGCCGCCGACACGCTCCGCCAAGTCGCGGACATCGCCGGGCGGAATCAGGTGACGCTCACCGTCGAGTACCTGAACCGCTTCGAGTGCTACTTCCTCACGACCGCCGCCGACGCCGCCGCTCTCGTGGACGCCGTCGGCCACCCGAACTTCAAGACGATGTACGACACCTTCCACGCCAACATCGAGGAGAAAAATCCGGCGAAGGGCGTGGCGGCGCTCGGCAAGCGGATGGCGCACGTCCACATCAGCGAGAGCGACCGCGGCACGCCCGGCACCGGCATGGTCCACTGGGACGAGAGCTTCAGGGCGCTCAAGGCGTCGGGCTACGACGGCTGGTTCGTCATCGAGGCGTTCGGCCGCGCCCTGCCCGCCCTCGCCGCCGCGACGCGCGTCTGGCGCGACCTCTTCCCGAGCGCCGAAGAGGTCTACACGCAGGGGCTGCGCTTCATGAAGGAGAAGTGGGCCGCCGCCAAATAGCATTTGAACCCCAGAGGCCCAAACGAGAGTTTAGGGCGCCGAAAAGAATTCACCACAGAGAACACAGAGAACACAGAGGAAAGACAAAGGAAAGGCAGATCCCGCGGGTTGCCCTCTTCTGCTTTGCCTTGCCTCTGTGTTCTCTGTGTTCTCTGTGGTGAGTTCTTTTTAAAGGTGCTGGCGTGAAGGTCGGCGTGGCGGTAGAATCCGTGCTGGCGGTCGCGAGACCGCACCGTCGCCTCCGGTTTTCGGGTTTTAAGTTTTGAGCGGAGGAGCCATGAAGCGGGCGAGCAAGTCCTTCTGCGGGTCGCCGGAACACACCGTCGACCGGCGCCTGTTCCTGCAAGGCGGCGCCGCGGCGGCGCTCGGCGTCGGCCTCGCCGGCTTCGGCGCCCCGCGCGACGCCGCCTGGGCCGCCGAGCTGAAGAAGAAGCACCGCCACGTCCTCCTCCTGTGGCTCGCGGGCGGGTCGAGCCAACTCGAGACGTGGGACCCCAAGCCGGGACGGCCGACCGGCGGGCCGTTCAAGGCCATCCCGACCAGCGTACCCGGAATCCATATCAGCGAGCTGATGCCGAAGACGGCGAAGCTGATGGACAAGGTCGCGATTGTCCGTTCCCTCGACACCCGCGTCGCCGACCACGGCCAGGCGGCGGAGTTGGTGCAGCGGGGGCGGCGCCCGGTCGGCGAGATCGCCTACCCCGACTTCGGCACCGTCCTCGCCAAGGAACTCGGCCAGCAGGACAGCATCGTGCCCGACTACGTCGCCCTGTACCTCGCCACCGAGGGGCAGCGCTGGGGGCGCCCCGACGCCGGCTTCCTCGGCGGGCGCTACGCCGCCATGAGCCTCGAACGCTCGCTGCGGCCGGAGAACATCGACTTACCCCAAGGATTATCCGATAAGGATCATTCCGAGCGCGAACACCTTCGCCAATACCTCAGCGACCGCTTCAACCGCGAGCGCGACGCCGCCGAGGTCGTCGGCTACAACAGCACCTACGCCCGCGTGCGCGGCCTGATGCGCTCCGACGCGCTGTTCGACCTGGGGCGCGAGCCGGACAAGGTGCGCGCGCGCTACGGCAAGACCGAGTTCGGCCAACAATGCCTGATCGCGCGGCGGCTGATCGAGGCGGGCGTGCCGATGGTCAAGGTGTCGCGCGCCTGGTGGGACAGCCACGCCGACAACTTCGAGAGCCACCGCGAGCTCGTCGCCGAATTGGACCACGTCATGAGTACGCTCCTGCTCGACCTGGACGAGCGCGGCCTGCTGAAGGACACGCTGGTCCTCACGCTCAGCGAGTTCGGGCGGACGCCGACGATCAACAAGGACGTCGGCCGAGACCATTTCGCCTCCGCCTGGTCGTGTTCGTTCGCCGGCTGCGGCATCAAGGGTGGCGCGGTCCACGGCCGCAGCGACGCCGACGGCAAGACGGTCGCGGACGGCAAGGTCGGCGCCGGCGACGTGACGGCGACGATCTTCAAGGCGGTCGGCATCAGCCCGAAGAAGAGCTACTACGTCGGCCCGCGGCCGATCCCGCTGTCGCCCGAGGACGCCGAGCCGATCGCGACGGTGCTGGCGTGATCGCCGAGCCGCGAGCGGCTTTCCAAGGGAAGACCCCGATGCCTCCCATCGACCCCGCCAAGGCCAAGGTCCGCACCGGCTTCGGCCACGGCGCCACCTTTTACGGCCTGTGCGTCGACCCGTCCGGCGGCCGCCTCTACGCCGGCAGCGAGGACGGCGCCGTCCACGTCTTCGACCTCTCTTCGCCGAAGAAGGAGCCCGTCGCCCGCTGGACGAAGCACGACAACTACGTCTCCTCTCTCGTGTGGTGCTTACGCGCCGGCAAGCCCCTCGTCGTTTCGGGCGGCTACGACCGGCGCCTCGTCTGGTGGGACGTCGCCAAGGGCGAGGCGGTGCGCGTCGTCGAGGCTCATCAGGGCTGGGTGCGCGACCTCGCCGCCCTGCCCGATGGCTCGCGCCTCGTCTCCTGCGGCGACGACATGCTCGTCAAAATCTGGGATACGGATACGGGTAAACTCGTCCGCGCGCTGCAAGGCCACGCGACGCAGACGCCGCAGGGGCACGTCACCGCCCTCTACGCCGTCGCCGTCAGCCCCGACGGCAAGCACCTCGCCAGCGCCGACCGCCACGGCACCGTCATCGTCTGGGAATCCGACACCGGCAAAATGTCCCAAAAGTTTGAGGTGCCGACGCTGTACACCTACGATGTCAAGCAGCGCAAGCGGTCGATGGGCGGCATCCGGGCGCTGGCGTTCTCGCGCGACGGCCTCCACCTCGCGGCCGGCGGCATCGGCCAGGTCGGCAACGTCGATGGCCTCGCCGGGCCGGCGCACGTCGAGGTATGGGATTGGCGGACGCCGAAATTGCGCTTCGCCGCCGGCGTCCAGGGGCACAAGGGCATCATCAACGACCTGCTGTTCCACCCGGACGGCTGGCTCGTCGCGGGCGGCGGCGGCAGCGACGGCGGCTTCCTCGCCTTCTGGAAGGTCGATAAGATGCCCGAGGCGCCGAACGGCAAGACCGACGCCGTCCCCGTGCAGCGCCACAAGACCGACCCGCACGTCCACCGCATCGCCCTCAACGCGGCGGGGACCGAACTGTACGCCGCTGGGTACAGGAAGCTCGACGTGTGGGCGCTGACGGCTCAACCTCTCACCCCCAACCCCTCTCCCCAAAGGGGAGAGGGGAGAAAGAAGCGTCGCCCCCCTTCCGGGCTGTTTGCTACAATCTCCTCTCCGTGGTCCTTCTCCCGTCTCCTCGCCCCGAGGTCGCGTCATGCCCCGCGCTTCAATCTGGGTCATCCTCTTTATCCCCCTTTTTGCATCGGCCACGGCCAGCGCCGCCTGGCCGACGCCGTCCGAAGGCGTGCCCGACCCCGCGTCGGTGCAGCGCCTCGGCCCGGCGTACCGCTACCCGCAGGCCGGCTGGACCGTGCTGCACATCGAGGGCGCGCCCTACGAGCGCGGCTACCAGCACGGCTGGCTCCTCGGGGCCGAGATCGCCGACTTCGTCAAGACGCTCGCCCTCTCCCGCAGTCCCAAGGCGCCCGCCGAGGCCTGGCGCGACTACCGCCTCCTCGTCAACGCCCTGTTCCTGCGCCGCTACGACAAGGAATACCTCGAAGAGATGAAAGGGATCGCCGACGGCGCCGCCGCCGTCGGGGCGAAGTTCGAGGGCCGGGCGCTCGACCTGGTCGACGTCGCCTGCCTCAATTCGAGCGTCGAAATCGACGGCCTGGAAGCGAACCTGGAGGCGACGCCGACGGGTTTGGAAGGGCACCGCTTCAAGGAGCCGTCCTACGCCCGGCCGAAGCCGGCGCAGCCGGCGCACTGCAGCGCCTTCGCCGCCGTCGGCCCGGCGACGGCCGACGGCAAGATCGTCTTCGGCCACATCACCATGTGGAACCTCGCGCCGGTCCGCCACTACAACGTCTGGATCGACCTCAAGCCGCGCGACGGCCACCGCGTCCTGATGCAGGCGTTCCCCGGCGCCATCATGAGCGGCCTCGACTACTACATGAACGACGCCGGCCTCCTCGTCGCCGAGACGACGCTGAAACAGACCCGCTTTGACATCAACGGCGTGTCGCTCCCGTCGCGCATCCGCAAGGCGCTGCAGTACGGTTCCACCATCGACGAGGTCGTTAAAATCCTCGAGGCCGGCAACAACGGCTGCTACACCAACGAGTGGATCCTCGCCGATACGAAGACGAACGAGATCGCCCTGTTCGCGTTGGGCACCCGTGCGAGCCGTCTGCGGCGCTCGTCGAAGGACGAGTGGTTCGCCGGGGCGAAGGGCTTCTACTGGGGCTGCAACAACGCCAAGGACTTGCAGGTGCGCCTCGAGACGATCCCCGGCGTCGAGGGGCGGCCGGCGAACCTGGTGTTCGCGCCGTCGGACCGCGACCGGGCGTGGCTGAAATTGTTCCGCAAGCACCAGGGGAAAATCACGGCCGACTTCGGCTTCGAGGCGTTCACGACGGCGCCGCTGGCCGCGTTCCCGTCGTGCGACGCCAAGTTCACGACGACCGGCCTGGCGGGCGAGCTGAAGTCGTGGGCGCTGTTCGGCCCGCCGCGCGGCCGCACCTGGGAGCCGACCGCCGAGGAGCGGGCCAAAAACAGCGACCTTCGCCCGCTCGTCAGCAACGACTGGGCGCTGCTGACGGCGAAGGCGCCGCCCGAGAGCGCCGAGCCGACGGCCGGCGACGTGGCCGGCAAGGTCGCGTCGTGGGAGCCATACAAGGGCGAGGACGCCGGCAAGCTGCCGCCGGCCTGGCACGGCACGCTGCTGCCCAGGGGCGACGCCGACGTCTGGCTCGCCGCCGCCTTCGCCGACTACGAAGAGATCGTCGCCCTCGAAAAATCTCTTAAGGAGAAGGCGAAAGACGGCAAGGGCGACGACGACGACAAGGACCGTCTGGCGGCGGCGCTGTACGAGCCGCGGGCGCGCTACCTGACGGCGGTGCGGCGCCTCGGCAAGGACGTGCCGCTCGCCGAGACGCGCGCGGCCGACGACGACGACGACTGGTATCACCTCGCCTCCGGCAAGGGCATCCTCCTGCTGGCCGAACTGCGCCGGGAGTTGGGCGGGAAAAAATTCGACGCGATGATGGACGGCTTCGGCCGCGCCAACGCCGGTAAGGAGGTGACGACGGCGTCCTTCCGCGCCCGCGCCGAGAAGGCGGCGGGTAAGTCGCTGGCGGCGCTGTTCGACCCCTACCTCACGAGCAAGGCGGGGCCGAAGCTGCCGCCGGGCGGCGCCTGGTCGGTCGCCTCGTTCGAGGACGAGCCGGAGCGGGCGCTGATCGTCTACGGCACGCTGAAGGAGAAAAACGCCCAGCGCGAGGCGGCTCACCTGCTCCGCAAGAAGATCGCCCGCCGCTGGTCCAATTACGACATCCCAATCAAGGCCGACGCGGATCTCACGGAAGACGATCTCAAGAATCGCCATCTGCTGCTGGTCGGGCGCCCGGACACGAACGCCGTGGCGGGGGCGATGACGAAGGCGCTGCCGGTGACGTTCGGCCGGGGCTCGTTCGCGCTGCGCGGCACGACCTACGCGCACCCGGCGAGCGCGGTCGTCGTCGCCGGCGACCACCCGACGAACAAGCGTTATCAGGTGGTGCTGTACGCGGGGCTGAGCGCCGAGGCGACGTGGCACTGCGTCCAGCGCCTGCCCGACGAGGAGCGCGGCTCCGGGCTGGTGACGGACGCGCTGCTGATGCCGGCCGGCGAAGCGCCGCGGCAAGTCGTGGCGTCGGTGGGGGCGGTCAAGGAGATGCCGAAATAACCGGCCGACGCGCCAACCCCTTACGAGAGATCTCGCGCACCCGCGAAGCGGCGCAAAAAAGAACGGAGCGACGCCCCTCCGCGCGGGAGGGGCGCCGCCCCGTCGGCGGATTCTCGACGGTCGACCTCTACTTGCCCTTGCGCCGCCCCGCTTCGACCTTCGTCCAGTTCGACGGAATCGGCTGGCGTTCGCTCTCGGCGGCGTAGTGCCAGAAGGCGAGGGCTTCCTCGCCGGGGCGCCACGAGAAGAAGGCGCGCTGCTTGTTCACCATCGTCGGGAAGGCGACCTGCCCGGTTTCGCGGTCGAGCAAGGCGCCGAGGCCGTCCAACTCGCCGAGGGAATCGCGCAGCCGGCCCTCGCCGCCGGCGATCTCTTCTTGCAATTGGTAGCGGCGCGACCGCTCCGGCCAGGAGAGGTCGTGGCGGTGACGGTCGAGGCGATCCTTCTCGGTCTGCATCTTCGCCAGACGGGTCTGGCAGTCCATGACGTCGGCAACGATGTGTCGCACCAGCGGCAGCATCCGGCTCGCGGCAGTCCAGGTCAGGACCTTATCGCGCCCGCCGGCACGTTCCGAGGCTCCGGAGGCTCGGTTTTCGGTGGACCCGTTCATGGCAAAGCTCCCCCAGGGGCTGCTGAGAGCGGCAACGTCGCCGCCCCCCAACACAATCATAGGGTCCGAGAGCAAGGGCGCTTAAAAAAAAGTGTTCAGTGTTCAGTGTTCAGTGTTCAGTAAATGCCTTTCTGAACACTGAACACTGAACACTGAACACTGCTCAGTCGTCGCGCCACGGCACGAACCCCTCCAGGGCGTAGAACTCCGGCAGGCCGAGCTGGTCGTAAACCTTGGCCGTGGCGCGGTTACGGTCCTCGGCGCGCTGCCAGAACTCGCGGCGGTCGCTGCCGCCGGGGAACATCGCTCGGTCCTTCTGCGACTGGTGGCGGAAGATCGCCTGCTTCTTCCGCTCCAGGTCGTCGGGACTCAGCGGCACCACGCGCTCGATTTCGTGCGGCTCCCATTCTTCCCAGGCCCCGCGGTACAGCCAGACCTCAAAGTTCGGCCCCTTGGCGCGCACCTGGCGCACCGCCTGGAAGATCGCCTCGGCGCACATGCGGTGCGTGCCGTGCGGGTCCGACAGCTCGCCGGCGACGTAAATCTGGGCGGGACGCAAGCGCTCCAGCAAGGCGGCCACGTCGGCGATGTCCTGCGAATGCAGAGGGGCTTTGGCGATCGTGCCGGTCCGGTAAAAGCGCAGGTCCATGAACTCGCACTGCTCCGGCGGGATGCCGCACACCAGCGCCCCCGCCCGCGCCTCCGTCGTCCGCACCAGCGCCTTGATCTTCAGCACGTCCTCCGAGTCGGGCTGGCCCGGCTTCTTGGAGCGCAGGAAGCACTGGACCCGCTCCTTGACGCGGTCGCTCAGCTCCTTGTCGAAATCGAATAGACGGTTGAACTCGACGACGAAGTCGGTGAAGCGCCAGGCGTCGTGGTCGAAGACGGCGATGTTGCCGTTGGTCATGTAGGCGACGTGGACCTTGTGCCCTTGCTCGACCAGGCGGATGAGCGTGCCGCCCATGCTGATGACGTCGTCGTCGGGGTGCGGGCTGAAGCAGAGGATCGTCTTCGGGTCGGTGCCGGCGGGGTGCGTGCTGATGGTCGCCATCATGTCCTGGAAGACGCGCCGGCCCAACTCCTCGCCAGGGCCGTGCTCGCGCAGCAGCTCGTACATCTCGTGCTCGCGGAAGTGGTCGTCGGACAGCTTCAGCAGCGCCTTCTTACACTCGCGGCTGAGCGAGATGACGGCGCGGCGAATGAGCGTCGGCGTCCAATCGACGGGGCCGACCTTCCACGGCGAGCGGACGGCCGTCAGGCGGCCGGCGGCGGCCTCGTCGAGGATGAACGTCGTGTCGGGATGCTGCTGGAGGAAGCTGGCGGCGATGACGTCGGTGATGACGCCCTCGACGGCCTTCTGCACGATCGGCGCCTTGTGTTCGCCGAACGCCATGATGACGACTTTGCGCGCCTCCAGGATGGTGCCGACGCCCATTGTCAGGGCCTGCTGGGGAACGTTTTCCTCGCCGAAGAAGCTGCCGGCGGCGTCGCGGCGCGTCACCGGGTCGAGCGTGACCTGACGGGTGCGGCTGTGGCGCGTCGAGCCGGGCTCGTTAAAGCCGATGTGCCCGGTGCGGCCGATGCCGAGGATCTGAATGTCGATGCCGCCGGCGCGGCGGATCAGGTGTTCGTAGTTGGAGCAGTAATCGTCGGCGTCCTCGGGGGCGAGGGTGCCGTCGGGGACGTGGATGTTCGCCGGCTTGATGTTGACGTGGTCGAAGAACGTCTCGAACATCCAGCGGCGGTAGCTCTGCGGGTCGTCGGGGCCGATCGGGAAATATTCGTCGAGGTTGAAGGTGACGACGCGCGAGAAGTCGAGGCCGGCCTCCTTGTGCAGGCGGATCAGCTCGCGATACAGCCCGACCGGCGTCGAGCCGGTGGGCAGGCCGAGGACGGTGGCGCGGCCGGCGGAGTTGTTCTGACGGATGAGACTCTCGATCATCAGGGCGACGTGCCGCGACGCCTGGGCGCTGGTCGGGAAGACGAGCGTCGGGATCTTGGTGTGCGGGACGTAGTGCGAGGAGGACATGTTCGTGGCCCGTAATCCGTAGTCCGTTGCCCGCGGCCTGCGTGGCGGGAGACCCAGGGATCACTGTACAATGACCCTTCGGGGCTGGCCACGGACCACGGACCACGGACTTCTCAACGATGACATTGCACGTGACGATCAACGGCGAGCGGGCGGATTTGCCGGAGACGCTGACGGTGGCGGACCTGCTCGCGCGCCTCGGCTTCGACCGGCGCAAGGTGGCCGTCGAGGTGAACGAGGCGGTGGTGCCGGCGCCGCGCCACCCGGACCACCGCCTCGGCGAAGGCGACCGCGTGGAGATCGTCACCCTCGTCGGCGGCGGCGCCGGCGACCCGCCGCCGCCGGCCGACAAGCCGCTCGTCATCGGCCCGTTCACGTTCCGCAGCCGGCTCATCACCGGCACGGGCAAGTACGCCGGCCTCGAGCAGATGCGCGACTGCCTGGCGGCGAGCGGCTGCGAGGCGACGACGGTGGCCGTGCGCCGCGAGCGTCTCGTCGATAAAGAAGGGCGCAATATCCTGGATACCCTCGACCTGAAGCGCTACACGGTCCTGCCGAACACGGCCGGCTGCTTCAGCGCCGAGGACGCGATCCGCCACGCCCGCCTGGCCCGCGAGCTGCTGACCAACCTCGGCAACGCCGGCGCCGCGTGGGTGAAGCTGGAGTGCCTCGCCGACACGAAGACGTTGCTGCCCGACCCGGTGGCGACGCTGGAGGCGACGCAGACCCTCGTCAAGGAAGGGTTCCAGGTGCTGGTCTACACGAGCGACGACCC
Organism: Gemmatales bacterium; assembly: GCA_038229635.1. GTDB lineage: Bacteria > Planctomycetota > Planctomycetia > Gemmatales > Gemmataceae > DATFNV01. Next base: position 21,012 of record JBBROG010000140.1, read on the forward strand.
GATCATGGCGCGGCGGTTGAAGGACGCCGGCGCGGCGAGTGTCATGCCGGCGGGCAGCCCCATCGGCAGCGGCCAGGGCGTCCTCAACCCGAACAACATCCGCATCATCCTGGAGTATCTGAAGGAAAACGACGCCGATTATCCGGTGATCGTGGACGCCGGCGTCGGCACGGCGAGCGACGTGGCGTCGGCGATGGAGTTGGGCTGCGACGGCGTGCTCTTGAACACGGGCATCGCGCACGCGCGCGACCCGCTGCGGATGGCGTGGGCGATGCGTTACGCCTGCGAGGCGGGGCGGCTGGCGTACCTGGCGGGGCGCATTCCCAAGAAGCTGTATGCGACGGCGTCGAGTCCGATGGAAGGGCGCATCGCGCCGAGCCGATGACCTGCCGTTCGGGCGCCCTGCCGGACAGCAACATAGCAGTTCCGTGCCGCGAGCGGTATCCTATGGCAAGCCGTCCGGCCCACCCGAGGGGATCGATATGATACCGACGATCCAGGAACTTGGCCTCGACCGACTCAACCCCGAGGACCGCCTCGCCGTCGCCGAAGCGATCTGGGAGAGCGTCGCCCGCGAGGCCGAGGCGGCCCCGCTCCCCGCGGCCCGGCGCGCGGCGTTGGAACGGCGCTTGGCCGACAGTATCGCCCGGCCCGAGGCCGTCACCGCCTGGGAGGTCATCAAGGCCCGCGCCCTGGCGAGGGCACGCCTGTGAGGCGGCCGGTCGTATGACGCGACGAGGCCGGGGCCGAGTTCGACGAGGCGTTCGACGGGTACGACGGCCGGCGGGCCTCGGGGGCGTTGTGAGTCTGAGGTGAGCATGATTGGAGGTAAAGCGAGACTTTAGCAAAGTTAGTGCAGTAGCCCGTTCTCCCCATGCGCATAAACTGAACTCCTGAAGCCTCTTGCGTCAGGAGGGCTGCTGATGACTGTTCCAGGGGAGTATGTCCCG
>JBBROG010000141.1:0-21910 GCA_038229635.1 Gemmatales bacterium
GCGCCCCCGAGGCGCGGGCGCGAAACCGCAAGCGGGGGAGATTCGTCCCACGGAGTCTCATGGCACGCATCGACCTCGACAACGTGAGCCTGACGTTCCAGGTCCGGCAGCAGGGCCGGCTGACGCTGAAGGAGTTCCTCGTCGGCCAGAAATTCCGCGCGTCGGTCAACCCGACGCTCGAGGTGGAGGCGCTGCGCGACGTCACCCTCACCGTCGAGGAGGGCGACCGCGTCGGCGTCCTCGGCCACAACGGCGCCGGCAAGAGTACGCTCCTCAAACTCCTCGCCGGCGTCTACCCGCCCACCGGCGGCCGTCGCGAGGTCGAAGGACAAATCAGCTCGCTCTTCGACATTGCCCTCGGCTTTGAGCCGGAGGCGACCGGCTGGGAGAACATCTGCTACCGCGGCTATCTCCAGGGCGAGACGCCGCGGGGCATCAGGGAGAAGATGGAGCCGATCGCCGAGTTCAGCGAGCTGGGCTCGTTCCTCGACATGCCGGTGCGCTACTACTCCGCCGGCATGTTGGTCCGCCTCGCCTTCTCCATCGCCACGGCGGTCGACCCGGAAATCCTCCTCGTCGACGAGGTGCTGTCCGCCGGCGACCTCGCCTTTCAGGTGAAGGCGCGGCAGCGCATGAGGGAGATGATCGCCCGCGCCCGCCTGCTCGTCATGGTCAGCCACGACCTCGACTCGCTCGGCAAGCTGTGCGCGCGCGGCGTCTGGCTCGACCACGGCCGCGTCCGCCTCGCCGGGCCGATCGACAAGATCATCGACGCCTACAAAGAATCCGTTAAGGGCGAAAACACCGAGGCGCCGCCGATCCCCTCGACGCCCGAGAGCCGCTTCCGCGTCGTCCCCGGCGCCGGGCCGGCCGACTTGCGAGCCTACGAGCGGCGCGTCACCTCCCAGAACGGCGAGGACGGCATCCTCGAGGAACTGCTGCGTCGGGTCGGGACGGCCACTCGTACCTTCGTCGAATTCACCTGCGAAGCGAGCGTCGCCTTCAACGGCGCCCGCCTGGCGCTAGAGGAGGGCTGGCGCGGCGTCCTGGTCGACCCGTCCGAGGGGCGAAGCGATCCGCTGGGCGTGCGCTACCGCTCCCAGCCCGGCGTGACCTACGTCAACCGCCGCGTGGCGTCGCGCGACGTCGAGGCGGTGCTGGCGGCGAACGCGGTCCCCGCCGAGTTCGACGTGCTGTCGGTCGTGACGGCGTCGAACGACTACTGGCTGTGGGCGGCGCTGCGGCGCTGGCGGCCGCGCGTGGTCGTCATCCAGTACAACGCGAGCCACCCGCCGGGGCGCCGCTGGGTGATGCGCGAAGACCCGGACTATCGCTGGGACGGCACGAACTACTACGGCGCCAGCCTGACCTCGCTCGCCGAGCTGGGCCGGCGCAAGGGCTACGTCCTCGTCGGGACGAACTCGACGGGCGTCCACGCCTTCTTCGTCCGCGCGGATCTGTACTGTCCCGAGAAGTTCCTGGACAGCGAGGTGGGTTACCACTACTCGCCGCCGGCGTTCGGGCCGTGCGGCGGCGACCACCCCGAGGGGACGGGGCCGTTCGTGGAGGTGTGACAGAGATTATGGCGTCTTCGAGTCGTGTGCTGTCGGTGCTGCGCGGCGCCGCCTGGCTCGTCCGGGCTCAGGGCCTGCGCGCCTTCCTGACGCAGTTCGCCGCCGGCCTCGGCGAGCTGGACCGCCGCGTCGGCGACCTGCGCGAGCGCCTCGACGAGACGAGCCGGCGCCTCGACGCGGCGGCCTTGCGGGAGCGCCAGGACGCCGAGCGCGGGCGCTGGCAGGAGTTGCGCGACCTGCGCGCCTTCGAGCGGTGCGTGTCGTCGCAGAACGGCGAGGACGGCATCCTTGAGGAAATATTCCGCCGCGTCGGCGTCGAGAGCCGCACCTTCGTCGAGTTCGGCGTCGAGTCGGGCGCGCAGTGCAACTGCGCTCGCCTGGTCGTCGAGGACGGCTGGCGCGGCCTGTTCCTGGAGGCCGACCCCGGCCAGTACGCGAAGCTCGCCGAGCGCTACCGCGACCGCCCCGGCGTCCGCTGCGCGCTCGCGGAGGTGACGTCGTCGAACATCGAGGACCTGTTGGCGACATACGCGGTGCCCCGCGAGTTCGACCTGTTGTCGATCGACATCGACGGCAACGACTACTGGGTGTGGTCGGCGATCCGCGCCTGGAGCCCGCGCGTCGTGGCGATCGAGTACAACGCCGCCCATCCGCCGCCGCGGCGCTGGGTGATGAAGGAGAACCCCGGCTACCGCTGGGACGGCACAACGTACTACGGCGCCAGCCTCGCGTCGCTGGCGGCGCTGGGACGACAAAAGGGATACGCGCTGGTGGGGACGTGCTCGGCCGGGGTCAACGCCTTCTTCGTGCGCGCGGAGTTGGCGGGGAAGTTCCTCGACCCGGTGCTACACTATCACTACTCGCCGCCGAGCTACGGCCCGTTCCAGGGAGGCCACCCGCCGGCGGACGGGCCGTGCGTGGAGATATGAGAGCCGCGCGCGGCGGAATGACGACGTCGGAGTCCGCATCGTGAATTACCCTCTCCGTTTTTCCCCTTTTTTGCGCCCGATGGTCTGGGGCGGGCGCCGCCTCGGCGACGTCCTCGGCAAGACGCTGCCGACCGGGGAAGCCTACGGCGAGTCGTGGGAGGTGAGCGACCACCCACAGCACCGCAGCGTCGTCGCCGGCGGCCCTCTCCAAGGGCGGACGCTCCAGGAATTGATGCGCGAACACCGTCGGGAATTGCTCGGCACGGCTGCGGAGAAGTACACGACGTTCCCGTGGCTCATCAAGTTCCTCGACGCCGGCGATTGGCTGTCAGTGCAGGTCCACCCGGACGAGGAGGCGGTGCGCTGGCTGTGGCCGGGCGAGGGGAGCAAGACGGAGGCGTGGTACGTCGTCGACGCGGCGCCGGGCAGCCGCGTCTACGCGGGGCTGCGGCCGGGCGTCGGCCCCGCGCGACTGCTGGCCGCGGTGAAGGCCGGTAACGTGACGGAGTGCCTGCACTCCTTCGAGCCGCGGCCGGGCGACTGCGTCTTCCTGCCGGCGGGGACGGTACACGCCGTCGGCGGCGGCGTGCTGATGGCGGAGGTCCAGCAGACGAGCGACGCGACGTTCCGCCTGTTCGACTGGGACCGCAAGGACGCCGAGGGCCGCTCGCGAACATTGCACCTCGCCGAGTCGCTGGCCTGCGTCCATTGGACGTCCGGGCCGGTGGCGCCCGTGCGAGCCGAGGCGGGGCGCGGTGAGACGGTCCTGGTCGAGTGCCCCTATTTCCGCCTGGAACATCTGCTGAGGGCGGAGCCGTTCCGCTGCGGCGGCGCGGGGCGCCTCCAGGCGGTGATCGTCGTCGCGGGGCGCGGCCGCTGGCGCTTCCCCGGCGGCGAGGAGGCGTTCGCGGCGGGGGAAACGTGGGTATTGCCGGCGAGCCTGCCGGCGGGCGAGTGTCGTCCGGAAGGGCCGGTCACGTTGCTGGCCGCGACGCTGCCCGAGTAGCCGCTCGCGATCACGGACCAGGGAAGGGAGTCGCGCCGCATGCGCGTGGTCATCAATCAACTGCCGGCACTCGGCCCGCGCACCGGCATCGGCCATTACACGGCCCAACTCCTGCGCTGCCTCGGCCATCAAACGCCGCCCGGCTCGGTCTACGCCTTCCCCGACGCCCTCGGCCGCTGTGCCCGTCGGACGTGGCAGTGGCTGCGCCGCCGCCTCGAAAAGCAGGGCGCCCCCGGCGACGGCGTCGCTCCCCTCATGAGCGACGGCGGGGCGCTGTTGTGCCTGCGCGACTGCGGCCGCGCCGTCCTGACGCGCTACTTCCACACGCTCTGCCGCCTGCACCGCTTCGACGTCTACCACGAGCCGAACTTCATCCCGATGCCGAGCGACCGCCCGACGGTGGTGACGCTGCACGACCTCTCGGTGTTGCTCCATCCCGAATGGCACCCCGCCGACCGCGTCGCCCATTTCGACCGCCATTTCCATCAAGGACTTTCGCGCTCGCTGCACTTCCTGGCCATCTCCGAGTACGGACGGCAAGAGGTCATTCGCACTTTGGGCCTCGCGCCGGAGCGCGTGACGCGCACCTACATGGGCATCCGCCCCGGCCTGTGTCCGCTGCCCGCGGCCGAGGTCCGGGCGGCGCTCAAGAAACTCGGCCTGCCGCCGCGCTATCTGCTCTACCTGGGGACGATCGAGCCGCGCAAGAACGTGCTGCGGTTATTGCGCGTCTACTGCGCGCTGCCGGCGGCGCTGCGCGAGCGCTGGCCGCTGCTGCTGGTCGGCGGCTGGGGCTGGAACACCGGCGACGTGGCCGACTATCTGCACGGCGAGGCGCGGCACCGGGGCGTGATGCACCTCGGCTACGTCGCGGAGGAACACGTCGCGGCGCTGTATAACGGGGCGCGGGCGCTGGTCTACCCGTCGCTCTACGAGGGTTTCGGCCTGCCGCCCCTGGAGATGCTGGCGTGCGGCGGCGCCGTGCTGGCGTCGACGGCCGGGGCGCTGGCGGAGACGGTTGGCGGCCAGGCCCACTTGATCGACGCGGCGGACGATGACGGCTGGCGGGCGGCGCTGCTGCGCGTGCTGGAAGACGACGCCTGGTGGCAGTCGCTGCGGCATGGGGCGGAGGAAGTCGCGCGGCCTTACACCTGGGAGAACTGCGCGGCGGCGACGCTCGACGTCTACCGGGCCGTTTGCGGCGCCGGAGAGGACGGCGTGTCCGCGAGAATCCGCAGCAACTCCGCCGCCGCCTGACGAGAATCGAGAGTGCCCTGGCTCCAGGACGCCGTGATTCGCGCGAGCCGGGCGTCCTGAGCCCTTTCCGCCTCCGCGAAGCGCGCCATAAGATCGTCCTGTGCGATCCGTAACAGGTCGCGCCCGGCCGCGGCTCCGTTACCGCGTCGGAGCGGCTTCCCGGCGAGGGCGTCCGCCAGAGTATCGAGCCCCTCCCCGGTGCGGCTGCTGACGCGCAGCACCGGCGGCCCTTCCTTGCCCGACACGCCGAGCGTCTGCCGCACCTGCGCCTCGATCTGCTCCGCCCCCGGCAGATCCGCCTTGTGGACGACGATCACGTCCGCGATCTCCAGGACGCCCGCCTTCTCCCACTGGATGTCGTCCCCCGTCTCCGGTTGCAGCAGCAGCACGACCGCGTCCGCCAGTCCGTGCACCGCCGTATCGCCCTGCCCGGCGCCGACCGTTTCCAGCAGAACGACGTCGAAGCCGAACGCTTCCACAAGACGGATCATGGCGTCGACGTTTTCGGCGACGGCGCCGCGCCCGCCGGCGGTGGCGACGCTGCGGATGAAAGCGCCGTCGTCGTCGGGCCGGCTCGGCATGCGGAAGCGGTCGCCGAGGAGGGCGCCGCCGGTCAGAGGACTTTGCGGGTCGCACGCCAGCACGGCGACCGTCTGCCCCTGGAGGCGGATCGTTTCGAGGAGTTTGCCGACGAGCGTACTCTTGCCGACGCCGGCGCTCCCCGTGACGGCGACGACGCGGGCGCGCTTCGTCGGCGAGCCGAGGCGGGCGAGGACGTCGGCCGCCTCGCCGCGGTCGGCGCGGCTGAGGAGGCGCGACAGGGCGAGCCGTTCGCCGCGGCGGAAGCGGTCGAGGAGGTCGTCAGGCATGGGAAACCTCGCCGCGCGCGCGCAGGAAGGCGACGATGTCCGGCAGCGCCGTCCCCGGCCCGAAGACGCGGGCGACGCCCAGGCCGAGGAGTTTCGCGACGTCGGCCTCGGGGACGATGCCGCCGATGAGGACGCCGACGCGGTCGAGGCCGGCGTCGCGGAGCAGTTGCAGGACGCGCGGCACAAGCGTCATGTGGGCGCCGGAGAGGAGCGACAGGCCGAGCCAGTCGGCGTCCTCGTCGGCGACGACGCGGACGACGGCTTCCGGCGTCAGCCAAAGGCCGGCGTAGATGACGTGCATGCCGGCGTCGCGCAGGGCGCGGGCGACGACCTTGACGCCGCGGTCGTGGCCGTCGAGGCCGACCTTGGCGAGGACGACGCGGATGGGGGCCGAATCTGCCATTGCCGCCTCGCTCTTCTCGGAGATCAGTAATAAGAATCACTGGCCGCGCCTATTCGACCGTTACCGGCCCGAAGCGCTGGCAACGAGGCGAAAGGATCACCGGACGTCCTTCAAGGGGGTCATTATAGCGTCGACGCTCTTGCTTTGCGACGCGGCCCGGCGTGCGTCATACCGTAAAATCCTCCCGGCGGGTGAGAAATCCGCGCCGGCGTGGCATCATAAAGGGAGACGAGCCACGAGAGGCACGTATGCGGCCGATTGAACCGACCGTCCTGGGACAGCTGTATCGCCGACACGCGCCCGCCTTGCGCCTTTACGCCCGCCAGTGGGGCGGTGGCGCCGAGGATCTCGTGCAGGACGCCTTCGTGCGCCTGGCACGGCAGACGCCGCCGCCGGAGCAAGTCTTGCCCTGGCTGTATCGCGTGGTGCGCAACGAGGCGCTGGCCGCTGTTCGCGCCGCCGGCCGGCGCCGCCGGCGCGAACGGCGGGCCGGCACGCCCGAAGCCTGGTTCAGCCCGGCCGAGGACCGCCTCGACGCCGACGAAGCGACCCGCCGGCTCGCCGGCTCGCCGAATTGCCGCTCGAGTTGCGCGAGGTGATCGTCGCCCGGCTCTGGGGCGGCCTGACGTTCGAGGACATTGCCGCTCTGGTCGGTTGTTCGCTGGCGACGGCGCACCGCCGCTATCAGACGGGTCTGGCCCAATTGCGCGAGAGGCTCGAAGGCCGATGGACACGCACCCCCGCCGCCCCGACGACCTGAGTGAAGTGGAACGCCGGCTGGCCGCCTGGGAGCCGGCGGCCGACGGCCTGGACGCCGACGCCCTGCTGTTCGCCGCCGGCCGCGCCTCCGTCCGGCCCGGCCCGGCCCGCTTCCTCTGGCCGGCGCTGACGGCAGGCATGGCCGCGCTGGCGGTCGTCCTCGGCGTCTGGCTGGCGGCCGAGCGAACCGAACGGCTGGACCTCGCCCGGCAACTCCGGCAGCCTGCACCCGCCCCGGCCCCGTCGCCTGCCGTCTCCCCGCCCGAGCCGCCGAGCGCGGAGGAAGAACGGCCGCCCAATAGCCTCTTCGCCGCGCGCCGGGCGCTGGAACTGGGACTCGACGCCTGGCCGCCCCAGGCCGTGAGTCGCGCCCGAACGCCCGGCCCGACGCCGCCTGACCCGCCCGTCCTCCAGGTGGGCTGGCGCGACGTGCTGCTCGACCCGTGATGCCTCTTCGCGTCTATTAAGTTTCCGTTTCGTCCTCGAAGGAGATTGTGCCGATGAATCGGTTGCGCCGATGGTCCGCGCTCGCCGGACTGGTCCTGCTCGCCGGGTTGCTCCCCGCACTCCGCGGACAAGCCCCGCCGGGGGAGAAAAAGGGGCAGGACAAGCCGGCCGAGAAATGGCTCCTCGACCGCGCGCTCACCGTCGCGCCGGCGCCGGCGCCCGTCCCGGCCCTCAAGTACCGGCTGTACCCCCGGACGTCCGAGCGCCGGGACGGGAACGCGGTGCCGATCTACCTGCGCTTCGCCCACGAGCGCAGTCAGGCGCGGCGGGAGGAGCTGCGCGAGAAGCCCGAGGAGTGGAACAAGCTGCCGCTGGCCAAGCTGCCGCTCGCCGAGGTGAAGGCCTTCCTCGGCGGTTACAAATACAACTTCCGTCAGCTCGAGTTGGGCGCGCGGCGGAAGACGGCCGACTGGAATTACACGCTGGACGCCGGCGACCCCATCGAGATGCTGTTGCCCGACGCCCAGGAGATGCGCATGCAGGCCCGGCTGCTGGTCCTGAAGGCGCGAGTGGAGATCGTCGAAGGGCGCCTTGCCGACGCCGTCCGCACCCTGGAGACGGGGTTCTCGTTCGCTCAGCAACTCAACGAGGGGCCGTGCCTGATCAACAGCCTGATCGGCATCGCCTGCGCCGCCCAGTGTGCCGACAGCCTGCTCGAGCTGACGGAACGCCCGGACGCGCCGAACCTGTACTGGGCGCTGGCGGTGCTGCCCCGGCCGCTCATCGACCTGCGCAAGACTATGGAGTTCGAGCAGCAGCTTCTGGAAATGCAGTTCCCCGACCTGGCGGACCTGGACCGGCCGCGCGCGCCCGAGCATTGGGACGCCACCCTGGTCCGCGTGCGCCAGGAGGTCGAGCGGCTCGCCAAGGAGGACCGGGATGTCAAGCCGCCGAAGCCCGGCACCGGGCCGGCCGACCCGGCCGCCAAGTCGCCGGACCTGCCGGCCGCCCGGATGTACCTGACCGACGTGGTGAAGATGCCGGCAGCCAAGGTCGAGGCGATGCCGCCCGCCCAGATCTTGCTGCTCTACCTGTCGAACTATTATCACGAGTACCGCGACGAAACCTTCAAAGCGGCGTATCTCCCCTTCCCCCAGGTCCGACCGCTGAGCCTGGCGGCGTTCGCGCACCTCAAGTCCGTGCCCGACACCGAAGCGGGACGGCTGGTGCGGTGGTTCCTGGCGGGCGTCCTCCGAGTCAGCCTCGCCCAGGTGCGGGTCGAGCAAACACTCGCGGCGCAACGGGCCATCGAGGCGTTGCGGATGCACGCCGCCGCCGACGGCCATCTGCCCGACGGGCTCGATCAGGTGAAGGTGGTGCCGGTGCCGAACGACCCGAGCACCGGCCGGCCGTTTGAGTACCGGCGCGACGGCCCGACCGCGACGCTCACCAGCCGCATCCCCGGCGAACCGCTGGAGTCGACGGGCCTGCGCTATCGCGTGACGCTGCGGAAGTGAGCGAGAAAAAAGGGGACGCGCCGCCGGCCTTGCTCGGCGCGTTCGCCCGTGGGCAGCCCGCCCCGGCGAGTCGGGGCGGGCGACCTATTTACCCCTCGGTCTGGCGGCGCTTCCATCGCCGCCGGCCGGCCAGCGCGGCGGCGCCGACGCCGAGCAGGGCCAGCGTCGAGGGCTCGGGCACCCCAGCAGGCGGCGGCGCCGGAGGGTCGCCGAGGATCTGGAAGGCCGCGAGCGGGGAGCCTTCGGGCGTCCACGGGCCGGACGGACTGCTCCCCCGAGACATGTTCCCGCTCACCGGCGGGGACGAGTCATTCCACCCGACCGTCGTGGTCGGGTCGTGCGGCTCCAGGACGAGCCAGTACGGCACTCCCTGAGTGAGCAGCGGGTGGGCGGACGAAGTCAAGGCGATGATCGTCCCGAAGTCCGAGTCGGGGACGTTGACCGCCGGGAACGACTCCAGCGGGGCGCCGGGGGCGCCGCCCGCGTCGGCGGCCACGACGACGTCCAGCGACTGCGCGTCCAGGAGGAAGTTGGTGAACGCGGCGAAACGGACCTGGCCGAGGTTCACGGTCGCCGAGGGAGTGAAGGCCGCCGCCTGGGCCAGGTAGGCTCGAAAGAAGGTTGACGACCCCGAGACCACGTAGCCGGAGGGGTTCGTCGCTTGGTCCGACCCCGAGAAGGTGTCTCCCGGCCCGAAGGTGTTGAACACCGAGACGGGTCCGGCCCCGGCACGCCCCGCCGTGCCCAGGAGTAAGGCGAGGGTCGCCAGCCCGAAGGCCGCCCCTTGCCAGTGTCGCGCGCGCATAGCATCCGCCTCTTGACTGCGTCCTGTGTGGCGCCCGCGATTCCTGCGCGGACTGGGGGGGGGATCAGCATATGCGAATGCCAAGCCGCAAACGCGCGAAACGGGGTTCGACGGAGAAATGGCGAGTCGAGCCGAGGAAATCGTCGTTGCGGGACCGGCCGGCGCTCGTTCCCGCTAACGGCGTGAGCGCGGCCGCGCCAACCTCCGTTAGCGCAGGTCGGCATCCTCAAGGACTATGCCTCCCATCAGCGGCGGCGCCCCGCACAACCAACTTCTCCAGGGTCCGAAGCGCAAGATCGCCGCCGCGCCGTCGCGCGAAGCTATTCGTCATAGCAAGCACGCGCAGGCGCGAGCGGCGTCATTTCGCGCGCGCCGCGCCCCTCACTTCTTCTTGTCCTCTTCCTTCTTCTCCTTGACCTTCTCTTCGGCGAGGAACTTGCCGTCGGGGTCGAACTGGGCCTCCGTCTTCACCTTGTCCTTCTCGAAGACGATCTCGAAGACGACCTTGGCCTTCTTACCCTCGCCGGTGGTCTCCTTTTCGGCGGTCACGACCTTGACGTCGCCGTACTTCTGCTTGAACGCCGCCCTGACCTTGGCGGGCAGGTCGGCCTCCTTGAGTGGCTCTTCGGACGAGTGGAATTTGCCGTCGGGGGTGAAGGCTACCTCCCATTCCTTATCGCCCTGCTTGAGCTTGAACTCGTAGACCTTGGTGCCGTCGACGTCGCCCTTCTCGGCGGCGGCGACCTCGGCCTTGGGGTACTTGGCCTTCAAGGCGTCCTTGACGTTGGCGGGCACGTCTTTCAGCTCGATTTTCCCTTCCTCGTCGGCGCGGGCGCCGAGGCCGATCAGCAGGGTGGCCGCGCAGGCGGCCAGGCAGCGGACGAGACGAGTCATGGTCAGGGTCTCCTCGGGGGGAAGTGCCGGACGACGTCTTACGGCCCGCTCGGGCCGCCGCGCCCGTGGGGGTATCATAAGCCGGTAAAATAAACTGGCCGTGAAGGGAAGATAAAATCGGTTTCATCGGCTCCCGTCGGGGTGAGCCGGCCGTCCTCCCGCCCCATGCGGAACTTGACGTCGTAGTTGACGAGGAAGTCGAGTTCCTCGCCCGTGAAGCCGTAGTGCCGGGCGAGGATGCGGTCGATCTCGTCGAGGAGGCCCTTCGAGCGGCCGGGAAAGAACTCGTCGTAGACGACCCGTCCGGTGGCTTGATACTGACACGTCTTCCGCGTCGCATGGCGGCGGTAGTCCTCCATCAGCCGCCCGCACAGCGCCTGAAGCTCCTGCTTCGCGGCGTCCGCCATCTCCCCGAGGCCGAGGGGGAAGCGGTCGATCTCGCGCCGGTTGAGGTGGCGCGAGTCCGAGAACAGGAGGAACCACCAGTAGAACAGCGAACTGTTCAGCGCCGCGGCCGTCACGGCGGCCGCGGCGCGACTGCCGACCGGCAGCGATTTCACCTGCGCCGAGACCTTCGCGCCGTCGCGGGCGTTCCGGAAGTAGGGCGCGAAGGTCATCGCCCGCACCCAGTAGCGCGGCGCGTTGTGGTAGTACACACGGGCGCGGCCGCCGAGGTCGTCCCCCAGCGGCCGACGACGGCGCAGCTTCTCCCAGATGCGGCGCTCGACGTCGTCCTCGGCCTTGGCCACGGCGTTCGGATAGACCATCGCCCCGACGTCGGCGTAGCGGAGTCGGCGGAACAGGTGCGGCCGCGCCGCCTCGTGCCAGCGCTGGTAGCGGGTGCCGTAAGTCCTCTGTGCCGCCGACGGGGCCGTCAGGTAGATCGCCAGGCGCTGGTCGACGCCGGCGAACAGCTTCGACGGGCGGATGTCGTAGGTGCTCACCCACGTCGTCTTCGGCCCGGCGAACAGCCCCAGCAGCGGCGCCATGCGGTCGGTGCAGAACGCCGAATGCGGGACGATCATGCCCGCGCGGCCGCGCGGCGCCAGCAGCGCCTTGCTCCGCTCCACGACGTGGGCGTACAGGTTGCCGCACCCCTCCGTCGCGTAGCCCCGGATCGCGTACTGATCCCGCACTTTCGCGGACTCGACATACGGCGGGTTACCGAGGATGACGTCGAAGCCGCCGCTCGCCATGACCTCCCGGAACTCGGCGAACCAGTGGAACGGCCGGTGTCCGGCGCGCCAGGCGCGGAACGCCTCCGCCCGGCCGGCGTCGATCCCGTACTCCCCCGCCAAGTGCCGATCGAGTCGGGCCGCATCGAGCGTCCCTTTGCCGGGCCGCGTCACCTCCTCGGAGCGGGCGAATCCAACCAGGGCGTTGCCCGCGCGGACGTTGAAGTCGACGTCGCGCAGCGACTCCAGGTCGGCCGCGGTCCTCGCCTGGGCGATGAGCTTCAGCAGGAGGCGCAGTTTGCAGACCGCCGTCGCCTCCTTCATCAGATCGACGCCGTACAGGTTCCTGACGACGATCGACTTCAGGACGAAGAGCCGCCGGTTCGGGTGCCTCTCGACGTCTTCCCGAATCGCCGCGAAGTCGCGGAACTCCTCGGGGCGCTTCGCCTCGCGTAGCAGGGCTTCCATGCGGTTCAGGCAGGCGTCGTACAGCGGTTCGAGCACGTCCAGCGCGGCGAACAAGAACGCGCCGGCCCCGCACGTCGGGTCGAGCACGGACAGACCTCGCAGCGCCGCCCAGACGGCTCGCAAGAACGCCGGGTCGGTACAGGAAGCGATCGCGTCCTCCGCGAAGCGGCGCACGTCCAGGTTGTGCGTGACGAGGTCGTCGACCGCGCGCACCTTGCCGGAGCGCATTTGGCGGCGCACCTCGTGGCAGCGCTCGCGGCGGGCGACGTGTTCGCGCCAGGTCTCCGTCGGCAGGCCGTAGCCGTCAGCGGAGGGCCGGTTCCACCCTTCGCGCCGCTTCACGTCACGCAGCCCCACGGCGACCTCGGCGGGCAGCGAGCGGTCGACGCCGTGGCGCGCGGCCTCGAAGAGGTAGCGGTCGGGGTCGTCGCGGAGCAGGCGCCACACTGGGCCGTCGGGGCGGAAAGAATCGGGGCACCGTTCCGCCGTCGCGCCGAGCAGGGATGGGATGATAGTGGCGCGGGCGATGTACTCGGTGATGTCCTCCCCGGTGTAATAGGCCCCCTTTTCCTTCCGCTCTTGTCGGAAATTGACAGACTGCTCGAAGAGCGTGCCGAGGATGTCGGGGCGGATCTCGTTCTCGGCGGCCGGCGGGCGGTCGTCGAGGTGCCACCGGTAAGCGTCGAAGAAGTCGAAGACGCGCTCGAACGCCTCGTCGGGGACGTCGAGGTCGGGGTGGGCCAACTCCAACTCGCTCGGGTCGAAGGCGCCGCCGTTGAAGGAAGGGACGCGGCCGAGCAGAGCGTCGAGGTCCGCTTTCCGCTCAGCCTTCGGCGAGGTCAGGCCCTCATGAAAGAGGCGGCGCAGGAAGTGACGGAAAAACGTGGGACGCCGCCGCGGGAGCCACAGGCGGTTGCGGAGGTAGTCGCGGTCGTCGTCGAGGAAGCCGCGCCTCTGGACGAAAGTGACGAAGATGAGCTGCCCGAGCGTCACCGAGGCGAACCGCTCCCGGTCGCCCGGCGCGGCCAACCCCTCGACGAGCGACGAGAACGCCTCGTGTTCCTTCCAAAAACGGTCGTAGAAGCCTTTGACGACGCGGCCACGGGCCATGCGCCCTCCCCTCGCCCCTTGTCGTCCGCGCGGGGTGTCAATTCACCAGGAGGCACGGGCCGGGCACCGCGACGGCCTCGGCGTGCGTCGCCTTCGCCGCGGCGGAGCCGCGCTCCGCGAAGGCCGCGACGTCAGCGACGAGGGAGAGGATGTCTTCGGCGACCTGACGCGCGAGCCCGGCGTCGAGGACGTCGAGCGGGTCGAGTCCGCCGTCGACGCGCAGCAGCCGCGCGATGCCGCGCGCCTGGCGCAGCAGGCCGTCGGGCCACTGCTCCGGCCGCCGCAGCGCCGCCGCCAACTCCGCCCGCGCCGCCCCGAGCCGCACGCGCAAGCCGGCGTCGGCGCCGGCCAGCGCTTCCGCCGCCCGCCACACCCTGTCCAGTCCGTCGAGCATCGTCACGCCCCGCCTCGTTCGCCCCGCGCGCCGGGAACTGGCTTCGAGTATATCGCGGCGCGGCGCGGCGCGAACCGCTTCTCGGGCGGCGGTGTCGCTCCGGGGCGAGCCGGGCGAGGGGTTGTACTCGTCGTGCGGGCGGCGCCGCCTCACCTTGATCTTCGGCGGGCGATGTGGTTTCTTCCGAGTGTGCCAAGGTGCCGAGCGGCAAGGGGACGATGGGCGAGGCGCGTGTGAGCGATCTTTCGGAGGGGACGGACGACGACGGCCGGCTCCTTCGGCCTTACCTGTGGATGCTGTGCGGCAGCGTCGCCTTCGCGCTGATGGCGACCCTGGCGCACGCCGTCGGCGACCGCTGCGACTGGCAGGTGATCGCCATCGTCCGCACCGTCGTCGCCCTGGTCTTCGCCGCCGCCCTGGCCGTCCTCGGCCGCGCCCGCCTCGTCTTTTGGCGGCCGCGAACCCTCTGGGTCCGCAGCGTCGCCGGCAGCCTGAGCCTCGTCGGCACCTTCTACACCTACACGCGCCTGCCGGTGTCCGACGTGCTGGCGCTGACGAACGTCTACCCGGTGTGGGTGGCGCTGCTGTCGTGGCCGGTGCTGGGCGAGAGGCCGGCGGGGCGCGTCTGGTTGTCGGTCGCGAGCGGGGTCGTCGGCGCGGCGCTGATCCAGCAGCCGCATTTCGCGGAGGGGAATTGGGCGACGCTGGTGGCTCTGTCCTGTTCGGTGTCGACGGCGTTCGCGATGCTCGGCCTGCACCGGCTGCACGGCCTCGACCCGCGCGCCATCGTCGCGCACTTCTCGGGGGTGGCGCTGGTCTTCGCCGTGGCGGCGCTGTTCGTCTTCGAGCGCGGCTCGGCGGCGCACGCCTCGGCCGACGCGGCCACCCTGCTGACGCTGCTGGGGGTGGGGGCGACGGCGACGGTGGGGCAGCTGTTCCTGACGAAGGCGTTCGCCGCCGGCCCGCCGTCGCGCGTCTCGGTCGTAGGGCTGACGCAGGTCGTCTTCGCCCTAGCGCTCGACTGGCTCCTGGGACACCACCCGGTCGGCGCCCAGAAACTGCTCGGCACGGCGCTGGTGCTGGCGCCGACGGCGTGGCTCATGGCGCGGCCGCCCCGCCGGGGAAAACGCGACGGCTGAGGGCCGTCGGTCCGATTCACTCGTCTTTGCCGAGTCCCACGTCCCGATAGTAACCCGGCAGCCCCCGTCCCTCGGCCTGGGGCTCGGGCGACGGCGACGGCGACGGCGACGACGACGGCTGGTCCGGCTTGAAGAGGTACTGCTCGACGATGATGTGCTGGCCCGTCTTGGTGTTTTCGAGGCGCACCCAGGTGTGGCCCATGAGGGTGGCGTCCACGGCCTTCGCCTCGTAGCCGCCCGGCTTGGTCTTGTTCCAGATGTCCATGAAGCGGTCGGCGTAATTGCCGCAGGCGTGGCCGCTCGTGAAGCGAGTGAATCCCATTTCTTGGTGAACCTGGAGTCGGACCTTGTTGATCTCGACCCGGACGTCAAAAGGCTGATGCCCGTGCGACTCGCCCGTCGCCCAGCCGTACCCCTCCTCGCCGAGCGCGTCGGCCACCCAGATCACGAACACGCCCAGGGCGGTGTAGGCGACGTAACCGACGATGGGGGCGATGTGGCCGGTCGGGTCGGAGCGGTTTACCGGGTCGGCGCCGGCGTAGCGGAAGGGGTTCGTGTCGGCCCGCAACCCCAGGGCGTCCTCGCCGAGGAACCGGCCCTGGTCCGGAGCGTAATAGCGAGATCGGTAGTAATAATAGCCGGTTTCCACGTCGTACTCGCGGCCCGTGAACAGGTCGCGACTCGACGCCGCCGGGTTCGACTGGGCGAGGACGTTGCCGAACGTGTCGTAGGTGACGTGGTCGACGACCGCGCCGCTGCTTCCCACCACGTCGCGGACCGTCATGAGGTGGTCGGCGAGCGGCCACAGGACCGTGCCCGCCGCGTCCTCCTGGGCCAACAGCTGGTCGACCATCGGCCCGCGCAGGTAGCGCCGGTCGAGGGCCGGCGCGTTCGGGCCGGCGGCGCCGTCCTTGTCGAGGAACTCCAGAATGACGTCGTAGCCGTCGGAGACGTACAGGGTCTGCGTTGTGCCGCTCGCTTGCGTGACGGCCTTGCGGACCCGCCGGTCCAGGGCGTCGTAGGTGAATGCCACGCGCTGAACGACCGTGCCGGCGGCGTCCTTGTCGGTCACGGAGGTGAGGCGGTTGCGGAAGTCCCAGGCCAGTTCGCGCACCTTGCCCGTCGCGATTTCGGTGCGCCGGACCAGGTTGCCTTCGTTGTCGTACTCGTAGTTGAACGTGCCGTCGGAGGCCAGCCGGTTGCCCGGCCCGGTCCGGGTGCCGGTCGCGTGGCCCGGCGACGCCGTGCGGTTGCCGTTGGCGTCGTAGGCGTAGGTCTCGTCCGGGTTGGCCGCCGAGCCGTGCGCCGCCCCGACGACCTCGCCCGCGGCGTCGTAACTGTAGCGGGTCGTGCCGTCGCCGTCGGTCACGGTCGCGATCCGGCCGGCGGCGTCATAAGTCAGCGTCTCGAACGCCACTGTCGCCGTCGTGTTGTGGTGCGTCAGCCCCGCGAGGCGGTTGAGCGCGTCGTAGCCGTAAGTGCTGCCGGCAACGAAACGCGCGCCGCCCGGGTCGGTAAAGCGGTCCAGCGAGCTGAGTTGGCCGATCTCGTTATAGGTCAGGTCGACGCGCTTCGGCGCGACGCCGGCCCCGCCCTGCGTGATCCGGGTGACGCGGTTCATGGCGTCGAAGGTCGAGGCCGTGACGCCCGCCGCCCGGCCGTCGATCGCGTCGGCCACCGACAGGGTGTTGCCGGCCGCGTCGTAGGCGTAGGTCAGGACCACGCGCGGCACGTCCGGCGTGCCGTTGTTGTCGACCGTCACCACCCGCCCGCGGTTGTCGTAGGTGTAGGCCAGGGCGCTGGCAGTGTCGGTGACGGACAGGAGTTGGTCCGCCAAGTCATACGTGTAACGGAACACGTCGCTGCCCCCGACCCACGTCTGGGTGACGAGTCGTCCAAGGTCGTCGTAGGCGTAGGTCGTCTGGCGGCCGTCGCGGTCCGTCTTGGAGACGAGGTGGTCGGCGGCGTCGTAAGCGTACTGAGTCGAGTGGCCCAGGGGGTCGGTTTCGAGGACGACGCGGTTGCGGCCGTCGTAGACGTAGGTCGTCTGGTTTCCCGCGGAGTCGGTGACGCCGGCGAGGTTGTTGTCGGCGTCGTAAAGGAGCTTCGTGTGCCCGCCGTTGGCGTCGACGACTTCGGTCCGGCGGTTGCGTTTGTCGTAAGCGTATTGGGCCACGTGGCCCAGCGGGTCGGTGGCGGTCAGCAACGCGCCCGTCGCGTCGTAGGTCATGAGGGTCTGGCCGGCCAGCGGGTCGACGACCTTGGTCTGGCGGCCCAAGGCGTCGTATTCGTAGCGCGTGACGTTGCCCCGCGCGTCGGTGATTTTCACGAGGTTGCCGGACGCGTCGTGCGTCAGCGCCGTGTCCTTTCCGGCGGCGTTGTGGACCCGGACGAGGCCGTTCATCGCGTCGTAGGTGTATTCTGTGCGGTTGGTGTTCTCGTCGACGCGCGCCGCGAC
Source organism: Gemmatales bacterium (assembly GCA_038229635.1). GTDB lineage: Bacteria > Planctomycetota > Planctomycetia > Gemmatales > Gemmataceae > DATFNV01. The sequence goes on from JBBROG010000141.1 coordinate 17,205, forward strand.
GTTGCCGGCCGCGCCGTACTCGAAGCGGCGCACGCCCTCGTCGGGAGTTCCCGCCGCGAAGGTCGTCGACGTCAGTCGGCCCAGCGGGTCGTAGTCGTAGCGAGTGACGCGGCCGAGCGGGTCGGTCGTGGTCTGAATCTGGCCGTGCGCCGTGTACGTGGTCCGGATCACCTGGTCGTCGCCGCCGCCGACGGCGCCAACGACGTGGGTGATGGTCAGCACGTTCCCGTTGGCCGGGTCGAGCTGGTACAGCGTCTGGTGTCCCAATTCGTCGGTGACGCTGGTGAGCTGGTTGAAGGTCGCGTCGTAGGTGAAACTTCGTTGAACGGTGCCGGAGCCGCCGTTGGTCGAGGACTCCGCCGGACCCTGGCCCGTGGGCGCGGGGAGGCTCTGGAGTTGCAGGACGAAGGCGTCGAGCATGGCGCCGTCCTCGCGCATCGAGAAGCGGAGCGTGTAGTCGCCCGGAGCCGTGATGTTCCAGGTCGCGGCCTGCTCGCCGGGGTAGCCGCCCGCCGTTTCCAGGCCGGCGGTCCCGCGCCAGGCGCCGGACGCGCCCAAATCCTGGCCGTTGTAGATCGTGTACTGGTAGTAATCCGCCACCGCGCCGCCGGGGCCGTCGTGCAGCTCGAGGACGCGGGCGTAGAAGGAATCGCTGCCGACGTCGAAGGACGCCGAGCGCGTGTACAGCTGGTAAACGCCCGTCGTGGTGACGTGGACCTTGTAGTCGACGTAGGCCGCCTTGTCGGCGAGCGGGTTGCCGTCGAAGGCGCCGGTCTCCGGGACCACCTGTAAGAAGCCCGTGCCGCGGAAGTTGACGGCCGGGTTGACGCCGGCATCTTCGCCGGGCACGACGCGCCAGCCATGACCGTCGGCGGCCGCCTTCCGCGCGCCGAAGTGTTCCGCTTCCACCACGACCTGGCCGCCGGTTTCGGTGAAACTGCCCGTCGAAGGCGTGTCGCGCGCCGTCAGCAGATTGCCGCGCGCGTCGTAGGTGTAATCGGTCTTGTTGCCGCGGGCGTCGGCGGACTGCGTGACCAGGTCGCGGGCGTCGCGCTTCGTGGTCGGCAGGGGGCCGACGTCGTCGAAGGCGCTCACTTCCTGTCCGAGTTGGTCGAGGACTTCGTGAATGACGTGGCCGGCGCCGTCGGTGTAGGTCGCCGTGGCGGCGACGGACGCGACCGCCGCCGGGGCGTTGGCCGGGTCGCTCGTCGCCCCCGGCGGGTAAAGGCCCAGCGTCTCGGCCGGCGAAACCTTGACCCCGGTGCCGTCGGCGAGGACCGAGCGCGTGACCCGGCCAGCGAAGTCGTAGAAATCCTGCCCGCGATGGCCGAGTTTATCGACCGCCGCCGTCTGGTGGTGCGCCGCGTCGTACTCCCAGCGGTTCTGCGACCCGTCCGGGTCGGTGACCTGCGCCAGGTTGCCCGCCGCGTCGTAGGCGAGTTGCGTGATTCGCCCGGCCGGGTCAGTGATGACGGCCACCTTACCAGCGGCGTTGTAAGAGAAGGTCGTCGTCAAGCCCACGGGGTCGGTAATTTTCGTTAAATGACCCGCCGCGTCGTAACTGAACACGGTCGCGTTGCCGTTGCGGTCGCGGACCTGGGCGAGTTGGTTTTGGGCGTTAAAGGTGTAGACCGTCTGGTCGGTGAGGGTGCGGCGGAAGGTGCCGTCGGGCAGGCGCTCGAACGTCGAGAAGTCGCCGGCCGGCGCGACGTAGGGGCCGCCGGCGGTCGCGGGCGCTTCAAAGACCTCCTCGGTGCCGCCGCCGTCGATGAGCAGGACCGAGCCGTCGGGGTTGACGACGAGTTGTTGGAGGCCGGCGATCCCCCAGCCGCTGCCGAACGGGCCGTCGAGGCCGTTGACCAGGACGACGTCGCCGCCCGACTCCGTCGAGGTGCCGATGTAGCCGCCGCCGCCGTTCGAGAAGCCGAGAACGCCGCTCGTCAAAGTGTAGTTATAGCGGCCCGAGGGCAGGGCGCGCAGGTCGACTTGCAGGGCCGCGTCGACGGGGCCGCGCGCGGAGGGGATCGTCCAGAAGTTCTCGCCGCCGGTCAGGTTCTGGCTGCCGCCGGCGTTCCCCGCCACGTCGTAGCGGAACGTGCCCCGGCTGACCGACAGCTTCGCCACCAGGCGCAGGGCGCTCGGCACCGAGTAGGTCGCCGGGTCGACGTCGCCGAAGCCGACGTGGACGATCGGCCGTGCGTCGGCGCGCAGCGAGTCGTAGGTCAGCGTCAGGCCGCGCGCCACGCCCAGCGACTGGTACGTGGGGAGGTCGTGCGTCTCCGTGACGGCGCCGGAGTGCATGTCGAGGTCGGAGCTGCCGGGCCGCTTGCAGACCTGGAACGGCGACACGACCGAGGAGAGCGTGGGAATCGTCAGCAGCGAGGCCAGGTCCGCCGACGGGGGGACGCTCGCGTGATTCTTGGGGTTGTCCTTCGGCGCCGTGGCGGCCGGCGGCGTGTTGGTGAAGAAGTGCCAGCTGCTGTTGCGGATGCCGCCGCTGACGGTCTGAATCGTCGCGCCGTCGGCGCTGACCTGGCCGGTGCCGACCTTGTCGAAGAACCCCGTCGTCGGGTTGATCGACCACAGGTCCATCGACGTCCCCGGCGTATAACCGGGATTGGGCATCGTCAAAGGAGCCGGCTGGGTGAAGACCATGTCGCCCGGCTGGATGGTCACGACCAGGTCCGGGTGCAAGTCCGCCGGCAGCGCGGCCGGCGTCAGGCCGGTCGGCACCCGCGTGATGCTGAGCGTGCCGGTGAACGGGTTGCCCTGCCGGTCCTTGAGCGTCCCCTTGGCCACGAACACCGCGGCGCCCGGAATGGCCGCCGTGGTCACGGTCGTGTCGTTATTGGGATCGATTTTCTTGCCGTTGGCGATGTCGAGCGGCGGCAGGAAGATCGGCCGTTCGATGACGTTATTGACGCCGGTGAAGACGTCGTGATTCAGGAGCAGGGCCAGCTTTTCGGCGATGAACGGGTAGGCCGCCGTGCCGGTAAGCCCCTCGCCGTGGACCTTGAGCCGGTCGTCCGGCGGCGGGTTGGCGCCGAAGTCGAAGAGGAAGGAGCCGTCCGCCGCCGTCGTCGTTTGCGCGGCGCCGACCGTCAGCGCCACGCCGGCGAGCGGTTGCTGACTCGTGTTCTGGATGACGCCGGACAGGCGCGTCGTCGTCAGCGGGTCGGCCGTGACGCGGAGCGTGACGGGTTGCGACACCTGATCTTTGCCGTCGCTGGCCGTGACCAGGAAGTCGTAGGTGCCGACCTCCGCGGGGGTCGGCGTGAAGACGAGGCGGCCGGCGCCGTCGAGGCCGCCTGTCGGCAAGGCGTTCGTCGAGGAGAGCGCGAACGTCACCGGGTCGTTGTCGGCGTCGGTGGCGCGGAGTTGCACCGCCAGGCGCTGCCCGGCCGTGGTCGTGAGCGGCCCGACCGTCGCCAGCACGGGGGGGTGATTGCCGTTGGCCGGCAGGACGGTGAACGCGACGGTCTGTCGGGTCGAATTGCCGGCCGCGTCGAGGATTTGGACCGTGACCTGATGGGCGCCGGCGGTCAGGGGCGTGACCGCGAGCGGCTGATCGAACTGCCCGCCGCCGCCGAGCGTGAGCGCCGTGAACGCGCCTCCGTCGAGGGCGAATTGGGCCGTGGCGATCCCGGAGCCGGCGTCGGCGGCGGAGCCGGTGAGGTGGGCCGTCCCGGCGAGTTGCGCCCCGGCCGTGGGGAAGGTCAGCGTGAGCGTCGGGGCGGTCGTGTCGGGCGACGGGATGGACAGGCGCGTCGCGTATTCGTCACTCCCGGCGATGGCCGCCGCCACCCCTTCCGGCGTGACACCGTTTTGCACGGCCTGGACGAAGAACGACAATCCCTGGGGGTCGGCCGGTCGGTGGAGATACCGTTCGTACCAGCCCTGGATCAGGTGCCGCCGGGCTTCCGGGCCCTGGACGATCCCGGCGGCCACGGCGGTGCGAGAGGTGCCGGCCGCGAGGGTCCGGCTATAGGCCGCCGAGGCGCTCGGGTCGAGGGCGCGACCCAGCACGTCCGGGAAAATGACCGCGAGGAAGCCGGCGTTGTTCCCGCTGCCCTGGTGCTGGAAGTATTCGTCGGAACCGAGCAAACGAGCCTTGAGCTGGTCCCCCGTGCCCCCCGACGCCAGGAAACCCGTCCAGCCCGCCAGGCCCGTCGGGTCCACGGGCCTGCGGAAGAGCGACGTGTACAGGTCCCGGACCGTCACGGCCTGAAACTCCGGACTCCCCTCGATTCCCAGGGCCACTTGAGCGGGTCCGACTCCCTGATCCAGGCGCCCACTCCAGAAGGCCAGGCCGGACGGGTCGACCGGCCGGCCCAACAGGTCCGGGTAAAGCCCCGTCACGAAGCGTTGACCGGACGCGGAGAGGAGGAGGCGTGTCTCGAGCCGTTCGACCGTCAGAGGCATACGTCGGGAACGATTCGCGAGCATGGGAAGCCTGCTTTCGGGGACGAGACGCGACCTCGGCGCGCACGCGGGACGCGGGAGCGAGTACCCGCCCTCCACGACGGCGTCAACCGGGTCGCTACTTCCCTAAGCCCGGAAGAAGGCGGGAACCGGACGCGCAAAACGGAAAGATTTCTTGAGAGCGCCTGACGAGCCCTCACCAGCCCGAAGCGCGGGCGAGGGGGGGTTCGGCCACGCGCCCGCGTGGGGCGGGTGGAAGGGGGGGGTGTTTCAGCTTGTCGCAC
>JBBROG010000142.1:0-21899 GCA_038229635.1 Gemmatales bacterium
CGAGTAATGCCCTCGGTGACGTCCGGGACATACTCCCCTGGAACAGTCATCAGCAGCCCTCCTGACGCAAGAGGCGTCAGGAGTTCAGTTTATGCGCATGGGGAGAACGGGCTACTGCACTAACTTTGCTAAAGTCTCAGGAAATGACACAAATTGTCGTTTCCCAACTCCTCGGTTTGCCGAAGGAGAAAGTGCGCGTGAATCGCACTCTTCTCGGCGGCGGATTCGGGCGGCGGTTGGTGGCCGACTTCGTCGTGCAAGCCGTGTTGGCGTCGAAGGCCGTTGGCCTGCCGGTAAAGGTCATCTGGTCCCGCGAGGAAGACATCCGGCACGACCTCTATCGCCCGGCCGTCTTGCACCGCATCACCGCCGGCATCGATCAGTTCGGACGCTTGCAAGCCGTCGCGCACAAGCTGGTGTCACCTTCGATTCTTCAGTTCGTTTATCCGGCGGCCGTCACGGATACCTTCGACCCGAGTTGCGTGGAAGGACTGCTGGAGACTCACTACCAAATCCCGAACACGCGCGTGGACTTCAAGCTGCTCAAAGTCGGTGTCCCGACCTCCGTCCTGCGCACCACCGGGTACGGCCCCAACATCTTCGCCTTCGAGAGTTTTGTGGACGAGTTGGCGCATCGCAAGGGACAGGATCCCTACCTCTACCGCCGCGACTTGCTCGCCGGCGACAAGCGGGCGCTGCGGGTTCTTGACCTGGCGGCGGAAAAGTCCGACTGGAAAGGCGCCGCGAAACCGGGGCGGTATCGGGGAATTGCTTTCTGCGAAGCGTTCCAGACGGTCCTCGCTCACGTCATCGAGATTTCCCTACCCGCACAAGGGGCGGTGAAGATTCACCGCGTCGTCAGCGTGGTTGACCCGGGGACGGTTCTCGACCCCGGCATTTCCGCCAACTCCATCGAAGGGGGAGTGGCCTGGGGGCTTTCCTGCGCTCTGATGTCGGAAATGACCTTCGAGCGGGGGCGCGCCGTCGAAAGCAATTGGCACGACTACAAAGTCATTCGCATGTCGGAAATGCCGCCCGTGGAAGTGCATTTCGTCGACAGCGGGGCGCGGCCCCTCGGAGGAGTCGGCGAGGTCGGCCCGACAACCGTCTTGCCCGCCTTGACCAACGCGCTTTTTGCCGCGACGGGTCGTCGGATTCGCTCACTCCCGCTCTCCAGGCACGGCTTCCGCCTCGCCTGATGGAGCGCTCGGACAGGCCGCGCTGCTTTGCCGGCAAACACGGGCTGACGTTGTACGGAGGGGGGAAGCGCGACAGCGGCCCCCGAGTTTATGTCACTCTTCCAACGGAGGTCGGTCATGAGAATGCGCACGGTGGTGATCTGGGCGGCGGTCTCCCTGATCGCCGGGATCGGTCCGCGGGCCGCGGCCGGTGACGACAAAGACGAGGCCGTCAAAACAGATAGGAAATCGCTCGCGGGCACTTGGGGGACCCTCTCCTTCGTGAACGACGGGAAGAAGCTCGGCGACGAAGAAGCCAAGGGCCACACGGTCACCTACGATGCCGACGGGAAGTATCAGGCACTCAATGACGGCAAGGTCGTCTTCAGCGGAACCTTCAAGGTCGATCCGGCGAAGAAGCCCAAGACGATCGATGTCACCGAGAGCCCCAAGGGCGATGACAAGGCGAAGATTTTTTTGGGCATCTACGAGATTGATGGGGACACGCTGAAAGTATGCTTTGCCCCTCCGGGGAAGGAGCGACCGACAGAGTTCTCCTCCAAGACCGGCAGCGGGCACCTCCTCTCCGCGCGCAAGCGCCAAAAACCGTAAAGCCTGTGCTCTTGCACAGTCCGCGTAGCGCTCTGGCGGACTCACGTCAATTGTCTGGCGCGCGGCGAGGCGCCTTGCCATTCGCCCCACCCCTGGGACAATGGGACAATCGCAACGTCCCCCGTCCCCGGGAGCGCCCCCGATGGAGCCGTCCGTCCAAAGCCTGTGCAACCTGCTGTCGCGCAGCCGGCTGCTGTCCGCCGACGAGATCCGCGCTTTGCACCAGCGCTGGACCGGCGAGGCGAAGTCCGCCGCGGACGACGTCGAGCGCTTCTGCCACTGGCTCGTCGCCAACCGCCACGTCACCGAGTACCAGGCCAACTTGCTACGCCGCGGCAAGGCCGATCACTTCTTTCTCGGCCCGTACAAGCTCCTGGAGCGCGTCGGCAAGGGGCGCATGGCCGGCGTCTACAGCGCCGTCCACCGTCTCGGCCAGACCGTCGCCATCAAGGTGCTGCCGCCGTCGAAGGCGAAGGACGCCGCGCTGCTCGCCCGCTTCCAGCGCGAGGCGCGCCTGGCCCTGAAGCTCCGGCACCCCCACGTCGTCCGCACTTTTCAGATGGGGCGGACCGACGGCCTCCACTACATCGTCATGGAGTACCTCGACGGCGAGACGCTCGGCGACGTGCTGGCGCGGCGCGGCCGGCTGCCGCCGGCGGAGGCGGTGCGCGTCGTGCATCAGGCGCTGCTCGGCTTGCAGCACCTGCACGAGGTCGGCCTGGTCCACCGCGATCTGAAGCCGGCGAACCTGATGCTCGTCCCCGCGCCCGCGGCCGGCGCCGCCGACACAACGCTGCACGCGACGGTGAAGATCATGGACATCGGCCTCGGCCGCGCGATGTTCGACGAGGGGAGCGAGGGCGCCGCCGACTTCGGGCTGACCAACGAGGGCGCGCTGCTCGGCACGCCGGACTACCTGGCTCCGGAACAGGCGCGCGACGCCCGCAGCGCCGACATCCGCGCCGACGTCTACAGCCTTGGCTGCGTGCTGTACCACCTGCTCGGGGGACAACCGCCGTTCGCCGACACGAACCTGATGCAGCAGCTGATGCGGCACGCCACCGAGGCGCCGCGGCCGCTGTCGCTCGTCAACCCGGCGGTGCCCGAAGGGCTCGACCAGATCGTCGGCTGGATGCTCGCCAAGGATCCGGCGCGGCGCTACCCGACGCCGGGGCGCGCCGCCGCGGCGCTGCAAGTCTTTCTCAGCGCCGGCGCCGGCGCCGACCCGGCCCCTGCCGGTACAAATCCGCAGATGAAAGCCTACGTCCAGTGGGTCGAGAGCCAATCCGACGTCGCGGACGCCGAACCGGCCGCCGCGCCGACGCGACCCGCCGGCCGCACGCTCCCCGGCCCGGTCGCCGTGGCGCGCCCCGTCGCGTCTCCTCCCCCGCCGCGGGCCGCGCGTGGACCCCGCGCCGCCAAGCCGGAGCCCCCGCAAATCGACGTCGAGCTGGTCGAGCCGAGCCTCGCGAAGGAGGGCAAGACGACAGACCGCGCGGCCACCGACCAGGGTCGAATCAGCCGCCGCGACTATATGCTGCTCGGCGCCGGCGCGGCCGTCGGCGCCGGCACGCTGCTGGCGCTTGAGCTATTCCTTTATCTGCTGCTCCGCCTGCTGTCGCCGCGGAAGGAGCCCGCCGCCGAAGACGCCGGCGCGCCGCAGACCCCGGAGGCGCCGCGGCCGGACGGGGGCGATTGACTCGGCCGGCGTCTCGGCGGTTGAACGCCTCGACCCACGCTAGCACGACTTCACGCGGCGACTTCATCCCCGAGCGCCCTCCGCCGCCTAACGACATAGCTCACCTGCCGGCGGGGCGCGGGGAGCCACACGTCTGGGAAAGCCTACATGCCCCGCCGGTCAGGTGCAGCGCCTGGTTCGGCCCCGCCTCGGTTGCCCGATTGACCACGCCTGCCAACCAAGCCGCCAATGCCCACCAACAAGGCACCGAGCACGCTGACCCATGCCTTGCGGTGTGGGGTCAACACTTCCAGTTCAACAAGGGCCGCCCCCAATGCGAGGCCAACGCCCACACCAGCGAGCAGGCCCCACCAGAAGTGCGCGGAGTGGAACGGCCAGCGATTACTCCTGCCTTTCATATCACCCTTGGCCATCGGTGTCTTCCTCCCGGGGCCTACCGACGAAGCTCAGCAGCCGGGGCCGCCGAGGGACATTGTACAGGGAAGTGCCGTCAGCGGTCCCGGTCTGCTGCAGCGCCTGGTTCGGCCTTTGATTCAGGGTGCCCCCTTGTTGCCATCCGGCGGGCCGCCGGATGGCGGCCGGAACAGCAGCTTACCCACGAACTGCCCGAGGACGATCCCGACGCTGATCGCGACGGCGACCGCGATCGTCCCTTGCCAGAACCCGTCGATGCCGACCACCGGCCCTAACAGGAGGGCGAGGGTCATGGCGGCGGCGGCACCGACTCCGCCCGCAATGCGGACGGGCCAGTCGCTCCGGCCGCCCGAACCTGATCGCTCACCGTTCCCCATGTTCATCCCCCGAGGCCGAACTTCTCATTTAGCCTGCGCCGGGCGCAACCCTAACGGACAAATCTTGCGCCCGGCGCAAACGAACACGTCTCGATCCATCGCCGCAAGGGGCATGCGGGCTTCCCCTTGTGCCGCGGTTCGCTCCAAGCCGCACCGTGTTACGGTGCGCCGGCGCCTTCACTTCCCGTGCCCCCCAGGCATTCCAGCGGACGGCGCACGGCTTGGCCACCGCGGTTCAGCACCCGGGCGGAGATCATTACATCGGGCATGAGGTACGTTCCTTGGAGGAAACCCCATCCCGCACGCCCTCGAATAGACCGCGCGGGGCGGCCTTTGTCAAGATTCAACACGAGAAAAGAGCCCTTGAGCCTCGGGGAGTGGTAAAACCGTGCGGCGAATCCGCGCCGCCCCGGAACGACTCGAACCTTTCGCCGCCCGGCGTGTCTTCTACTACCGCCGGCGCGGCGGGCGCGGTAGGATCAGCGGCATGTACGAGCACTTCGAACACACGGCCGACCTGGGGCTGCGCGTCCGCGCGGCCGACCTGAACGCGCTCTTCGCCGAGGCCGGCGCCGCCCTCTTCGCGGCCGTCGTCGAAGACCTGACGACGGTACGGCCGTTGCAGCAGGTCGAAGTGCGCCTGGCCGGCGACGACCTCGAATACCTGCTGTTCGACTGGCTGCGCGAGCTGCTGTACCGCTTCGACGGCGAGCACCTGCTGCTCGGCCGCTTCGAGGCGAAGGTGAGCGCGGCGGGCCTGGAAGGGACGGCGTGGGGCGAGCCGCTCGACCGGGCGCGGCACGAACTGGGGCACGAGGTAAAGGCCGTCACCTACCACGGGCTGAAGGTCGAACGGACCGCCGACGGCTGGCTGGCCGAAGCGATCGTGGATATTTGAGAAGGAATAGGGACTATGGCGAAGGACGTGTACCGCGGCCCGCTGGAGCAGGTGGACGAGTGCTGCTGGCGGATCCCGAAGAGCTACAAGCCGGGGATGCGCGTCGACGGCCTGATCTTCGCCGACGAGCGCCTGATGCAACAGATCAAGGGCGACCAGGCGCCGGACCAGGTGGCGAACGTCGCCTTCCTGCCCGGCATCCAGCACGCCAGCTTCGCCATGCCCGACATCCACTGGGGCTACGGCTTCTGCATCGGCGGCGTCTGCGCCACCGATCCGGACGAAGGAGGTATTATATGTCCCGGAGGCATTGGGTACGATATTAATTGTGGGGTACGTTTGATCAGGTCCAACCTCTTCTGGCGCGACGTGAAGCACTCGGTGCGGACGCTCGTCGAAGAGCTGTTCCGCAGCGTCCCGACCGGCGTCGGCCGCTCGGGGCGGTTCAAGTTCACCACCAAGGAGTTAAAGCAGCTCATGCGCGAGGGGCCGCGCCTGCTGGTGCAGCGCGGCCAGGGCAGTCCGGGCGACATCGAACACACCGAGGCCGAGGGCCGGCTCGACGGCGCCGACCCCGACTCCCTCAGCGAGCGCGCCTTGCAGCGCGGCGAGGACCAGTGCGGCACGCTCGGGTCCGGCAACCACTTCCTCGAAGTGCAGGTCGTCGACCACGTCTTCGACGAAACCGCCGCCGGGGTCATGGGCCTCGAAAAAGACATGGTTTGCGTGATGATCCACAGCGGCTCGCGCGGCCTCGGCTACCAGGTGTGCGACGACGCCCTGCACATGCTCCGTAAGGTGCCCGAAAAGTACGGCATCGAGCTGCCCGACCGCCAGCTCGCCTGCGCCCCCGTCGACAGCCCCGAGGGCCGCCACTACATCGGCGCCATGCGCGCCGCCGCCAACTTCGCCTGGTGCAACCGGCAACTCCTCATGCACCAGGCCCGCGAGGTGTTCGCGAAGGTCTTCGGCCGGTCGTGGCAGGAATTGCAGATGAACCTCATCTACGACGTCTGCCACAACATCGCCAAGTTCGAGGAACACACGGTCGGCGGCAAGAAGAAGCGCGTCTGGGTCCACCGCAAGGGGGCGACGCGCGCCTTTCCACCGGACCACCCGGAGGTCCCCGCGATCTACCGCGGCATCGGCCAGCCGGTCATTATCCCCGGCGACATGGGCCGCGCCAGCTGGGTCCTCGTCGGCCAGCCGGGCAGCATGGAGCGCACCTTCGGCACGACCTGCCACGGCGCCGGCCGGGCGATGAGCCGCACCGCCGCCGTCAAAGACGCGGGCGGTCGTCGTATCGACAAGGAGCTGGAGGCGCGCGGCGTCATCGCCCGCGCCCAGAGCCGCAAGGGGTTGGCGGAAGAGCAGCCGAAGGCGTACAAGAACGTGGACGACGTCGTCGAGGTCGTCCACAAGGCCGGCCTGTCGCACAAGGTGGCGCGGATGCGTCCCATCGGCGTCATCAAGGGGTGAGCGGACGGCGTCGAACGACTCCGCGCCCCGGGCGTCACAGTACCCCCGCGATGACCGCGTCGGCGACGTACTTCCCCGGCCGCGTCAGCCGCACGCGGCCGCCGTCGTCTTCCATCAGCCCCAACTCCCCGAAGCGGCCGACTGCCTCCCCCGCCAGCGCGTCGAGGTCGAACCCGGTCTGCGCGCGGAACGCCGCCCGCGCCACGCCTTCCTCGCGGCGCAAGCCCAAAGCCAGCGTCTCGCGGGCGCGTTCCTCCGGCGGCAACTCCTCCGCCTGGAAGGCCGCCGGTTCGCCGGCGAGGGCGCGGCGGAGATACGCCTGCAAGTCGCGCGTGTTCAACTCGCGGCGGCCGCGGACGTAGCGCGCGGCGCCCATGCCGAAGCCGAAATAGGCCCAGTTCGCCCAGTAGGCGCCGTTGTGGCGGCAGCGCCTCCCCGGCTTCGCGAAATTCGAGATCTCGTAATGCTCGAAGCCCGCCGCGCCCAGCGTGTCGATGGCGGAAGAATACAGGGCCAGTTCCGTCTCCTCGTCGAGCCCGCGGACGGCGCCCGCCCGACGCTGCTTCCAGAGCGGCGTGCCCTTCTCGTAGGTCAGCCCGTAGGTCGCGACGTGGTCCGGCTCCAACTCCAGCGCCCGGCCGAGGTCCGACTGCCACTCCGCGAGCGTCTGGCCGGGGGCGCCGAAAATGAGGTCGAGCGACACTTCGGCGCCGCGCGCCTTGACGCGCTCCACGGCGTGCGGCACCTCGTCGGCCGTGTGGTCGCGCCCCAACAGGCGCAGCAGCTCCGGGTGGAACGACTGGGCGCCGAGACTGACGCGCGTGACGCCGCGGTCGACGAGTACCCGAACCTTGTCGGCGTCGAGCGAGTCGGGATTGGCCTCCACGGAGAATTCGTGTCCGTGACGGGGAGGCAGCCAGCGGAGGACGGCGTCGAGCAGGCGTTCGAGTTGCCGGGCGGTGAGTTGGCTGGGCGTGCCGCCGCCGACGAAGAGCGTGTCGACCGGCTGCGGCGTGCCGAGCGTCGCCAGTTCGGCGGCGACGGCGTCGACGTAGCGGTCGGCGAGGTCGTCCTTGCCGACGGCGATGGCGAAATCGCAGTAGGAGCAGCGGCGGGCGCAGAAAGGAACGTGAACGTAGGCGGAGCGCGGCCATTGCCAGGGGGGAGGACGGTCGGAGGGGTCCATGCGTGCAGGGTAGACGCAGAGGGGGGAGGGTGTCAACGCGCCGGGCGTCCGCCGACAGGTCAAAAAATCTGTCAGGCGCTGTCCGATTTGGCCGCGGATAGCGATTGACTTTATAGAGGCGGCTCGACGGCAGCGGCCGGCTGCCGACTGTGACGCCGCCCGACCGTGTGTACGTCCACTTCCCGATCGCTCAGGAGAATCTGACGATGTCGTTCCGTGCCCCCCGTCGCCGCCAGGCTACCTCCGCGCGCGCCCCCCGCCGTGCCGGGCTCGGCGTCGAACCGCTGGAAGACCGCACCCTGATGACGGCCAACAACTTCACGTCGGTCGCCCTGTTCTTCAACCTCGCCGACCCCGCCAAGGCCGCCAACGCCGGCAACTACAACGCCACCAACGCCGGCGACGTCCGCGCCTGGCTGCACGAGGGCGAGTCGCTGACCACGTCCCAGTTCATGCGCAACTACTGGTCGGCCCTGTCCTACGGCAACTTCCAGTTCGGCATCGATACGTACCGCGACGCCCGCGGCAACATCCTCGTCCCCACCATCACCCCCAACAAGAACGACGCCGGCGACTGGGGCAACATCGCCGAGCAAATTGTCAAGCTCGACCCGCAGCGCGTCTGGCAGATCAGCGGTTCCTGGACCGACGGCGGCAAGCGCGTCATCCCGTCCGTGGAGCTGGTGCAGCACTACGACACGCACCCCAGCGCCATCGTCGGCGACTGGGGCGACGAGTTCACGGCCGGCGGCTTCACCTACCACATCGGGCACATCAACCACGTCGATTACAACCTGGCCCGCAACGCGGCCGGCTACCCCGACACCTGGGGCGGCACGATGGCCCACGAGTACTCGCACAACTTCCTCAACGGCTACGACCTGTACGGCGGCGGCAACGGCAAGGTCGGCACCTGGGACATCCTCGGCGACGCCTTGGCGCCCGGGCTGATGGCCGACACCAGCTCGTTCTACAAGTCGCGGCTGGGCTGGATGTCCTTCAAGAACGTCGTCAACGGACCCGTGACGGCCGCGACCTCGTTCAGCCTCCGGCCCTACGCGACCACGGGCGACGCCATCAAGGTCGTGCCCGACCCGGTCAACAACCCGGCCGAGTACTTCTTGCTGGAGTACCGCACCTCCACCAGCGGCAAGCCGTGGACGCCCGACGGCGGCCTCAAGGAAAGCGGCCTGCTCATCACCCACGTCAACGAGCGCCTGGGCGAAGCCGCGCCGGGGGCGGTCGCGAATTCCCCCCTCATGGACGTCGAGGAGGCCGACGGCAATGACGGCAAGCTCTGGGCCGGCGACCGGGCCTTCGGCGACAACTTCCCCTGGTACGACCCCGACGGCAGCAGCACCGGCAAGCCGGGCGAATCGACCTACCCGGCCGACAACTGGCCCGGCCCCCGAGCCGCCGGCACCCTCTACCCGTTCAAGGGCAACGACAGCTTCACCCCCACGAGCAACCCCAACAGCAATTTCTACGGCGGCCGGGACAGCGGCCTGTCGATTACCGGGATTCGCAAAGTCGGCGATCAGATAGTCTTCACCGTCCGCCTGGCCGGCAACAACCAGACGACCTACAAGCTGAGCCCCACCGACCAGGTCCTCACCGGCGACTTCAGCGGCGGCGGCAAGACCGGGCTGCTGGCCTTCAACGGCCATCAGCTAGCGCTTATCGACAAGACCGAGAACCAGTTCCTGACCTACTGGCAGGCCAACGACTGGCTCGGCAGCTGGCACTTCGGGCCGGGCGACCGGCTGACGGCGGCCGACGTCAACGGCGACGGCAAGGCCGACGTGTTCCTCCAGAGCAACACCGGCTGGGCCGGCCTGTTCCTCTCCACCGGCCAGGGCTTCACCCAGGCGTGGATGTCGGGCGACCCCGCGAAGAACGCCAACTGGATCGGCGGCTGGCACCTGGGCGGCCTCGACCAGGTGGCGGCCGGCGACTTCAACGGCGACGGCAAGGCCGACCTGTTCATTCGCAACGGCGGCTGGGCCGGCCTGCTCGTCTCGACCGGCGAGGGCTTCGGCAACGCCTGGATGTCGGGCGACCCGGCGCAGAACGCCAACTGGGTCGGCGGCTGGCACCTCGGCCCCCACGACCAGGTGTTCGCCGGCGACTTCAACGGCGACGGCCGGGCCGACATCTTCGTCCGCAACGGCGGCTGGGCGGGCCTGCTCGTCTCGACGGGGAGCGGGTTCAGCAACGCCTGGATGTCGGGCGACCCGGCGAAAAACGCCAACTGGATCGGCAATTGGCACCTGGGGCCTAACGATCAAGTGTCGGTCGGCGACTTCAACGGCGACGGCAAGGCGGATCTCTTCATCCGCAACGGCGGCTGGGCCGGCCTGATGCTCCCGACGGGGACGGGGTTCAACAACGCCTGGATCTCGGGCGACCCGACCCGGAACGCCAACTGGATCGGCGGTTGGCACCTCGGCCCGCTCGACCAGGTGGTCGTCGGCGACCTGAACGGCGACGGCCGCGACGACCTGTTCATCCACAACGGGCCGTGGGCGGCCCACCTGATCAGCGACGGCATGAGCTTCCACGTCGAATGGATTGACGGGACGCTCGACCTGGACAACAGCTACCGCATGGCGGCCGGCCGGTTCAACTACGACCGCCTGGCCGACGTCTTCCTGTTCACGACCGGCAAGACGAAGGAGTTGGTGACCGATATCAACGGCGACTCGCACAAGACCGAGGCCCAGTGGGACTGGCTGGGTAACGACAAGATCGCCGCGAAGAACCCCGCTCCCCTGCCGGACCAGTACTACACGGCCGACTTCAACGGCGACGGCCGCGGCGACGAACTGGCTTTCAACGGCCAGCAGCTGGGCCTGTACGTGAACGTCGGCGGCACCTTGAAGCGCGTGTGGCAGTCGGGCGCGTGGGTCGGCGGCTGGCACCTCGGCCCCGACGACCAGCTGTACGTCGCCGACTTCAACGGCGACGGCAAGGCGGACATCTTCCTCCGGAGCCCGCACTGGGCCGGCCTGCTGCTCTCGACGGGGGCCGGGTTCACCAACGTGTGGATGACCGGCGACCCCGCCAAGAACCAGGACTGGATCGGCGGCTGGCACCTCGGCCCCAACGATCAGGTGTTCGTCGGCGACTTCAACGGCGACCACAAGGCCGACCTGTTTATTCACAACGGCGGCTGGGCCGGCCTGCTGCTCTCGACGGGGGCCGGGTTCAACAACGTGTGGATGTCCGGCGACCCGGCCAGGAACGCCAACTGGGTCGGCGGCTGGCACCTGGGCGTGCAAGACCAGGTGTTCGTCGGCGACTTCAACGGCGACGGCAAGGCCGACATCTTCATCCGCAACGGCGGCTGGGCCGGCCTGCTGAACTCCACCGGCAGCGGCTTCACCAACGCCTGGATGTCGGGCGACCCCGCGAAGAACGCCAACTGGATCGGCGGCTGGCACCTGGGGCCGAACGATCAGGTGTCGGTCGGCGACTTCAACGGCGACGGCAAGGCGGACTTGTTTATCCGCAACGGCGGCTGGGCCGGCCTGCTGCTCTCGACGGGGGCCGGCTTCACCAACGCCTGGATGACCGGCGACCCGGCCAAGAATCAGAACTGGATCGACGGCTGGCACCTGGGCGCCCTGGACCGCGTGACGGTCGGCGACTTCAACGGCGACGGCAAGGCGGACCTCTTCCTCCGCAGTGACGGGTGGTCCGGCCTGCTGGTGTCCCACGGCACCTGGTTCGAGGCCGTGAGCGTGGTGTCGGGCCGGATCGGCACCTGGGTGTTCAATTACCTGGACCAGGCTCAAGTGGGGCGGTTCGGCGGCAGCGGCCGCGACGAGCTGTTCGTCTGGCACCCGGGCGGCTGGACGGGCGTGTTGACGCCCACGATGTCGGCGGGGGCGTCGCTGAGCCTGGTGCTGACGCAGGAGCAGTACCGGCAGATTACCGCGGGCACCCCCGCCCCGCTGCCGCTCTCGTAGTACCGCACCAGCCGACGCGCCCGCGCCGGCGAGGAGTTCGTCGCTGTCCCTCGCCGGCCGCGCGGGTCGGTCAGGTGTTGCCGGGCGGCCAGGAGGGTGAGGACGGGTGCGGTCGACAGGGGAGTCCTTCCGAATGCGAAACGGCCAAGTTGCTTCCCGTCAACAGGATAACAGGCCAAATGGACTTTGCAATCGTCCCGATCGTCCTGTGTTGATGCTTGACAAAGGCCGCCCCGCGCGGTCTATTCAAGGGCGTGAGTGACGAGGCCCCTGCAAGGAACTTGCCTCCTGCCCGATGTAATGATCTCCACTCAGGTGCTGAACTGCGGCGGCCAGGCCGTCCGCAGTCCGCTGGACCGCCTCGGGGGAATAGGAAGCGCCGGCGCGCAATAACACGGCGAGCGGCAGGGCCGAAAACGGCGCAAACGGAAGTAGGGAAGAGGTTTGCGCCGATAGGCTCTCAAGTGTTATCTTGCGCCGGGCGCAAGGTTTGTGCGTTAGGCTTGCGCCGGGCGCAGGCTCATAAGAAGTTTCGGCGGCAAGAGGTGTTGTGATGTATCTCAGTGTACGATTGGTCGCCCTGGCAACCTTCAGCCTTGCCGCTGCCAACTTTCTGATGCTGGGCCAGGATTCGACGGAGAAGGAGCCAATTGACACGGCACTCTATCACCGCGATCGCGATCATCTGTGGAACCGCGTCCATGCTATGCTGTTCATGCGCGCCGGTCCGGACAGCAAGGTGTACGGCGAAGATCGGCTGGAACCGCTGTTGTGGGCGGAGTCCGATTACTTACTGAAAGGGAAAAAGGCGGATCAAGCCGTCGCCGTGTTGGAAGAGTTCATCAAGGAGAAAGGCGAGACGCACATCGACGATCCATTGAAGCGAGCGATCCTCCAGCGCGACCTCTGGCTCGTGTTCAATTGGCTGGCGGGTAAGCCAGAAGCTGATCGGAAGCGGCTCCAGGCCCCGCTCGCCAAAGTCATCCATCGTCTCGCACTGACACCGGAGCAGATTGCCAAACTGCCGGACAATTACGCTGCGGCCGTCATCTCGAAAAAGTTTGCCGATAGATTCGACCCCGAGAAACCTGAGCTTGGGTATCTGCCACCCGACTTGTTTAACTCCGAAGGCCCTTGGGTTTGCATCGGTCGGAAAGATGGACCGATTGCCCCGGCACACCTCGCCGACAGCGGCAATGCTTTTACGAACTCGACATTTCTGATTTTCCTGAAGTTTCCAGCCGGCCGTGAGTCGACGCTGAATTTCCTCAAGCAGTTAGCGGCCTTCGACAAGCCGTTATACGTGTCAAACACGGAAGAGAAGACCAAAGGTCATTACCCGAATCTGCCAAACCCGGCTATTCCGCAGTGGCCCAAAGGGACTGAAGTCGCCTTGGTCCGGCGGGCCTTGCTCATCGAAACTAAAGGTCAGGTTGTTGCCAGCCCATTGACAGAAAGCGTACAACTCCGCGTGATGCGGACCGATACTCCTGCCATGACTGCAAAGTTTGTAGGTACCAGCTATCTCGAGTCGAAAGCACAGTCGTTTGTTGAATTCCAAATGCGACGCGCTGCGCTGTTCGCGGGGGAAGCGGGCGGGCTACGTGACGTGTCGGATGGACGTGACTTCAAGACGGGATTTCGGTCTCACCAATGGGACGAGTTCGAGGACCGCACTTCCGTACCATTCGCAAAGCGAATGCAGCCGTTCAATAGCATCTCCAATGGGTGCATTGTCTGCCACCGGTATCCTGGTGTCTACGGCTTCAACAGCTACCACGAAGATTTCCCGTTCGCGGTCAGCAGGGTTCTCAGGACCGAAGACGAAGAGGAGGGTCGTTACATCCCCAAATCGAATGCGCTATTGCCGATGCCCGTGGACAAGGTCGCGCATGCGGCAGTGAAATTCAAGGGAGAGAAACAGGGATGGAAAGCGCTCCGAAAGCTGATGGACGAATAACCGAGCTTGACGCATTTGACCGTTTCGCGGTTGCCGAAAAAGACCGCCGAACCAAGCGCTGCAGCAGACCGGGGCCGCATGTAGGCTTTTCGCGGGTCATTGTCGCTGAGCGGCCCCGGCTGCTGAGCTGTGTCGTTCGGCCGCAGAGGGCGCGCGGATGGTGGACTGGCGGCTCGACGAGGTTCTGGCTGGCCTACGGGACGGGCGGCTGCTCGGCGACGCGGCGTTCGCCGGGCACGACCTCCCGGCCCTGCTCGCCGAGCGCCAGCAGCAGGGCTACCTCGGCAACTACTCGGGTGCCAGCGACGAGCTGTCCCACCGGTGGCGGCTGCTGCCGGTCCACCCGGACCATCGCGGGCTGTTCGAGGCCATCCGGTCGGCCGCCTACGACACCGCCCACGCCGCGCTCGGACGCCACCAGCCGGACGAGGACCTGACCTGCGAGTTGTCTACGCTGGTCATGCAGGAGTTCGAGTTCATCGCCCAGTCGCGGGCGGTGCTGTGGGAGCACCCGTGGGTGGACGGGCTGTGGGAGGCCTACCGGGCGGGCGGACTGCCGGCCGGGCCGTGGCCGTTCGTCCCCGAGGGGTGGCGGGAGTTAGGCCGAACCAGGCGCTGCAGCTGACCCGGCCCGCATGTCGGCTTTTCGAGACGCCAAGCTCCCTGGTGTGAGGGCCGGGCGGCTGAACGGTGTCGTTAGGCCGAGAAAGGGCATGGGGTTGAAGGGAGGTGCGTCGGATGCCTATCCCGAGTTCGAGTGACGCGCGCCTCTTCTATCGGTGTGCCTTGCAGCGGTACAGAGAAGCGCAAGTTCTCCTCGAGGCTACCTACACGACCGGGGCGGTGTACCTTGCAGGATATGGGATCGAGTGCATCCTCAAAGCGTTGGTCCTCATGGCAGTGCCCGCAGGCGCTCGACCTGACACTCTGAAGTCATTCAGAGGGAATAAGGCCCATGAATATGAGTGGCTTCGGAGCCTCTACTTGACGAACGGAGGAGCGCGGTTTCCGCGCGAGGTCACCCAGCACTTCACTCTCGTAAACGACTGGTCAACGGATCTCCGCTACACGCCGCGTTCGGTCCGTGCGGACGAGGCTGAGGCGTTCTTGGGTGCGGCCGAGGCAATCATCGAGTGGGCCAAGGAGAGATTTTGAAATGGCAATCACTATCCCACGCGGGAAGTCCGACGAGGTCATCGACAAGATTATGGCGGCGCTCCGCACATATGAAGCCGACCACCCGCGGGCACAGATCGATCTCTACCGCCAGGACTCCGTTTCCGTGCGAGTGCGGATCATCGACCCGGACTTTGCCGGGCAAGGTAAACCTCAACGGAGTCAGCAAGCCTGGAAGTATCTCGGGCAGCTGCCGGAGGAGGAGCAGAGCGACATCAGCACAGTTCTGCTACTCACTCCGGATGAGACGAAGATGTCGTTTGCAAACTTCGAGTTCAATGATCCGATCCCGTCCAAACTCTAGCCTAACCATCCCCGTGTGCGGGTTTGAGGAGGACTGTTATTGCAAGGGCCAGGCACGGACCCTGGGCGTGAGGGCGCCGGGTCTCCGCACCGAGACCTCGCGTCCGAATAACTGATCCGCCCGCGCGCTTCGGACGAAGCGGCCTAACGGGTCCGTGAGCCAAACAGGAGAACGACACCGTGGCTTTCACCGCACAAGCCGAAGCGCCCCCGCTTCGTGAAGATGCCACCGGAGCCGTGCGCGTCGGCGATTCGCGTGTCCTGCTGGAGTTGGTCGTCCGGGCGTTCCAAGATGGCGCGACCCCGGAGACGATCGTGCAGCGGTACTCCACGCTGGCCCTGCCCGACGTGTACGCCGTCATTGCCTACTACTTGCGGCATCGGAGCGAAGTCGAGGGGTACTTGGCCCGGCGCGAGCAGAAGGCCGAAGAAGTTCGACAACGGCTTCAGAATCAGCAGGGCGACTTGGGCGAAATCCGCGCGCGCCTGCTCGCCCGGCGACAGGCGTGAGGAGGAGGCATGTTGCGGCTGCAGGCGGACGAGCGGTTCATCTTCCGCTTTGAGGGCGGAACGTGCCGAGCTACCCAATCCTCGTCCGCCGTGAGATGACGTGCGCCGAGGATTTGGCGCCTCCAAGGGCCTTGCCGCTGTCGGTGAAGAGTCATGGCCATCGCCGCCCTCGCCGCAAGTTGCGTACTTATCGTCGCCGCTGTCGTATTGCTCAATCGACCACGGCTGACCGAGCCGCGCCTCGACGGGACGTGGCAGTCCGATAGGGAAGCGACGATCACGGAATGGCGGAAAATCCGGACGGTCAACGCTACGCAAGAAGTGGCTTTGAAGAAGCTATTCGGCAAGATGAAGGTCACCTGGATAGACGACACGTTCACCACGGACTGGGACGGCGAATTGGACTCGGGAACTTATCAAATTATCAGGAAGGACGATGAATTTATCGTGGTAAAGTCGCGCCTGGCCCAGTCGGGCAAGAAACAGGTATTCAAGATTCGGTTTACTGATGACAATACCTATTGGGTATTTCTGGATCAGGCTTGGTCGTGGGAGTGTTTCAGGCGCGTGAAGTAGCGGACGGGGTAGCCGGCCCGACCCGCCAGAACTTCCTGAATCGAGGACGCCGCATGAGAGTTTCCAGAGCGATCTTCGCCAGGTTGTCGCCGGCCGTGTTGCTCGTCGCGACGGCGGGCGCTGGCTCGGTCCTGGCCGAGCCGCCCGGCGACAAGCCGTGGGCGGTCGTTACCGAGGACGACCGCGCCATCAAGATCGAGACCGACAAGCTCGAAGCCGTCATTCCCAAGAAGAATCCCAAGCAGTGGATGACCGGCATCGAAAAAGGGTCGTTTCTCGACAAGACCACCGGCTTCCGCGAAGTCGGCGACGGGCTGATGGTCGTCGACTGGCTCATGGAAGCGGGCAGCGACGAAGCCTACGGCGAGAAAGTGTTCGCCCCGGACGGGCACGGCGTCGGCCGTTACCTTTGGCACACGAACGAGACCGAACCGGCAAGGCGAGCCCACGCCCTCAACGCGCACGGCAGCAGCCACCGCAAGCGGGTGGTCGAAGGGCCGCAGCTGTGCCACCGGATGAAGCCGGTCCAACCCGAGATCATCCGCGGCAAGGACTTCGTCGCGGTGAAGACGACCTACAAGTACGAGTACGCCGCCCCCGGGCGCAAACCCGGGTCGCGCTGGACGCAACTGCTCGTGTTTCCCAAAGGCGAGCGGTATTTCGTCTTGATGGACAAGATCGACAGCGCGAACGATTCGGAGGAGATGTTCCTCCGCAACGACACGCCGGGCTGTGTCCGCCACGACAAGGGCGACACGTTCAGCGAAATCTATCTCAGTTACCTGAGCGGCCCTCAAGGGGTTCGCGTCCCGGCCGGCGAGTTCTTCAGCCCGTTCCCGCCCGACTTGAAGTTCAACTACCGGCGCGACACGCACAGAACGCCCGAGCATTTCATTCGCGCTTACCATTTGCGGGACACGAAGACGGGGAAAGACGGCCCCTGGCTGGCGGGTCTGACGCTCGAACCCTCCGTCGTCTACGAGGCGTGGTGCAGCCAGCGGCTCAATAACAACATCATCGTCATGATCGAGGAGATTCACGGCCGGCCGGTGAAGGCGGGAGAATCCTTCAGCGCCGCCCATGTCGTCGGCTACTTCGACACCGTCGAAGAAATGCACAAGGTGAACGACCGCTACAAGGGCCACGCCGCGCTCGACGCCGATAAATCGGGATGGCGCCTGGTGAAATAGGCGCCGAACCAGCGGGCGTTCCTGGCCGAGGCGGCGGACGCCGCTGGGCTAAAAGGCCAACGACCGGAACCGGCTCACGCAGCCGCTTTTCCTTTTTCCCGGAAATTGCTGCGCCGGAAGCCTTCCCGCGATGTAAAATTGACCCGAGAACGTGTAACGGCCTCCGCGCCTGGGCTGCGCTCCCCCTGACGTGCAGCCTTGTGGGAGACATCGGCGATGCCGACGGATACCTCCAGGTCGGACTTGCAGAGCGTCGGCAACTACGACCTCATCGACAAAGTCGCCGAGGGCGGCATGGGTGCCGTCTATCGCGCCAAGAAGCGCGACACGGGCGACATCGTCGCCATCAAGATCATGCCCGCCCACATGGCCGGCAACGCCGTCCTCGTCAAGCGCTTCGAGCAGGAGTTCCGCGCCGCCAGCCGCCTCGACCACCCGAACATCGTCCGCGCCCTCGACTTCGGCCAGGCCGGACACGTCCCCTACCTCGTCATGGAGTTCGTCGAGGGCGAATCGCTCGGCCAGAAGCTGGCGCGCGACGGCCGCATGTCCGAGACGGAGGCGATCCGCATCGTCGCCCAGACGGCGCAGGGGCTGCACCGAGCCCACAAGATGGGCATGATCCACCGCGACGTCAAGCCGGACAACGTCATGGTGACGCCCGACGGCACCGCCAAGCTGGCCGACCTCGGGCTGGTGAAAGAGGTCGACACCGACCTCAACCTGACGCGCACCGGCCGCGGCCTCGGCACGCCGCATTTCATGGCCCCCGAGCAGTTCCGCAACGCCAAGAACGCCGACCTGCGCTGCGACATCTACGCCCTGGGCGCCACCCTGTACATGATGGTGACCGGCGAATTGCCCTTCAAATCCAGCGGCCCGCTCGACGCCTGGATGAAGAAGATGCACAACGAGCTGACGCCGGCGCGCAAGCTCGTGCCGAGCCTGTCCGACCGCATCGACTGGGCCATCCGCCGCGCCATGAGCGCCGACCCCAACGCGCGCCCGAGCTCGTGCCGCGAGTTCGTCGAGGACCTGACCGGCAAGAGCACGCGCCGGCTGCCGTCGGCCGAGGACAACAACTTCGGCGCCAGTCCGGATCTGTGGTATCTCGTCTACAAGGACGAGGTCGGCACGACGCACACGGTCAAGGGCACCATCGCCGCCATCCGCAAGTCGTTGCGCGAGGGACTTCTGGGGGACGCGAGCAACGTCCGGGCGAGCCGGACGAAGACGGGGGCGTTCGAGAACCTGCGCAGCTACCCGGAGTTCCGCGACCTCGTCGTCGGCCCGGCGCCGCTGACGGTGCAGCGCCCCGCGACGCCGATCAGCCCGGCGCAGGGGATGCCGGCGGCGCCGCCCGCGGACTCCTTCCCCTCGGGGGCGAGCGAGCCGTCGGCGGAGTCGTATCGCCCGGCGCCGCCTTCGCGGCCGGAAGAGGACGACGACGAGTTGCTGATGCCGCACATCGACCTGCAAACGCAGCGTATGTCCCGTCCGGAAAGTTCGGAGTGGCTGAAGTGGGTCGCGCTGCTGCTCATCGCGATCCTCACCGCAGTCGTGGCGTTTTACCTCCTGCCGACCGAGATCGTTCGCAAATAGCCCCCGCCGCTTGCGGCTTAGCGCTCGCCTTGCGACGCGCTCGCTAAGTGGCAAGCGGCGGGCGCGAGGTACGCCAGCGTCGCCTCCATCGCCGGCCGCGGGCACGACCAGACGAGGAAGAACAGCGCCTGACGCGCCCAGCGCTGTGCCGGGTGGCCGCGCACGAAGCCCGCCCCCTTGGCCGCGGCCAAGGCAGCCTGCGTCGCCCGCAGCACCAGGGCGTTCGCCTCCGCCCGCAGCCGCGCCGCCGCCTCCGGCGTCACCCCGCCCGTCGCCAGGGTGTGCATCTCCCGCCTGAGCCCCGCCCGCTCCGCTTGCAACCGCTCCGCCGTGTCGCGCAGCTCCGGACGCGCTTTCGCCTCCCGGTGCAACGAGTCGACCGCCGCCCCCGTCAGGCCGAGCGCCAGGCAGGACGTTTCCAGCCCGCCCGTGCTCGCCCGCCCGCCGACGTTCATGACGCGCTCCTTCGGACCCGCCAGCAGCCAGCGCCGCTCCAGGCGGACGCCGGCGCAGGCCACCTCCGCCGTCAGCGAGCCGGTCAAGGCCGCGAGGTCGAGCGGCGAGCCGACGCGCACGCCGTCCTGGCCGCGCGGCAGCGCCGCCAGCACCTGGCGCCCGTCGTCGAGCACCGCGCCGATGACGAGGGTGTCCGCCCGCGCCGCCCCCGTCACCCAGGGAATGACGCCGTCGAGGACGAGTTCCCTCTCCGTCAGCCGCGCCGTCAGCGCCGGCCCGAGGTGCTGGCGCGACGTCGTCAGTTGCGACAGGCCGACCGTCGCGAACGTCTCCCCGCGCGCCAGCGGCGGCAGCAGCTCGGCGGCGAGGGCGGTGTTGTCCGCGTCGCGGAGGCGGCGGCAAGCGGCGTCGCGCTGACTGAGGAGAAAACACGTCGTCAAACAGGCCGACGCCAGTCGCTCGTAGCCGTCGAGCAGTTCCGCCGCGGACAGGTCGAGTCCGCCGTAGCTCCGGGGAAGGCACCACGCCGGCACGCCGGCGCCGCGCAGGGCGTCCCACGAGGCCGCCGGCCAGACGGGTAGGCGGTCCGCCTCCTCGGCGTGAGCGAGCAACACTTCGCGCGGTACGTCGTGACTCATGGCGTCTCCTCCGCCTCGCAGTATATCACCCCCCTCGGCGCCGACGCGGATTTGTCTTGTGCCCGGAGGCCGTATCGCTCACAATATCCACCTGGAACCCCGCCCCCCCTACCGTCGCCTTACCCGGTTTCGAGACGCAGGCCGGCACTGCCCCCGGTTCGCCCGCGGAGTGTGTCATGTCGTCTCCGTCCCCGAAGTCTGTCGCGAGCCGAGGCAAGGCCAAACCGTCGCCCCCTTCGGACAGTGCGTCGCCGCTCGGCCACGTCTACCTCGACGTGCGCCGCCGCCTCCTCTATTGCCTCAACGACAACGCCCGCCGTATGCAGGTCGACGGCGTCCCGTTCACCGCCGCCGACCTGGCCGGCCAACCGCTCCAGCACCTGTCCGGCCAGCCGGTCCTGCCGGGCGAACTGCCCCTGGAACGCACCTGGCGCGAGGGCCGGCCGAGCGAGGCGACGTTCGTCCTGACCCGCAAGGGCGGGGCGGTCCAGCACCTCCAGTGGACGGCCGCCCCGCTGTGGGAGCCGGGCGGGCAGGTGATCGCCATCGTCGGCAGCGTCCTCGTCCGCCCGCCCGACCCCGACTGGCAGGTGCTCGCCGGCCTGGCGCACGACCTGCGCTCGCCGCTGCACGCGCTGAAGCTCCTCGTCAACCTGGCGATGGACGAGAGCACGTCCCCCGAGGAACGCCTCGAGCTGCTCGAGCGCGTCCGCGCGGCGGCGGAACACGCCCTCGCGGTCGGCAGCGACTTGTTGGAATGGTGCCGGGGGCCGGCGCAAGGCGGGCGCCGCGTCGAACTCGCCTGGCTGCCCCTCGAACCGTTCCTCGTCACGTTGGCCCAGGAGATGGGCGTCTCCGCCCGCGACAAAGGGCTGACGCTCCAGCCGTGCCTCGAGGCCGTGCGCGGTTGGGAGATCCAGACCGACCGCGTCCGCCTCGGCCGCCTGTTGGGGAATCTGCTCAGCAACGCCGTCCGCTACACCGCGGCGGGCCGCATCGATTTCGCGGCCTCGTGGCGCGAGGGCACGGGGCTTCCGGGAGGGCGGCGCCTCGTTCTCAGCGTCCACGACACGGGCAGCGGCATCACGCCCGAGGAGCAGGAATCGATCTTCCAGCCGTTCGAGCGCGGCAGCGCCGGCCTCGGCGATTCGTCGTCCGGCGGCAGCGGACTTGGCCTCGCCGTCGTCGACCGGCTCGTCGAGGAGCTGCGCCTCACGCTGGAGGTGGCCAGCGAGCACGGCCGCGGCAGCTCCTTCGACCTGCTCATTCCGGGGACGATGCTGCGACAGAGTCGCTAAGAGTCTGGTCCGTCAGCCCCCCTCGCCCCTGTACTCAGGGGAAAGGGGTTGGGGGTGAGGGGTCGGTTTTTCGCCAGGAAATCCCCCTCACCCCCGGCCCCTCGCCCCCGAGTACGGGGGCGAGGGGCTTCCGGAACAGACTCTAATACTACAGCGCCCCAACGATTGTTCTTCCACGCAATGAAGAGTTTTGGTACAAGTCTAATGTCGTATCGGGAGGACACGGACCGCCACCGCAAAGGAGCCGGGCATGGATGCCGAGCAACTGCAAGGACTCAAGCCGGCGTTTGATTCCTTCCTCGACCGCTACGCGCCCCCGTTCGGCCACGGGGGTAACGGCGGTCACGCCCGGCGTTTCGTTCAGGGTCTCCTGCTC
>JBBROG010000143.1:0-21890 GCA_038229635.1 Gemmatales bacterium
GACCGGGGACGGGTCCCATTTCCGTCACCCCCTCCGGGGGTTCAATACATCGACACGGCCCCGGATAGATTCCCCGGGTTGCATGTTCCCCGGGTTGCGCGAGTACGCTCCACCCGGGGCTACGATCCGTCACCCGCTACGCGGGTTCAACGAATGATGCTGTCCCCGGATGGATTCCCCAGGATGCGCGAGTACGCTCCACCCGGGGCTACGATCCGCCGCCCCTCCGGGGCTATGACCACGGCAAGGATACTCTCATGCCCCGCGACCTGATCATCGGCACCGCCGGCCACATCGACCACGGCAAGACCTCGCTCGTCAAGGCGCTCACCGGCGTCGACTGCGACCGCCTTCCCGAGGAGAAGGCGCGCGGCATTACCATCGACATCGGCTTCGCCAGCCTCGACCTCGGCGACTTCCGCCTCGGCATCGTCGACGTCCCCGGCCACGAGCGCTTCATCAAGAACATGCTCGCCGGCGCCACCGGCGTCGACCTCGTCGTCCTCATCGTCGCCGCCGACGACTCCGTCATGCCGCAGACGCGCGAGCACCTCGAAATCTTGCGCCTCCTCGGCCTGCGCCACGGCGTCTTCGCCCTCACCAAGTGCGACCTCGTCGACGAGACGACGCGAGAAGTCGTCGAGCTGGAGGTGCGCGACCTCGTCCAGGGCACCTTCCTCGAAAACGCCCCCATCCTGCGCACGTCCGCGCCCACCGGCCTGGGCCTCGACGCCCTGAAAGCGGCCCTCGCGGAGACGTGCCGCAAGGTCGAGGAACGCACCGGCGCCGAGTGGTTTCGCCTCAGCATCGACCGCTCGTTCATCGTCCAGGGGCACGGCACCGTCGTCACCGGCAGCGTGACGTCGGGCACGGCTCGCGTCGGCGACGAGGTCGAGTGGCAGCCGCGCGGCGAGCGCGTGCGCGTCCGCTCCCTCCAGAACCACGACCACGCCGTGGAGGAAGTCCATCGCGGCATGAGGGCGGCCATCAACCTCGCCGGCGTCCATCACGAGGACGTGATTCGCGGCCAGGAGTTGGCGACGCCCGGCTACCTGGTGCCGTCGCGCGTCATGACGGTGCGCCTGCACTGCCTCGCCGACGCGCGGCGGCCGATCAAGCACCGCGCCTCGATCCGCTTCCACATCGGCACCGCCGAGGTCATGGGCAAGGTCGCCGTCCTCGACGCCGACGCCGTCGAGCCGGGGGGGTGGGCGCTGGCCCAGGTGTTCCTCGAAGAGCCGGCGACGGCGACGTGGGGCCAGCCGTTCGTCGTGCGCGGGCCGTCGGCGACGCAGACGCTCGGCGGCGGCCAGGTGCTCCAGCCCGCCGCCAAGAAGGTGCGCCGCCGCCACCTCGACATGCTCGAGCGCGTCGAGAAGCTGTGGGGCGGCAGCGCCGAGGAGCGCGCCCTGACCGTCGCCTGGTTCGGCGGTTTCAGCGGCTTCACGCACGCCGACCTCGTGCGCGGCGCCGGCATCGCCCCCGACCAGGCGCGCGACCTCATCGACCGGCTCAAGGCGCAGAAGACGCTCGTCGACGTCGTCATCAGCCCGGCGCGGCGCGTCCTGCTGCACGCCGACATGATTGAGGAGTTGGACGAGCGCATTCTCACGGCGCTGGGCCGGATGCACGCTGAGTTCCCGCTGATGACGACGCACGACCGGCAGCGGGTGCAGTCGCAGCTCGACTACGTCGGCGACGACGCCCTCGTCCACGCGGCGGTGGACCGGCTCATGGCGCAGAAGCGCGTCGTCGGCGACCAGCGGCGAATCGCCCGCGCCGACTTCAAGCCGAAGCTGAGCGCCAACCTGCGCAAGCTGAAGGACAAGGTCGTGGCGGAGTACCTGCAAGCGCGGTTCACGCCGCCGGAGCCGTCGAGCTTCGCGGGGTCGGCGGGCGGCAACGCGGCCAACCTGAAGGACCTGTTCGACGTGTGCGTCGCGGAAGGCTACCTCGTTGCGATCACCGGCGACGTCTACCTGCACGGCGACGTCGAGGCGGAGATGCGGAAGCGCGTGGCGGAGCGCCTGGCGGCCGGCGGCGGGCTGACGGTGGCGGAGATCCGCGACCTGCTCGGCACCACGCGCAAGTACGCGGTGCCGCTGTGCGAGTACCTCGACCGCGCCGGCGTCACGCGCCGCGACGGCGACCTGCGCTTCCTGCCGGCGGCGCCGGCGGCCGGACCGACCCCGTCTTGACACGCGCGGCCTTCTCATTTATAGGCCCGCCTCCCTTGTTAGCGCAACGACCGTGTCTTCGGCGAGGACGACCGAGCCGGAGTCAGGGAAACAGCAACCTTCGCCGGGCGTCGGGGGACGTTCCGGAGTCGGCGGCACCGTCCGCGAGGACGTCGTTCCCCGCGCCCGCCGCACGCGCGACCCGGGCCTCATGTCCGGGACTGTGGCTTTTGCTTCAGCGGCCGGCGCGCGGCGACCGATAACAGGGGAGGAGGAGGCCCGGCTTTTTTCGGGCCGCTACGGACGGGGTTCGGCAAGCGACGTCGGCCCCAGGGGGTTCATCACCAGTCCACGGATGGGATCCGAAATGGCCGGAACGGCGGCGTCGCGCGGCGGCAGGGGAGCCGTCGCGCGCTTCGTCGAGCCGGGCCAAGAGTTCGGCGGATCAGACAGCCATCACGGATCGGACGTACTGGGAAAGGGCGGAGCCGCGAGGCGACGCCCCAAGGACGTCGGTTCGCCGTGGGCGGAGCCGTTTGCCGCGGCCGGGGGGCGCCGGGACTGACACCGGCGCGGGCCGAAGCGGGCGGCGGGGACCACCGATTGCGCTTGCCAGACATCAGGGAGGAGTCCATGGTGACGCATGTGGACCACGATGTGCAGCAAGTGTGGCGCGATTACCGGGCGAACGCGACGACGGAGTTGCGCAACTTCCTGGTCGAGCAATACTTGCCGCTGGTGAAGTACAACGCCGAGCGCATCTGGTCGCGGCTGCCGGACGGCGTCGACCTCGACGACCTCATCAGCGCGGGGGTGTTCGGGCTGATGGACGCCATCGAGGCGTTCGACCTGGGGCGCGGGGTCAAGTTCGAGACCTACTGCGTGCCGCGCATCCGCGGCGCCATGCTCGACGAGCTGCGCACGATGGACTGGGTGCCGCGCCTGGTGCGCAGCAAGGCGAGCCGCCACGAGGAGGCACGCAAGGAACTCGAGGCTCGCCTGGGCAGGCCGCCCCGACCCGACGAGATGGCCCAGAAGATGGGCGTCAGCCTCCAGGAGTACGACAAGATCGCCGGCGACGCGACCGCCGTCGGCCTCGTCAGTCTCAACAAGAAGTGGTACGAGACCGACAGCTACAAGGACGTCCGCGAGATCGACATCCTCGAGGACAAGAAGGCCGAGGATCCGACGCACCGCATCCAGAACCGCGACCTGATGCGCCTGGTCACGCGCGGCCTGAACCGCAACGAGCGGCTCATCATCATTCTTTACTACTATGAAGATATGACGATGAAGGAGATCGGCGCCACCCTCGACCTGAGCGAGTCGCGCGTCAGCCAGATGCACTCGAGCATCGTCAGCCGCCTGCAGCAGCAGCTCGCCGCGCGGCGGCCGGAATTCAGCAACTGAGCTTCCGTTGACCGGAGCGCGAAGGGCCGTCCACCGTCATGAAGGCGCGGGCGGCCCTTTCGCGTTTCCCGAGCTTCCGCCCGGCGGCTCCTCGAGCCGCTGCCGCGCCGCCTCCACGTCCTCCATCCAGCCGGCGTAATCGGAGTCGTCGTCGGCGGCGCGCTGCTCGTCGCTGCTGGTGATGCGGCCGCGCGCCAGGTCGGCGAGCTTCTGCCTCACCAGGCGCAGCGCCTCGTCCGCGAGGCGGCCGGCGCGGTGCCGCTCCTCGAAGCGGTCGGCGGCGATCCACAAGCCCTGCCCGCAGCGCGCCGCGCGCGGTCGGCCCGCGACCTCCGCCGCCAGGGCCACGTCGGGCGTGCCGGCGCGGG
The DNA here is from genome assembly GCA_038229635.1 of Gemmatales bacterium. Classification (GTDB taxonomy): domain Bacteria; phylum Planctomycetota; class Planctomycetia; order Gemmatales; family Gemmataceae; genus DATFNV01. The sequence continues at coordinate 3,956 of JBBROG010000143.1, forward strand.
GATAGTCGTCGACGGGGACGACGAACAGCAGGCCGGCGTCGTCCGGGTGAGGGCGCACGACGAGCCATTCGAGTGCCGCCGCGCCGCCGGGGGGGAAGACGTACAGGTCGCCGGGCTCCGTCGGCGGGCGCGTCATGCTCAGTCCTCCGGCTGGGTGCGGGCCAGTTCGTCGCACAGGGCGAGGCGGGTCGCCTCGTCGAGGCGGCCGAGGTAGCGCTGCGGGTGGTAGGTGCGCAGGCGGTGGACGCGGAAGTAGCGCGGCACGAGGGCGAAGGCGGTGAGCTTGGTGAGGCCGTTGTCCGCGTTCGGAGGGACGAAGTAATACCCGCGGTCGCAGCGGAGGTGGTCGGCGTCGGTGCCTTTGAGCAGGACCGCGTCACGGTCGCCCGCCCGGTAGTGGGCGCAGGCGCCGGGGTGTTCGTCCGAGGTGGCCGACTCGAAACCCCACTGACGGTTGCGAATCAGGAAGACGGCGCCCCAGAGGTCGCGGTCGGGGTCGAAGGGCGCCGCCTCAGCATCGTCGGTGTCCTCGGGGGGAGGGCGCTCGGGCGACGCGCGCGGCCGCGCCGGCGGTTCGTCGTCCGGATAGCGGTCGAGCGCGGTCATGGCGAGCCTCGGCGGGGGGCAAGTGCCACCTGTTATTATTTCTCATGGCGCGGTGGATTGCGAGGGGAAATCGGCGGCGAAGCCCCTCGGAGAAAAATAGTTTTCGGGTCGGGAAGAGGGGTCTACAACGACGGGACGCCGGACGGCCTCGACTGCGAATTCACCAACTGCATCGCAGAAAACTACGGCGGGGGAATCGAGAACTTCGGGTCGATGGACGTGTTGAATCACACGAACATCAACTACTGCTACGCAAAATACGGCGGGGGCTTCGTCGGCGTTGATCCTGACGCGAACGCCTACATAGACGACTCGGCCACGATCGAACAAAACAGGGCCGGGAAATGGGGCGCGGGGATCTTCGACGCCGATGACCCGCCGCGTGAGGGGTCCGGCCCGAAGCACGAAGGGAAGGCGCGCCGGTCGCGGAATTGCGAAGCCGCGAGCGGCGCGCCCCTTTCGTTACGGAAAGATCGCCACCAGGCCGAGGATGGCGCCGGCCTCGGCGAGGGCGCCCTTGGCGCTGAGGCCCGGCGGGTAGAGCAGGTACGGCACCGGGTCGCCCGGCAGGCACTCGCCGGCGCCCGTCTCGCAGCAACGGCCCGATCCGGACGCCATGTGGTACGGCAGCGTCACGAAGTCCGAGAAGAACGCGCCGGCCGACAGGAACGGCTGCAAGCCGCCGACGTCCCAGCCGTAGCGCTCGGCGTTCTTCTCCTCGAAGAATAGCCGGCGGTAGCAGACGTAGTTCGGCTCGGCGACCAGCTTCTGGTTCGGGAACTTGCGCGAGGCGAAGCGATCTTCCGTGATCGGGCGGTCCTCGGGGAAGACGGAGCGCTCGCCGGTGCCGCGGTCGCGCTTCTCCTGGCGCATGCGCTCGCGCAGGGCGTCCTCGGACTCCAGGCGGATGAGCCGCGCGAAGTCCGGCGGCTCGATTTGCGCCTGGAACTCGTCGATGTCGACGCCGCCGGGCGGGCGCGTGCCCTGCACCTGTTGGGCTTCCGGCGGGCGCGGCCCGCCGGAAGGCTTGTGGAAGAGGAGGGTGCGCACTGGCTCGGCCGCGGGCGGCGGCGGCGTCTGGTGGCGCAGGGTGCGGATGTCGGGGGCGGCGGGCTGCCACGGCGATGGCGCCAGGGGCGGCAGCGGGCGCGGCTCCTGAGCCGAGGCGGCGCCGGCGGCGAGGAAGAGCGCCAGGCCCAGGACGCTAGCCGGCGTCCGTGCCGGCGTGCTCCCCGCGGGAGCTGTAGTTGGGCGCTTCGTGCGTAATAGAGATGTCATGCGGATGGCTCTCCTGCACCGACGCCCCGCTGACCAGGATGAACCGGCCGCGGGTGCGCAATTCCTCGATGTTCCGTGTGCCGCAGTAGCCCATGCCGGCCCGCAGCCCGCCGACCATTTGGTAGATGAACGGGGCTAACGGTCCCTTATACGGCACGCGCCCCTCGACGCCTTCGGGGACCAGCTTCTCGCGGCCGCCCTCGCCCTGGCGGTAGCGGTCCTTCGACCCGGCCACCATCGCGCCCAGCGAGCCCATGCCGCGGTAGGTCTTGAAGGTGCGCCCCTTGTAGAGGATCACCTGCCCCGGCGACTCGGCCAGCCCCGCCAGCAGCCCGCCCAGCATGACACAGTGGGCGCCCGCCGCCAGGGCCTTCGTCATGTCGCCGGAGTAGCGAATGCCGCCGTCGGCGATGATGGGCACCCCGTCCCCCGCGATCCCCTTGGCCGCGTTCGTCACCGCCGTGATCTGCGGCACGCCGACGCCCGAAATAATGCGCGTCGTGCTGATAGAGTTGTGGACGACCGCGTTGTCGGCGATGAAGCTGTGGGTCGGGCAGTCTACCTCGATGTCGTACACCGGGACCGCCAGCCCCGGTCGCCGGGCCGCCAGGGGCTTGACCACCTGGTACTCGCCCACATGCCGCTTCCGGTGGCTGGTGTTCAGCCGCGACCGGAAACTCTCCCGGCAGCGGCTCGCGTCCGTCCCCTTGAGGCCCCCCGCCGATGCCGGCGCGGTGTCGGAGTTCGGGAAGCTCCCCTGGGTGAGGAAGCACAGCACGTTGAACAACTCGACGAGTTGCGCGGACGTGTTGTGGAACCCGACCCGCCCGTCCGCCGCGACGTATCCGTCGCTGTCCACCAGGCCGTCGAACAACCCGCGCAAGTAGTCCCGGTCGCCGCACAGGTACTTCTTCGGCAGATGCTTCTCATGGCGCTTCCCGAATTCCCCGAAAAGTCGCGCCCATTGTAACGAGTACAGGTGGACGGTGATCACCTTCTCTCCGGGGAGGACGCGAGGGGCTACCCCCGTCACCGCCTCGACGCACTTCGCCAGCTTCGCCGCGGTTTCCGTCTCGCCGTTGCCGAAGTACCATGACACCCGGCCGATGTCCGAATTCCGTACCCGGTTCAGGAAGGCGTGCCCATCCCCCAGGAACGTGCCGAACACATACCCGAGGTCGTAGGACGGGGCCGCCTCCGCCTTGTAGCGGGCCAGCATCGCCTGCCGGACGGCGAATTCCCCGAGGTCGATCCGGAAGCCGGCCGGGAGGTCGAACGCGACCCGCCGCGGGAGGAGCATCACGTCCCGGTCCAGCGTCCCGACCTCCTTCCAACCCAGCTTCGACAGCCGCTTCTTGGTCGGCTTCGCCAGGACGGCGGCGTACCCGCGGGAGGCGATTGTGTTCCGGGCGGTCGTGTTCAGGTCGCCGACGTAGTATCGATGGTCCGGCGTCACGAAGGTTTCCCGGAACGAGGCGGTATGCCGGACCGCCATCACCTCCCGCGTCCCGGTACACCACGCCCGGACGACGGTGACGGGTTCCCCCCGCTGGTTGATGACCCGGTCGCCGGCCCGGACGTCCTCGATGTTCTTGTACGTCGCGTCCGCCATCAAGACCCGGGTTCCGGCGGCGAAGCACCCCGGCCCGATGCCGACCTTGACCGCGTCGGCGCCCGCCTCGACCAGCGCCCGCGCCCCTTCCGCCGTGGCCACGTTGCCCGCGATCACGTCGATGGCGAACTGGCGCTTGATCTCCGCCACCGTGTCGAGCACGTTGGACGTGTGCCCGTGCGCCGCGTCGACCACCAGCACGTCGACGCCGGCCTTGATGAGCGACGCCGCGCGCTCGATGTCGTGGACGCCGACGGCCGCCCCGACGCGCAGCCGGCCGCGGTGGTCCTTGCAGGCTTGAGGAAAACTCGTGAGCTTGTCGATGTCCTTGATGGTAATCAGGCCCTTCAGTCGGTATTTATCGTCCACCAGGAGAAGTTTCTCCACCTTATTCGCCGTCAAAATCCGCTCGGCCGCTTCGAGCGTCGTATTCTCCGCCGCCGTGACGAGGTTGTCCTTGGTCATCACCTCGGCGAGCTTCTGGTCGTTGTCGGTGAGGAAGCGCAGGTCGCGGCGCGTGAGGATGCCCTTGAGGAAGCCGTTGACGGTGATCGGCACGCCGCTGATGTTCTGCTGTTCCATGAGGCGGCGGGCGGTGGCGACGGTCTCGTCCGGCGGCAGCGTCACGGGGTCGGTGATGATGCCGTTCTCGCTGCGCTTGACCTTGTCGACCTCGCGCGTCTGCTCGGCGATCGACATATTCTTGTGAATGATGCCGAGCCCCCCTTCCTGCGCCAGGGCGATGGCCAGGTCGCTCTCGGTCACGGTGTCCATCGGCGAGGAGAGGATCGGGATGTTGAGGCGGATGTTGCGCGTGAGTTGGGTGCGGACGTCCACGTCGCGCGGGACCACCTCGCTGTACGCGGGCTCGAGCAGGACGTCGTCGAAGGTGATGCCCTGGTAAGCGACTCGGTCTTGCATCGGGGGGACTCCTTGAAGCAGGGACTATTTTCCCATTATAGGCGGGGCGCGCCCCCGACGTACCCAACCCGGCTTGCCGTTTCGCGCCCGCGCGATGCCCCGCGGGCGCGGAACGACACGCCGCGGTAGCGCGCGCCGGCTCAGCGGCTCTCGGCATGGGTCGGGTTCCCCGCGCGCGTTTTAGCTTTCCCCGAGGCAGGACACAAGAGCAATGACACGCACCTGCCGTCGCGGCCGGCGGCGTCCCGTGGTATGGTAATGACAAGCCAGAGGTGTTCTGTTTCTCCGGTCGCCGTGGTTTGTTCGCGCCGCGCGCGGGCGCGACCAACGCTCAATTGTACCTCGTTCATCACGCCGTCCCGCCGCGGCACGTTCCGCCCGAACTGGAACGGGTGATCGTGACGCAACTGGCCTCTTCGCCGTTCGGGGCTGAGGTCGCGAAAGCGCTCGCGGGGTAACGAGAAGAAGGCTTGTGGGACGATGAAGCGTTTGTACCGCTACGTCGGCCCGAAGAGCATCGCGCGCCGCGCCCTTTCTTCACGGGGAGGTGTGAGGATCGAGCGCCCGGCGGACGTTCTTGCCTGGATCGAGGAAACAGGCCAGGAAGCGGACAGATCCCGTACCGTCGTCGCTACGTTCGTCGTCGACGCGGACAGAGCCTTGCTCGTCGCCGACCGTCGCACCGAGCACGTGGCCTGCGCCGGGGGACGTGCCGTGAGGTCGGCGGGTGAAATGGCGTTCCGGCTTTCGCCGGGCGCGGCGGCCGTCGCCTGGGTGACGAACCAGTCCACGGGCTACTGTCCGGAACCGGACTCGTGGCTCGCCGTGAAAGAACTGTTGGGACGGGTCGGGCTTGCCGGCCCCGAGGGGTTCGACCCCGCGTTCGTCTTCCGGCGCTGCGTCCTCTGCGGCACGACGAACGTCGTGCGGCAGGGGATTTTCGAGTGCGCCGTCTGCTCCGCCCCCTTGCCCGCGCGATGGAACTTTGACCCGACGGCCGAGGTTCACGCCCCCGGCTGACCTGCCGTCCCTTCGGGACTCACGCAACAGATTCCGAGACTTCCCGGCCCCTACTTTCCCACGCGCTGGAGCGTCGCCTTCGCGTCTCTCGTCAGCCCCGCCTCGGGCGCCCCGGCGGCGAGTTCTTCCAGCAGCTTCCGCGCTTCCGGAGTACGCACTTGCTCCAGCACCTCCAGCGCCCGCGCCTCGCGCAGCCGCTCCGGCGACGCTTGCACTTTCCTCTGAAGAATCTCCTCGAGTCGGCGCCGCATCTCCACCGACGTCGTCTCGGCCAACTCCTTGCGTAACTGCGGCTCGATCTCCTGGACGCGCTTCGCCAGCTCGGTTGTGGCCTTTTCGCGCTCGGCGAAGTCGTCGCTGTCGAGGGCGCGGAGCAGTCGCTTCACGCCCTCCGCGTCGGCCGGTTTCGCGGGCCGCAGGAACGGCCGCACCGCCGCCACGGCCTCGCCCGGCGACGCGATCAGTCGGCGGACGGCGCTGAAGGCGGCGACGGCGTCGGCGTCGCCGAGGTCGCGGGCGTTCTCGCGCGGCACCCCGTACACGTCCCAGACGTAGACCGGTGCCTCCTGGCTGACAGAGGCGAGGTAGCGGCCGTCCGCCGAGAAAGCGACGTGATACACGGCGGACTCATGACCTCGGACTCGGCGGCGTTCCTTGCCGGAGGCGGTCTCCCACAGCCGCGGCGTTCCGTCGTCCGTGCCGGTCGCGACCGTGCGGCCGTCCGGCGAGAAGGCGACGCCGTGACTCTTGACGCCGGCGTCGGCGAAAATGCGCTCGCGGCCGGAGGCGACGTCGTACAAGGCGAGGTTCGGCTGCACCGTGGAGGCCCAGGCGACGGAGGCGCCGTCCGGCGACAGGGCGATGTTGCCATAGCCGGTGGTGGAGCGCTCGACGCGCCGCAACTCGCGGCCGCTGTCGACGTCCCAGACGCGGAGGACGACGGCGGACCCCTCTTCGCGACTGAGGGCGGCGAGGCGGCGGCCGTCGCCGGAGACCGAGAGACGGTCGCCCGAGGAACGCGCCCCGGCCTTGAAGCGGTGCAACTCCTTGCCGGTCGCGACGTCCCAGACGCGCACGGTGCTGTCGTAGCCGCGCGAGAAGAGCCGGCGACCGTCGGGCGCGAAGAGGAGCGGCTCGGCCGGGTAGTCCGAGTGCCCGACGAGGCGGCGCACCTCCTTGCCGGTGGCGCTGTCGAGCAGGCGAATCGAACCGTCCAACTCGCCCAGGGGGAACAGGCGCTCGTCGGGGGAGAGGCTGACGCCGAAGATCCAACGCGCCGTGTCGGGCGTGGCGTACCTGCGGACCGTCTGCCCCGTCCGCCAGTCGCGCACGCTAACGTCCTGCGCGTGGATCAACAGGCTATTGCCGCCGTCGGTGAAGCGGACGTTGTTGACGCAGCCGGCCGGGTCGGGGGAGGCGGGACGCGGCGCGCCGGTCGCCGCGTCCCAGAGGCCGATTTCGCCGGTACTCTTGCAACACGCGAGCGTCTTGCCGTCCGCGGAGTAAACGACCTGCTCCACGGTCGGGTTACAGCGCAGGCGGCGCAACTCCTTCCCCGTGGCCGGGTCGAAGACCTGCAACACGGAGCGAAGCATGGTGCCGACGGCGACCTGCTTGCCGTCCGGGGCGTAGGCGAGGCAACTCGACGTCCTCACGAGGTCGGTGACGCGGCGAAGGACCTTGCCGGTCGCCAGGTCGAAGAAGCTGAGGGCCTCATCGAGTTTCGCGTCGCGGGTTTGGCCCAACGTCGCCGCGGTCTTGCCGTCCGGGGCGAGCGCGACCCGATTAAAGGTGTAAGTGGGGTCCGTCACCGCGACGACGAGGTTCCCGCTCGTCAGGTCGAAGACGCGCAAAGTGTCGGAGCCCCTGCGGAGAGGGGCTCTGTCGATCAGGGCGACCCTCTTCCCGTCGGCGGAGAAAGCGCCGACGCTCGCGTCGTCGCCGACAGGGAAGGAGCGAAGTTCCTTCCCCGCGCCGAAGTCGAAGACGCGGATCGTGCCCCGGTCTCTGTAGGCGAAGGTGCGTGCATCGGGGGCGATGACGGCGCGGGTGTGCAAGCCCTCTGGGGTTTCGCGCACGACCTCGCCGGTCATCCACTCGACGAGCCTGACCGATTTGCTGTCAACGATCAGCAATCGCTTGCCGTCCGGCGACAGGGCCACGCTCGAATACATTTCGCCCCCCGCGGGAAGGCGATAACGCTCCCGGCCGGTGAAAGCGTCCCAGACGCGGGCGCTCCCCTTACCGACGGCGACGACCCACTTGCCGTCGGCGGAGAGGGAAATGCTCGTGAGACCCTCGGGGTGGCGCAGCCGAGCCGAGCCGACGCGGGCCAGCGCCTCCTCGGGCAGCGGCGGCTCGGCCGCCTCCCGCTTCGCAGCGGCTCGCTCCTCGGGGACGGTCGGTTGCGGCGCTTCCCGCGCGACCGGCGCTCCCCCCGACAGCAGCCCGGCGCCGCCCGTCAATCCGCAGACGACCAGAAATGTCGCCCAGACCTTTGCGCCGCCGAGGAGGCGCGGGGCGAGGAAGCGCCGCGCCAGGTCGAGGGCCGCCGTCGAGACGCCGGCCGGCGCCGCCTCTCCCGCCGCCAGCGCCACCACCGCCCGGACCGTCGCGGCTCGCAGCGTGCCGGGCGCCGCGACGCCGACGAGCAGACCCGTCAGCGCCGCCGGCAGGGTGACGCCGCGCCGCGCCAGCCGCTCGCGCAGCAGGGCGCGGCCGCGCTCCAATCGCCACTTGAGCGTGTCGAACGGCCAGTCGAGTCGCCGGGCCGCCTCGTCGCGCGCCAGCCCTTCGAGGCAGCAGAGGAGCAGCGGTTGTCGGTAACGCTCCGGCAGGCGCCGCAATTCCTCGTCGACGAGGCCGCACAGCTCGCGGCCGCTGACCTCGTCGAGCGGGTCGCGCGGCGAGCGCGGCGGGGCGGTCAACTCGCTCTCCTGGCGCCGGGCGGCGCGGGCTCGGGCCTGTCGGGCCAGGCGGCCGGCGACGACGTGCAGCCAGCCGGCGACGGAGGTTTGCCAGCGGATCGAGGCGGCCTTGCGGGCGAGAATGAAGAAGGTCGCTTGAAAGACGTCCTCGGCGTCGTGGGCGCTGCCGAGGACGCGCCGCGCGGTGCCGAGGACGAGTCCGCCGTGCCGGGCGACGAGGGCCGCGAGGACGCCTTCGTCGCGCCGCGAGGCGAACCGCTGTAGCAGGTCCCGGTCGCTGAGGTCGGTCGTCGCCGGCGCGGCGGCGCGGCGAAGGAATTGGACGGCGTCACGAGCCCAGGCAGTCGTCATCGGCGTGCTCCCTTCGGCCACGAACCCTTTCTACCAGGAGAAAGGGAGTCGCGGGAGAAACGGCAGCGCGATTTTTAGCGCGGTCTAAGCTTTACGCACTCCTGGACTTGCGCCGGGTCGGCGGAAAACGCGATTTTTCCGCGAACCTATCTCGTGCGCCAACGTCTCTTAGGGTACAATGGCGGGGGCGTTGTTTTTTCTCGGATCGTCTCAAAGCTTCGTGCCGGAACGACGAACAAGAGAGAAGCGACCGCCCTCGAACGGACAATCCCTGTAACCCCTGATTCGCCCCGTGCTATGAGGTAGACACCCGATCCTTTCCACCTGACGCTCGGCCGACCCGCGCTCGCGCGGGCGCTGACGTCCTATTCGCTGATCGCCGGAGGTCTGCAATGGTTCTCACAATGGAAACCCTGGTGCCGTGTGGCGTCTCCGTCCTCTGTGACGGTCGGGCCGTCGGTCTGCGCCTCGGTTCCAACGAGGCCATGCCGCAGGCAAAGGCGATCCCCATCTCGATGCGACACCCGTCGCATGACTGCGCGGGCGCCGTGCCGGACGCCGTCAGTTGGTCCTTCCCCGCGAACGCCTTCGCCGGGAATCAGGCCAGCTACGGGGCCGGTCGGTCCCTCGGTCATGCCGGTGTCCTCGTCCGTCGAAGCCCCGCGATACTCGCGGGCAGGACCCGTCCTTGCGGACGGTCCCGCGTTACGGGAGGGCCGAGTCTCACGGCCGCCGCGCGTTTGTGCCTGACGCAGGACAAACCGTCGGCGACCGTGGCGGGCAAGACCTCCTCCCGGCGGACCTTACCCTCGTATCCGTTCGCGCCCCACGGCGCTGAACGCCGCGAGGAGACGAGGACGCCGACCGCGGCTTCGACACGGGGAAGAGTCTGATTTTCGACGATCGACACGCGAAAATCGGACGCGCCTGAACGGGCTCATCCCACGCTGAACGAGACGCGGACGCGCTCCCGGTCGGGAACGTGGCTGTTTCCGTGCGTTTACGGCTTGCCCGTGAACGCACGCAACGGCTTCAAACCTTGACCCGGAACGACGGTCGACGGCTTCGCGTACTGTCGCAGTCACCGCGCCTGCCCACGGGCCGGCCGCGCAACGCACAGGGACATCCTTGATCCCTGTTCGGGGTGTGGCTCCTCGCGGGCGCGTGCCAAATGCGGCGAGACTCCGGGCTCCCCACTTGATGATCCTGGGTGAGTCGGGCGTCGCCGCGGCGGTGTAGCCATCCTTCTGCCTGGATCGAGACGGGTGCGAGAGAGTGATGTCCTGGACTGAGATCACGAGCTTGGTGGGGTTGGCCCAGACCGGCGACCGGGGGGCCTACGGCGAACTGGTGGAGCGCTTCCGCTCGACGGTGTACAGCATCGCGCTGGCCCGGCTGCGCAACCCGGCGGAGGCCGAGGAGTTGACGCAGGAGGTGTTCCTGCACGGCATGCGCAAGCTGCCGCAGCTGCGTGACGCCAACTGCTTCGCCGGCTGGCTGAAGCAGATCACGGTGCGCATGGCGCTCAACCGCCTGACGCGGCGCGGCCCGGTGCAGGGCGTCGAGCCGGAGGTGCTGGAGCAGGCCGAGGCGAACGGGCGCGGGCCGCTCGACGCCCTGATCGGCGACGAGCAGAAGGCGGAGCTGTACCGCGGGCTGGAGCGGCTCAAGCCGATGGACCGGGCGACGCTGATGGCGTTCTACATCCACGGCCGGTCGCTGAAGCAGATGAGCCGCGAGTTCGAGACGCCGGTCGGCACCATCAAGCGGCGGTTGCACGTCGCCCGCAACCGGCTGAAGAAGCAGCTCGAGCGCGCCGCCGGCGCGCCCGAGGTCCGCCGGCCGCGCCGCCAGCGCGAGTTGGCGTGCGTGTAGCCGTCGGGAGAAGGGGAGGAGGAAAGGAGGAAAGACGAGAGGCGCCCCCGCGCCTTCCTTCTTTCCTCGTTGCCTCCTCCCCTTCTTTCCTTCCACTGTAACCGAACCTGTGGGTCCGGCTCCAGATCAGCCAGGCGCGGGTGTTCCTCCCGATTTTGGCAACTCCGGAACGCCCCCGCCAACAACCTCGGCCAATATCGCGAGGCACACCTGCCGTCTGGCCTCCTGTTGAGCCCTTCCCGGCGACCTGCTACACTCCGACGGGGGCGCGGGGGGCGGAGAGACGGAGGTCGCCATGCAGGACGTACTCGGCTTGATTCTCGGCGGCGGGCGCGGCGAACGGCTCTACCCGCTGACGAAGGTGCGCAGCGAGCCGGCGGTGCCGCTCGCGGGCAAGTACCGCCTCATCGACATCCCGGTCAGCAACTGCATCAACGGCGGGGTGCAGCGCGTCTACGTGCTGACGCAGTTCCTCAGCGTCAGCCTGCACCGGCACATCGCCGGCACCTACAAGTTCGACCCGTTCAGCCGCGGCTTCGTTGAAGTCCTCGCCGCCCAGCAGACTAACGAGGCCGCCGACTGGTATCGCGGCACCGCCGACGCCGTCCGCCAGAACATCGGCTTTGTCCGCGAGGAGGCGCCGGGCGACGTGCTGCTGCTGTCCGGCGACCAACTCTACCGCATGGACTTCCGCCGCCTGCTCGACGCGCACCGGCAAAGCAACGCCGACGTCACCCTCGCCGTCGTCCCGGTCACGCGCGAGCAGGGGAAGCGCCTCGGCGTCCTGCGCCGCGACGCCACGGGGCGCATCGACCGCTTCGTCGAGAAGCCGCAGACCGACGCCGACCTGGAGGGGATGCACATGACGGCCCCCGCGCCGAAGGCGCGCGGCGCCGCCGCCGGTGAGCGCGTCTACCTGGCCAACATGGGCATCTACCTTTTCGCCCGCAAGGCCCTCGACGCCCTGTTGACCGCTCACCCTTCGGCGGTCGATTTGGTGCGCGAGATCATCCCGCGCAGCCTGGAAAGCCACCGCTTCCAGGCGCACTTGTTCGACGGCTACTGGGAGGACCTCGGGTCGATCACGTCGTACCACGCCGCGCACCTGGCGCTGGCCGGCGACGACCCGCCGTTCGACTTCGCCAGCGTCGAGGGAGTGATCTACACGCACATGCGCAACCTGCCGGCGTCGCAGGTGCAGGCGGCCCACATCGAGCACGCCCTGATCAGCGACGGCTGCGTGGTCCACGCCGGCTCGCGCCTGGAGCGCTGCGTCGTCGGCGTGCGCGGCCGCATCGGCCGGGACGTGGTGCTGCGCGACACCGTCTTCAACGGCGCCGACCGCTACGAGACCGACGCCGAGCGCCAGGAGAACCGCCGCCGGGGCGTCCCGGACCTCGGCGTCGGCGACGGCAGCGTCGTCGAGCGGGCCATCCTCGACAAGGACTGCCGCGTCGGCCGCAACGTTCGCCTCGTCAACCAGCGCGGCGTCGCCGAGGCCGAAGGAGCGAACTACGTCATCCGCGACGGCATCGTCGTCATTCCCGACGGGACCGTGGTCCCGGACGGGACGGTGATTTGACCGAGGATCTCTCCCATGCCGACCACCCTGGACCGCCCGCCGCGGCACGCGATCACGACGAAGCCGACGTCGGTTTCCGTCCCCGGCGCTGTGCCCGCCGCCGACCGCCCCGAGCGCCTCATGTCGCTCGACGCCTACCGCGGCTTCGTCATGCTGGCGATGGCCTCCGGCGGCCTCGGGTTCACGAGCGTCGCGCGAACGCTCGGCGGCCGGGAGCCCTGGGGCACGCTCGCCTTCCAGTTCGACCACGTCTCGTGGGTCGGCTGCTCCTTCTGGGACCTCATTCAGCCGTCGTTCATGTTCATGGTCGGCGTGGCCTTGCCCTACTCGTTCGCGAGCCGCGCCGCCAAGGGCACGTCGCGCCTCAGTAACTTCGCCCACGTCCTCTACCGCGCGCTCGTCCTCGTCCTGCTCGGCATCTTCCTGTCGTCGAACGGCGCCACGCAGACGAACTTTACCTTCGTCAACGTGCTGACGCAGATCGGCCTCGGCTACGGGTTGGTCTACCTGCTGCAAGGGCGCGGCCGCGTCGCCCAACTCGCGGCGGCCGGCGGCGTCCTGGCGGCCTACTGGCTTGCCTTCGCCCTCTACCCGGTGCCGCCGGCCAATTTCGACTGGGCGGCGGTCGGTGCGAAGGAGGCCGGGACCGTCCTGCCCGACTTCTTCGCCCACTGGAACAAGGGCGAGAACTTCGCCGCCTGGGCGGACCGCGGGTGGATGAATCTGTTCCCGCGGAAGGAGTCCTTCGCCTTCAACGACGGCGGCTACCAGACGCTCAACTTCGTGCCGTCGCTGGCGACGATGCTCTTCGGCCTGATGACGGGCGAGTGGCTGCGCGAGAAGCGTTCTTTGTGGACGAAGTTGGGCGGACTTGTCGGCGGAGGGCTGGTTCTCCTGGCGCTCGGCTGGATCCTGGGCGAGACGGTCAGCCCGCTGGTGAAGCGCATCTGGACGCCGTCGTGGGCGGTCTTCAGCACCGGTTGGACGCTGCTGCTGCTCGGCGGGTTCTTCTGGCTGATCGACGTGCAGGGCTGGCGGCGCTGGTCGCTGCCGCTCGTCGTCGTCGGCATGAACTCCATCGCCATGTACGTCATGTCGCAGCTCACCAAAGGCTGGGTGCGCGAGACGTACAAGACCCATTCGGGTCAGAACGTGTTCGCCGGCACTTACGGGCCGATCCTCGAGTCGGTCGCGATCCTGGCGGTGCTGTGGCTCGTCTGCCTGTGGATGTACCGGCGAAAACTGTTCGTGCGCATCTGAGGCTTGGCCGTTTCGCGCCCGCGCGGGCGCGAAACGGCCAAGCCGAATCAGTACGCCCGCGCGAAGACGACGCGCCCCTCCGACGGCTTGCCCGTCACCATGCACTGTCCCGCCTCCTTCTTGCGGCCGAACGGGATGCAGCGGATCGTCGCCTTTGTCTCGGCGGCGACGCGGTCCTCCGTCTCCTTCGTCCCGTCCCAGTGCGCCCACAAGAAGCCACCGTCCTCGATCTTCGTTTTGAACTCGTCGTAGGAGTTCACCTCGAAGGAGTTCTCGTCGCGCCATTTGCGGGCGCGGTCGATCAGATCAGTTTGCATCTGCCGGAGCATGGCGATGATGCGCTCCGGCGCCTCGCCGAGCGGTACGCCCATGACCTTGCTCTCCTTGCCCGGCAGGTCGCGGCGAGCCAGGACGCAGGCGTTCTTTTCGAGGTCCTTCGGGCCGATCTCGACGCGCACCGGCACGCCGCGCAGTTCCCACTCGTTGAACTTAAAGCCCGGCTGGTATTGCTCGCGGTCGTCGATCTTGACGCTGATCGGGTCGTAGTCGAGCCAGTCACCGAGGGGAAGGACGCGGATCGCGTCGGCGAGTTTGTTCGCCGCCGCGACGGTCGTCGCCTTCTCCGGCTCCTTGCGGAAGATCGGCACGATGACGACGTGGATCGGCGCCAGCCGCGGCGGCAGCACCAACCCCTGGTCGTCGGAGTGCGTCATAATCAGCCCGCCGATCAGCCGCGTCGACACGCCCCAGCTCGTCGCCCAGGCGAACTCAAGCTTCCCCTCCTGGTTCTGAAACTTGACGTCGAACGCCTTGGCGAAGTTCTGGCCGAGGAAGTGCGACGTGCCCGCTTGCAGGGCTTTCTTATCCTGCATCATCGCCTCGATGCAGAGCGTGTACTCGGCGCCGGGGAACTTCTGCCCCTCGCTCTTCGGCCCGGTCAGCACGGGCACCGCCATCCACTCCTCGGCGAAGCGGCGGTAGACGTCGAGCATCCGGTGCGCCTCCTCCTCGGCCTCCTTCCCGGTCGCGTGGGCGGTGTGGCCCTCCTGCCAGAGGAACTCGGCCGTGCGCAGGAACAGGCGCGTGCGCATCTCCCAGCGCACCACGTTGCACCACTGGTTGATGAGCAGCGGCAGGTCGCGGTAGCTCTGGATCCAGTTCCTGTAGGTGTTCCAGATGATCGTCTCGGACGTCGGGCGGATGACCAGCTCCTCCTCCAGCTTTGACTCGGGGTCGGGGATCAGACCCTTGCCGTTCGGGTTCGCCTTGAGGCGGTGGTGCGTGACGACGGCGCACTCCTTGGCGAAGCCCTCGACGTGCTCGGCCTCCTTTTCGAGGAAGCTCTTGGGGATAAAGAGCGGGAAATAGGCGTTGACGTGGCCGGTGGCCTTGAAGAGGCGGTCGAGGGCGCGCTGCATCTTCTCCCAGATGGCGTAGCCGTGCGGCTTGATGACCATGCAACCGCGCACGTCGGAGTTCTCCGCGAGCCCGGCGCGGTGGACGATGTCGAGGTACCACTGCGAGTAGTCCTGCGCCCGACTGGTGATCTTCTCGGCCATGAGGTCGTCCCTTCGCGCTGTCCGGGGAAATGAAGCGATTATAAGGGTCACGACACGCGAAGGCCATGCGAGGTGATCGCGCCTCCCCCGCCTTACTTCGGGATACCCTCCGGGGACAGGATCGTGGTGCGAGGGACTGACGCGCGGCCCCACCGGCGCCGGCGGGGGGTGTCTCACTGTCTCACGAAAATCGGCACCCCCCAAATGAGACAGGTCGGTGTTCGTGTGAGACAGGTCCGTGTCCGCGTGAGACAGGTCCGCCGACGATTCGGGTTTTGGAACCCGCGGAGCGGGCTGCATCGCCGCTTCACACGAACGCCGCTCAGGGCGTGGACGTCGGCGGCGTGCCGTTGCCCGGCGCTTCGTTGGGGGCGAGCGGGATCAACTCCTCGTCGGGCCAATCGAGAAAGACGTCTTCGATCAGCGGCCGCATGACGCGGACGTGATAGTAGTAGCGCCCGTGGGCGCCGATGGGACCTCGGTCCTCCACGATTTCCACGACGGCGTCGGTCCAGCCGTGCGGAAAGCGCGCCCGGTCGCCGACGCGGAAGCGCCCTTTCGCCTTGAGCTTGGCGGACGTGGGACGACTCATGAAACCTCCTTCGTTGAACCCGCGTAGCGGGTGACGGATCGTAGCCCCGGGTGGAGCGCAACCCGCGCAGCGGGTGAAGCGCAACCCGGGGAACATGACCGGGGACAACCACGCGGACGTGTCGATGGTTTGAACCCGCGTAGCGGGTGACGGATCGTAGCCCCGGGTGGAGCGTACTCGCGGAACCCGGGGAACACGCAACCCGGGGACAACCACCGGGGACATGTGAATTGTATTGAACCCGCGTAGCGGGTGACGGATCGTAGCCCCGGGTGGAGCGTACTCGCGAAACCCGGGGAAACAGACCGGAGACGTATCGATGTATTGAACCCGCGGAGCGGGTGACGGAGGCAGGATCGATCACGTTTCCGTCACCCCCTTCGGGGGTTCCAAATATCGACACGTCCGCGTGGGTGTCCCCGGGTTGCGTGTTCCCCGGGTTGCGCGAGTACGCTCCACCCGGGGCTACGATCCGTCACCCGCTACGCGGGTTCAATACACCGACGCGTCGACGTGGGTGTCCCTGGGTTGCGCTTCACCCGCTACGCGGGTTCCGCTCCACCCGGGGCTACGATCCGCCGCCCGCTACGCGGGCTACACCGCCGCCTCACACGGGCGCCGCTCACGGCGCGGCGACGGCGGCCTCGGCCTCGCGGAGGAGCAGGCGGATCTCCAAGTCCTCTTCCCACGAACGCTTCGTCGTCGCGGCGGTCGCGGCCAGCGTGCCCCAAGCGCCCGATGGCCCCAGCCGCAGAAGCCCCGCACGCAGCGACGGCTCGAATGCCAGACGCCGCGCCTCCGCCAACGCCTGTTGTGCCTCGGCCTTGCGACCCTGCCGTCGCTCAGCAAGCGCCAGCAGGAGGTGCGCCGTCACCTTGTCGCTACTCCACGCTTTCCACATGTCCGCTGATTCCTTCGCCTTGCCGGCGCGCAGCAAGAAACCGGCGCGCAGTTCCGGACTGACGTAGCGCGTGAACCGTGACTCCGCCGCCTCGAAGTCGGGCAGCGCGTCGGGCAGGAGCAGGGCGACGCGAAGATGCTCGGGTGGTGCGGTCTTGACGAGGGCGCGGCACGCCCGGCGGTAGCCGTCGAGGTCGCCGGAGGAGGCACACATCCGCGCGCGCCACGCGAGCGCTTCGTGATCGGTCCCGTCGCGCGCCACCGCTTTCGCGAACGCCGCCCCTGCCTCCGCTTCGCGGCCCCGCGTCAGGTGGAGGAGACCTATTTGCACCAGCGGCCGCGGCGTCGGAGCCTTTTCCGCCAGGTGCGTCAGGTGCCACAGGGCCTCCTCCGTCGCACTCTCCGCCGCGCAGGCATCCGCCTCGGCGACGTGCCACGCCGCAACGTCCAGATTCGGCCAGGACGCCAGCTTCGCTCGCGCCTCCTCGGCCTCCTTCGCACGGCCGTGCCGCAGCGCGACGGTCCCGAACAGCGCCCACGGCATCGGCTCGCCGGGTCGCAAAGTCATCGCCTTTCGCAGATCCTTCAAGGCGTCCTCGACGTTGCCGCGCAGGTGGCGCACCCAGCCGCGCCCCGCCCACGCCTCCCAGCCGCCGTCCGGTCGGGCCTCGCGCGTCAATTGCTCTTCCAACCGGGCGAGTTCCTCGGGCGTCAGCGGCATGATACTGGGCGTAACCCTCGCTCCAATGCGGGCGAGCGGCGGTCGGCGCGCCCAGAGCGGGAAGAAGTCGTGCGGCCGCGCCGCCGACTGGGCGATGCTGCCGAGCAGCAGCAGTCGCAGGTGAAAGGCGAGCGCGAAGGCGTCTTTCTGTACTCTGGCGGCGTGGGCCTGTTCGAGGCGGAAGGGGACGTCCATGAGGGGGTCGAAGAGACGGCGGCGAATCGTGTCGTCGTCGCGCGGGCCGTCCTTCGACTGAACGACCCGCGCGTCCCACACCCGAACCGTATGGTCCCAAGAAGCGCTGGCCAACCGCGTGCCGTCGGGGCTGAAGGCCACGGCGTAGACCGCGCCCATGTGCCCCTTGAGGGTGAGGACTTCCTGGCCCGTCCGCGCGTCCCACAACCGAACCGTGGTGTCTGCCGAGGCGCTGGCCAACCGCGTGCCGTCGGGGCTGAAGGCCACGGCGTAGACCCAGTGGGTGTGCCCCGTGAGGGTGAGCGCCTCCCGGCCCGTCCGCGCGTCCCACACCTTCACCTCGCCTGGCTTGTCAAACTCTCCCGAGGCGCTGGCCAGCCGCGTGCCGTCGGGGCTAAAGACCACGCCTCTGACTCCACGGGTGTGCCCCGTGAGGGTGAGGGCCTCCGGGCCCGTCCGCGCGTCCCACACCGTCACCTCGCCCGGCTTGTCACCCAGTCCCGAGGCGCTGGCCAGCCGCGTGCCGTCGGGGCTGA
>JBBROG010000144.1:0-21882 GCA_038229635.1 Gemmatales bacterium
CCCAACGGGGCGGGCCGCGACCACTGGACGGCGTGCATGTCGGTGCTGCTGGCCGGCGGCGGCGTCCGCGGCGGCCAGGTCTACGGCGCGAGCGACCGGCGCGCCGAGTACCCCGCCGACAACCCGGTCGCCCCGGAACACATCGCCCAGACCGTCTTCCATGCGCTGGGGATCGACGACCTGACCGCCGCCGACCGCGAAGGGCGCCCCTTCCGTCTGCTCGAAGAGGGCCGGCCGCTCACCGAGTTATTCTGAGCGGGAAGCGCGAAGGGCCGGCGGGAGAATCCTCCCGCCGGCCCTCAATCCTTGGCGCCTCGCGGCGCGGGTCACTTCAATTCCACCGACCAGTACGCATTGTCGAGGAACGTCCGCCACGACTGGTACTTGCGGTGAGTCATCTTCAGGTTCAGCAGCGGGCTGCGCTTCGGCTTTTCCGGCTTGCGGATCAGGAGCATGTGCGCCTCCTTCGGCGTGCGGCCGCCCTTGCGGACGTTGCACGCGACGCAGGCGCAGACGATGTTCTCCCAGGTGCTCTGCCCGCCCTGGCTGCGCGGCACGACGTGGTCGAGGCTCAACTCGCTCGTCGGGAAGCGCTTGCCGCAGTACTGGCACTGGTTGTTGTCGCGCGCGAAGATGTTGCGGCGGTTGAACTTCACCGTCTGCTTCGGCAGCTTGTCGTAGCCCAGAAGGCGGATGACGCGCGGCACCTGAATCTCGGCGTTCACCGTCCGCACCCAGTCGTCGTCCTCCTGGCGGTAGTGGGCGGAGCGAAACTCGCTCAGCTCGCGCCAGGTCGGGAAGTCGTAGGTCGCGAACTGGCCGTCCTCCAGCGCCACCACCTCGGCCAGGTCCTTGCAGAGCAGGCAGAAGGCGCGCCGCACGGAGATGATGTGGATGGCCATGAACAGCCGGTTCAGGACGAGGACGCTCGCGTCCAGGGCCGTGCCGGGTGAGGCAGTCATAACGCTCCCTTCTCTTCTGATGGCGCGCCGCCGGGGAACAGGAACGGGCGACCGCGAACGCCCCTGATCCAGGAACGACGCACCAGAGCGAGGCCGGGTTCGAGCTTTTCCCATCTTAGCAGGCGGCGCGCGGTCCACGCAAGCAGACGTTCGCCGTCTTCGCGCCGCTTTCACGGCGCCGCCAAGTCCCGTTGACAGGGCCGCGCCGCGCGTCCTAAAAAGGGGTATCCTTCGCCAGCGTCGCGTCCCGCACGTCACGGATGCCGTGCCTGGCCCCCGACCGACAGAGCGCCGATGACCGAAGAAAAATCCGCGCCCGCCGACGCCAAATTCGACGCCGAGCAAGAGCGCCTGATCCACGCCCTCGTCAGCCGCGGCCTGGTCACGGCCGAGGAGGCACAAGGGTGCAAGGCGCCCGACGGCCCCGGCGCCAAGCCGGTGCTGACGCGCCTCGTCGAGGCCGGCGCCCTCACCCTCGGCCAGGCCCGCCGCGCCCTCCAGAAGGCGGCGCTGCTCATGGGCGAGGAGATCCCCGGCTACGAGATCCTCGAACAGCTCGGCCAGGGGGCGATGGGCACCGTCTTCAAGGCGCGCCAGCTGAGCATGAACCGCCTCGTCGCCGTCAAGAAGCTGCACCCGCGCCTCGCCCGCAATCCGCAGTTCCTCGAACGCCTGACGCGCGAGGCCCACCACGCCGCCAAGCTCAGCCACAACAACATCGTCCAGGCCATCGACGTCGGCTGCGCCAACCAGACCCACTACTTCGTCATGGAGTACGTCTCCGGCACGACGATCAAGGAGGAGATCGAGGCGGGCAAAATCTACACGGAGAAGGAGGCGGTCGAGATCACGCTGCAGATCGCGCAGGCGCTCCAGCACGCCCACCGGCGCGGGCTGATCCACCGCGACGTGAAGCCGGCGAACATCGTGCTGACGCTCGACGGCATCGCCAAGCTGGCCGACCTCGGCATGGCCCGCGACACCGGCGACCGCGCCCTCGCCCGCGCCGAGAAAGGGCTGACGATCGGCACGCCGTACTACATCGCCCCCGAGCAGATCCGCGGCGCCGAGGACATCGACGTCCGGGCCGACATGTACTCCCTCGGGGCGACGCTGTACCACATGGTCACGGGGCAGCCGCCGTTCCCCGACAAGGGCATCGACGTGGTGCTGCAAGCGCACCTGGAGCGCGAGCTGACGCCGCCGGACCACCTCAACGACAAGCTCTCCGGCGGGCTCGGCGAAGTGGTCGAGTGCATGATGGCCAAGGACCGCGCCCAGCGCTACCGCAACCCCGACGACCTCATTATCGACCTCGAATACCTTCTTAACGGTCAGCCGCCGCGGCTGGCGCGGCAGTACATCGAGGCGTCGACGCTGAGGCAGTTGGAAGCCGGCGACGAGGAGGAGGAAGCCGCCCCGCCGCCGTCCGGCCCGCCGGGCGGCGCCTGGCTCTGGATCGGCGTCCTCGGCGGGGTGCTGGCGCTCAGCCTGCTGATGAACCTGCTCCAGCTGTTGCGCCGCTGAGGTTCAAGTCGCGATCCCGGAGCCCCGCCGGCCTTCGGCGGGGCTCGTCCGCCTCGCTCCCGCAGCCTTACGACTCGCTCTCGTGGTCGTGGTGCCCCGCGACCGGCGCGACGGGGGAGAGGCGGCCGACGTACTCGTCGGAACCGACGAACGCGGTAACGACGTCGTCGATCGCGACCCCGTAGTGACGGGCGTACTTCCAGGCGAACAAACCGGCCGAGTCGGCGTGACGGTCGAAGAAGCGGTGGTAGAAGACGTCCACGGACTTCGTCGCGTACTCGTCGCTGTTGAAGAACACGTCGGCGGCCTGTCCCCGGTCGGCGCCGGTGGCCAGGTAGTCGAGGAACGCCCGACGTCCGCCGTCGTCGGCGTTGCGGCCGACCAGGTCTTGGTAGGCGGCGTCCACGAAGCCGGCGTCCGTGCCCTGGCCGCGGGCCGAGTAATACTCGTCCGAGGCGAGCAGGTCGCGGCGCACACCGCGCCCGTCGTCACCGCCGCGGCCAGCAGCAAACCCAACGTATCCACGAGGATATGCCGCTTCCGCCCGTTCGTCCGCTTGCCCCCGTCGTAGCCCCGCGCGCCTCCGGTCGCGGCCGCCTTGACGGTCTGACTGTCTACGCAGGCCTCGCTCGGCTCCGGGTCATGGCCGGCCGCGACGCGCGCCCTGCGCCGGAGGTGGTCCAGCAGGCGATCCCAGGTGCCATCGGCCCGCCACTTGCTGAACCATTCGTGGACGCGCCGGTAGGGGGGAAAGTCGTGGGGGAGGTCGCGCCACTTGCAGCCGTTGGCGATCTTGTAGAAGATGCCGTCGAGAATATCTTTGCGGGGCCATTCGAGAGGGCGCCCGGTGGCGGAACTGGGGAGGAAGGGTTTGACAATCTCCCCTTGCCGGGGCGTGAGATCCCTGCGGTAAGACAACTCCTTGACGGAGTCCTGATAGCCGATCATGAAACGGCGGCGAGTACAGTGCCGGGCGTTCTACCAGACCTTCCACGTCGACAAGAGGGAGACGGAAGGCCGCTTGATCTACGACCTGGGCAACCGCCAGTGGAACATTCCCGGGCTGCGGGGCGTGCTGAATGAAGTCCTGTCCAACCACCATCCCGTCCTCGACTTCGACGTGGAACACGACTTCCCAGCGATCGGCAAGAAGATCATGCTACTCAATGCCCGCCGCTTTCAGTCGGTGGACAGTCAGCCCGACATGATCCTGCTCGCCATCGAGGACATCACCGAGCGCAAGCGGGCCGAAGTCGCCGTGCAGACTTCCGAGGTCCGGTATCGGCGGCTATTCGAGACGGCCAAAGACGGCATCCTCATCCTCG
Source organism: Gemmatales bacterium (assembly GCA_038229635.1). Classification (GTDB taxonomy): domain Bacteria; phylum Planctomycetota; class Planctomycetia; order Gemmatales; family Gemmataceae; genus DATFNV01. The sequence continues at coordinate 3,815 of JBBROG010000144.1, forward strand.
ACGCCCACACCGGCAAAATCCTCGACGCCAACCCGTACATGTCGGAGTTGCTGGGCTTCCCGCTAGACGAGTTCGTGGGCAAGGAACTTTGGGAGATCGGTCTGTTCAAGGAGAAGTCGGAAAACGAAGCCGCCTTCCGCGAACTGCAAGAGCACGGCTATGTCCGCTACGACCATCTACCGCTCGAAACCAAGAGCGGCGAGCGGGCCGAAGTCGAGTTCGTCAGCAACGTCTATCAGGTGGACCACCGGCGCGTCGCTCAGTGCAACATTCGGGACATCAGCGAGCGCAGCCGCCTGGAGCGGAAGACGCAGGAGCAGGCGGAAGCGTTGGCCGACCTGCACCGCCGCAAGGACGAGTTCCTGGCGATGCTGTCGCACGAACTCCGCAACCCGCTGGCCCCCATCTCCAACGCCGTGCATCTCCTGCGCCTCCAGAAGAACGAGGACCAACTCCAGCAGCAGGCCCGCGGCATCATTGAGCGTCAAGTGACGCAACTGACTCGGCTGGTGGATGACCTGCTCGAAGTCTCCCGCATCACCACCGGCAGGGTTCAGCTTCGCCACGAACGGGTCGTCGTCATCGATCACCACCTGGTCAAGCCCGCCGACTTCGCCAAGGTGCGGCAAATCTTGGCGGCCGTCTCGAAGGTCCGCCCTCAAGGGCGAGCCTAGACCGCTGCGCGGGAAGCCCCGTTCTGAGATCGTCCAGCTTTGGGGGCCTTGAATAGCAACGAGTTACGGAACATGAAACTGCGGCGGTTCAGCGGCCGCGGGTTGAAACGCGTACGCGGTCAGGTAGGTCTGACGGTCCTGGCTCATAACCTGAACACGCTCCTCGCGAAAGAGAAGAAGGCTGCGGAGAACAAGGCCAAGGCCGCCGCTGTAAACTCGGCAGAGGTCGCCACATAAAAGCTGGACGATCTCTTCACGGGGCTGAAACACAAACGACCGAATCTCTTTGCGTACCCGAAAGTGCATGTCTTCAACGCGGGGCGACGGGTAGAATGGTCCGGAGAGGAGGGCCGGACTCCCTCTCCCGATTCCTCCCTGAGAAACTCCTTGCGCTCATGACCTCACTTACTTCCCTCGCCCTTGAGCCGACCCCGCCCGACGTCAAGCGCTACCAGCGCCTGAAGCTCATCGCGTCGGTCGCGTCGCTCCTCGTCACCCTGGCCGTCGTCGCCGTGGCCGCGCTCCGGCTTGGCCCGCGCGTCAACGACGCCGTCGCGGCCGTCGTCGGCGACGGCCCCTGGCCGCGGTTGATCGGCCTCGGCTTCGTCTACGCGGCGACTCTCGAACTGCTCACGCTGCCCCTCGCATTCTGGTCGGGCTACGTCCTCGAACACCGCTTCGGCCTGAGCAACCAGACGCTCGGTCGATGGGTGGGGCGTCTGCTCAAGGGCTATCTGATCGGGGCGCCGCTCGGGCTCGCGATGCTCCTCGGCCTGTACGCCCTGCTCCGCTTCGCCGGCGATTGGTGGTGGGTCGCGGCGACGGCCGGCTGGCTGGCGGTGTCGCTCGTCCTCGGGCAACTCCTGCCGGTCGTCATTCTGCCGCTCTTCTATAAGGTGACGCGCCTCGACGACGCCGACCTGTTGGGGCGCTTCCGCCGGCTGACCGACGGCACGGGGCTGAACGTCGAGGGGGTTTACCGCCTGGGGCTGAGCGCCGACACGAAGAAGGCGAACGCCGCCCTCGCCGGCCTCGGCCGCACGCGCCGCGTCCTCCTCGGCGACACGCTGCTGGCCGAATTCACGCCGGAAGAGATCGAAGTCGTCTTCGCCCACGAGGTCGGCCACCACGTCCATCGCCACTTGCCGAAGATGATCGCCGGCAGCGTCGTCCTGTCGGCGGCGGGTTTCTGGCTGGTCGACCGCGTGCTGCACGCGGCGGCGCCGGCCCTCGGCTACGCCCGCTTCGACGACCCGGCGGCGCTGCCGTTGGTGATGCTCGTGCTGTCGCTGTTCGGCCTGGCCCTGTCGCCGTTGCAGAATGCAATCAGCCGCCGCTTCGAGCGCCAGTGCGACCGCTACGCCCTGGAGCGTACCGGCTTCGTCGAGGCGTACCGCTCGGCGTTCGCCAAGCTGGCGCGCATGAACAAGGCTGACGCCGACCCGCACCCGCTCGTCGTCTGGATGTTCGAGGACCACCCGCCGATCCGCGAACGGCTGGCGCTGGCCGAGCGCGTCGGAGGATGAGCGGCCCTTCTCATGACCCTTTAATCCCGACCCTGCTACAGTTCCCCCAGGCGGGATAGGGTACGGGAGTTCGCGGGTCGTGAGGGCGTGGTACCCCTTCCTCACCTGCGGCTCTCGTCCTTCTCCCCCCCACGAGGTGACGCCCCGTGCGCGTACTGCTCGTCGAAGACCACAAACCGCTCGTCCGCGCTCTCCGCCAGGGACTGGAGGAGGAAGGCTTTGCCGTCGACGTCGCGCTCGACGGCGAGGAGGCCGACTTCAAGGCCCGCGGCGCCACCTACGACGCCATCATCCTCGACATCATGCTCCCCAAGAAGGACGGCTTGACGCTCCTCCAGGAGTGGCGCCGCTCCGGCATCCAGACGCACGTCCTCGTCCTCACCGCCCGCGACGCCCTCAACGACAAGGTGCGCGGCCTCAACACCGGCGCCGACGACTACCTCACCAAGCCGTTCGAGCTGGAAGAGTTGTTCGCCCGCCTCCGCGCCCTCGTCCGCCGCACCCACCAGGTGAAAGACCCCGTCCTGCGTGTCCTCGACCTCGAGCTCGACACCGCCACGCGCTCGGTCAAGCGCGGCGGCAACGCCATCCACCTGACGCCGCGCGAGTATTCCCTGCTCGAATTCCTGGCCTTCCACCGCGGCCGCGTCGTCAGCCGCACCATGATTTGGGAGCACCTTTACGACGAGCACGACGAGAACACGTCGAACGTCGTCGACGTGTACATCCGTTATTTGAGAAACAAGATCGACAAGGGCTTCGATCCGCCGCTGATCCTGACGCGCTGGGGGGAAGGCTACTTGCTGCGGGGGGAGGACACATGAAGTCGATCCGCCTGTCGCTGCTGGTTTACTTCCTCGGCCTGCTCGCCGTGGCGCTGGGCGCCGTCTCGGTCCTCGCCTACCGGACGACGCAGCGTACCCTCGTGCCGGAGCGGGAGTCGACGGCGGAGGTGATCGAGTCGCACTACCGCGAGCAGTGCGACAAGGCCCTGCTCGACCAGGCGCGGGCGCTGGCGCGGCTGCTGCAATTTCGCTTCCACCCCAACCGGGCCCGCAACCGCGAGTATCACGCCCTCGGCCTCTCCGGCGTCGGCTTTCTCCCCCAGGGCCACCTTCACGCCGCGGCCTGGGCCTTCCAGGCGTACCGGGGGCCGCAGTCGTGGGAACTCATCCGCACCCTCACCGTCACCGACCTCGCCTTCGACGAGGAAGACCTGGAGCAGCACCTGGACCGCGACCTCGCGGAGTATTTCCAGATCGACAGCACCTGGAAGACGAACAACTACCGCTCCTCTTCGCTCATCAAGGCCGGGGCGTCGCTCAAGACCGAGCCGACTCTCTTCGCGCGGAGTGAAGTCCTCGACTGGAAATTCGACGACGTCACACTGGCGCCGGGCGTGACCCTGCGCCGGGTGATTCTGAAGGCGCCGCTGCGACTCACGCCGCCCCCCGCGCCGCCGCGCCCGCCGTCGCCCGGCCCGTCCTCGCGCTCCCGGCCGTCCCCCGACTCCGGCTCCTCCTCCGCAAGCGCCCCGCGGCCGGAACCGACCGACCGGCCATCCGTCTACATTCAGTGCGCCTACGACGTCGTCAAGCACCCTCACCCGGCCGCCTTTGCCAAATTCGAGCAGCAGCGCGACGAGGAAATGGCGCGCCTGGAGAGCGAGGTGGACGCCTCGCTCGACACGCTGCGCAACCACCTCCTCGCCATCGGCCTGGCGACGTTCGCCGCCACCGTCGTCGGCGGCTTCTTCCTCGTCCGCCTCGGGCTGACGCCGCTCGTCCGCCTGTCGGACGCCGTCAGCAAGGTGTCCGAGAGGGACTTCCGCCTCCGCTTCGAGGAGCCGCGCCTGGCCTCCGAGCTGCGCCCCATCGTCGATCGGCTGCGGAAGGCGCTCGACCAGCTGCGCCACGCCTTCGACCGCGAGAAGCAGGCCGCCGCCGACATCTCGCACGAGTTGCGCACCCCCGTCGCCGCGCTCCTCACGACCATCGACGTCGCCCTGCGCAAGCCGCGCGGCTCGGAGGAGTACCGCGAGGTGCTCGCCGAGTGTCGCGAGAGCGGGCATCAGATCTTTCAACTCGTTGAACGGCTGCTGACGCTGGCGCGGCTCGACGCCGGCGTCGACCGGCTGCGCACGGAGCGCTTCGACGCCGCCGGCCTGGCGGACCAGTGCGCCGCGCTGGTGCGGCCGCTCGCGGAGGCGCGCGGCGTCACGCTGCGGCTGCACAACGCGGGGCCGGCCGAGCTGAACGCCGACCCGGCGAAGCTGCGCGAGGTCATCACGAACCTGCTCCATAACGCCATCGAGTACAACCGGCCGCAGGGGTCGGTCGACCTGACCGTCGCCCGCCACAACGGCAGCCTGTGCGTGGAGGTGCGCGACACCGGCGTTGGCATCGCCCCGGAGGCGCGCGCCCACCTGTTCGAGCGCTTCTACCGCGCCGACCCGTCGCGCCATGCCGAGGGGCTCCACGCGGGGCTGGGACTGGCCATCGTCAAGGGCTACGTCGACCTCATGGGCGGGTCGATCGCCGTCGACAGCGTCGAGGGGAGCGGCAGCACGTTCCGCGTCGAGTTGCCGGCGGCGTAGCGGAGCCTGAGACATCGGCGAGGGACGAAACGAGGACTTGTCATGACGGCCACGAGAGCCAAGCCCGAGACCCGCGAATACCTCGACGACCCCGAGGTGCTGTTGATGCTGCGCGTCCGCGCGGGCGACGACGGCGCGTTCGAGGAGTTGGTGGAGCGCTACCGAGTGCGTGTCTTCGGCGGCTTCTTCCGCCGTCTCGGCGACCGGCAGGAGGCGGAGGACCTGACGCAGGAGGTCTTCCTTCGCCTGTACCGCTACCGGGACCGCTACCAGCCGCGCGCCCGCTTCGCCACCTGGCTATTTCACATCGCCCAGAACGTGGCGCGGAACGCCGTGCGCTCGCGCCGCCGCCGGGCCGCGCTGCGCCTCGAAGGGCTGTCGTCTCCGGCCGAAGGGCAAGCGTTAGAGTTCCTGCTGCCCGACCGCGGCGAGGCGCCGTCGCAGCCGATGGAGCGCTCCGAGTTGGCCGGCGCCGTCCGCGCCGCCGTCGAGCTGCTGGCCGGGCGCCAGCGCGCCGCCGTCGAGTTGCACCAGTTCGAGGACCGCACCTACAACGAAGTCGCCGCCCGCCTGGACATGACCCCGAAGGCCGCCAAGAGCCTCCTGTACCGGGCGCGGAACCAGCTGCGCCTCACGCTGGGCGCCTTCGTGCGTGCCAACAGCGAAGGCTGACCGGACGCGGGGAGCGTTCCGAGGCGCTTTCTTCTTGACGCGAGCTTAGGCGTCTGTTCTAGTTGAGGTCGTGGCGTCTCTCGTCGCCCCGCAGGAGTGATCGCCCCCTGTCGGACACGCCGTCCGCAGTCCGCGGGATCGCCTCGGTGGAACGAGACAGGGGAGAGCCGGCGCAAAGTAACGCGGCGAAGAAGCGGGCCAGACAGCAGCCGAAGACGAGAAAAGGGGTGGCCTTGGAAGGCGCCGGCAGGAGGGGTCGAAAAAGAGGGGGCAAAATAAACGTGCCCGTCCCCTTTTCCTCTCTTTTCCTCTCAGCGATTTGTTCGGCACCCTCACTCCTTACGAGGCGGCCCTCCGACTTGATCGGAACCATTGGGCAAGAGCGGTGGCGGTGAACCTCCTGCAAGCTTCGGAGTTTCCTGCTGCGGCTTCCGGACGAAGCTGGCCAGGAGTTGCTCAATCGGCTGGGGCAGCCCACCGTAGAAGGTCATCCCTTGCACGTTCTTCAATATGTGGTCGATGGAGGCGGCGTCAACACCAATCACATCCTTGACTGCCTCAAGTTCCGCCTTGATCTGTTTGTAGCGCGCGAGCGCTTCCTGAGACGCCTGGGCGGGCAATAGGCTTGCCTTCCAAACTCGGTCGATTGCCTCTTGAATCTCTTGGGGCAAGCGGACTTCTTGGACTTCGATTCGGTCAATTTCCAATCCGTATTTTTCTGCTTCCGGGGTCATGATTGCGCGGAGTTCAGTTGCGAGGGCATCCGGCGTTGCATCTTCCTCACTGCTTTGCGAGGACAACAGCGGGCCCACCTGACCCGAACCTTGGTCGTCATGCTGGCTCCCAACATGCAGGTATTTCGTAGCGTGACTCGATACGATCAGTGCCACACTCGTCTTTGAAACCAGCTTCCGCAAGCAACTCTCCACCAGGGTCACCATCCATTTTTCGGCCGCATTCAGTTCTGCCCTCTTTGGGCTTTTCCTGACTCCAGGAGCTTCCTTATTGCTATAGTCCTCTTTGATCCCCTCTCCCGTATCCGAGACGTGATGGACTTCTTTGTCGATCAGCAGATAGAACTTCTCCAGCCCCTCACGGTCCTTGATTCTCCACCACAGGGCAACCTTGATGAATAGCTGAATGGATTCCCGGGTGAGCACCTTGTGATCGTAGAATTGGCTCATTTGCAGTGTGAGCGGTACGTGTACTTTGATCTCTTCGCCCAGGATGGGGAAAATGAACCTCATGCCGCCGCCCTGGTCGGGTCCGTAAATTACCTCGCTGATACGCTTGTCCTTCAGGAACAGTAAGCCCTCGTTCTCTTCCCAAAGCACGAGCTTCGCGCATTTGAAGAAAAGATCCACCTCCCTTTCTCCACGTCGTATCGCCCGCGCTTTGGCAGTGGACACTTCAATCAGACCTTTGAGCAAGAGGGCGATAACCGACAGGGTCAGCGGCAAGAACAAGACACCAAGCGCCCAGTAGCCGAAGATAAAGGAAAGGATGGTCACCACCGATGTCACAGCCGCCGCGATGAGCCCAGTATTCAGAATGATCCCCAGGGGCGATCTGGTCGATCCATCGCCAAGGCTTTCCACTGCCTCAAGGTCTCGCGTGCCTCCTGTCGCGACGGCAAAAGTGGCCCGGCAGTGTGGGCATTGAGCCTTCGCCGGCGTGGGGCCTTGTGAAGTCAGATGCATGCCACAGGCCGGACAAGCGAACCTTGCCGCGGGCATGGGGCCTGTCCTTCCATTGGGGACAGTCGCAGTCGGGATTGGCTCGGGTATCTGGAAACGGGCACCGCAGGAGCAATGGCTCCGCCTGGAAACGTCTTCGGGTCTTGCCTTGAGCGTCTTACCGCATTGCGGGCATGAAAATCGAAAAAGGTCGTCCATCGAGTCTACCCCCGACATCGAAGTCTATTCGACTTCTGGGTGGCCGTGATGGTTCTCCCCCGCCCGGGAGAGCCTGTTGAGGTATTCGTTCGCGGCATCAAGGCATTTCGGGCCGGAAAAGGGGACGGGCACAATCCCGTTCGGCACGCCATTTGCGCCACAACTTTTTTGAGAAATTCCGCGTTTTTCTCGCAAATTGCACTTGCGCCAGGCGTTTTGCCCGCGCATAGATAGCGGTATGGCCGTTCGGCACGCCAGCAAGATGCGCGAGAGCGACATCGTTGGTCTCAAATACTTCGACCGGCTCATGCCGTTGCTCGAACGGCTGCACGAGGTCGGCACCGAACGCGATCGCGCCGGCAATCGCCAACTGTTCTTCGATCACTACGGCGCCTTTATCCTGCTGTTTCTGTTCAACCCCATCGTCACGTCGCTGCGCGGCATTCAGCAGGCCAGCGAACTGAAGAAGGGGCAGAAGAAGCTGGGCTGCCCGCGGGTGTCGCTCGGCTCGCTCTCCGAGGCTACCGAAGTTTTCGACCCCGAACCCGTGAAGCAGATCGCCAGCGAACTGGCGGCTCAACTCGAGCCTTTGGGCAAGGATCGCCAGTTTCCCGAGGTCAAACACCTGATTACCGCCGTCGATGGCACCGTCGTCAAGACCCTGTCGCGCATCGTGCAGGCCGCCTACCTGCGCTCTCCCGGCGACGGCCGCTCGCTCAGTGCCTGGCGGTTGCACACGCACTTCGAGGTGGAACGCGGCTTGCCGGTGCGCATCGACGTCACCGGCGCCGGCGGCCAGGGCGAGGCCGACGAACGCGCCGTCTTGCGGAAGGCCCTGGGGCCGGACCGCTGCTACGTCATGGATCGCGGTTATGCCCAGTTTTCCTTGTTCAACGCCATTGTCGCGGCCGGCAGCAGCTAGGTGTGCCGCGTGCGTGACAACAGCGTGTAGGAAATCGAGGAGCAACGTCCGCTGTCGGCCGAGGCCACGGCGGCCAACGTGACGTTCGACGCGGTCGTTCGTAGGGGCCAGGACCGCAAGGCGGCGGGCCGGCCCGGCCATCCCCTGCGTTTGGTCTTCCTCCAGACGACGCCGCACCAGAAACGCGGCAAATACGGCGGTGGCACGCTCGGCCCGCGCAGCGACGGCGTGCTCCGCATCGCCACCAACCTCCTCGATGTGCCGGCCGAGGTCATCGGCTTCTTGTACCAGCGGCGCTGGATGATTGAGATCTTCTTCCGCTTCCTCAAGCACATTCTGGGCTGCCGGCACCTGCTGAGTACTGCTCCCGCCGGCGTGGAGATTCAAGCGTACTGTGCCATCATCGCCTGTCTGTTGATCGCGCTGTGGACGGGCAAGCAGCCGACCAAGCGGACCTATGAGATGATCTGCTTCTATTTCATCGGCTGGGCCGACGAGGAGGAACTGCTGGCCCACCTGGCGAAATTGAAAAAGCCAGGCGCCTGAATCGACAACGCGCTGCCGTCACTTCGGACGCGCGGCGTTCGCTGCTGCGCGCTTGACACTTCTTCGCTCCCTCACCAATTGCTACGCACCGCCCTTGCACCAAGCCTCCGACCCGCTACCGACTACTCTTTGCCAACCTGTACTATCAGTGCGATAATCGTGCCGAACGGGATTGAGACGGGCACGTTTATTTTCGCCCCTATTTTTCGCACCGGCGACCTCGGGGCCGGAACCCGTCCCCTTTTCCGGCCCGTTCACGGGGAGGCGCTCTTGTGATTGGCCAAAAGCTGCCGGATGGCGGGGAGCAACTCGTCCGGCACCGTGACGACCGCTTGGCCGGGGCGCTCCTCGGCCGCCGCGTCGTCCTCGGCGGCCATCTCGTCCTCGGACAACCCCTCGTAGTGGTCGATCAACCGCTGCACCCGGGCGGCGTCCCACCCGGCGGGGAACTTCGGCTCGCTCATCGTCGCCTCCTCCGCCGGTACGCCCGGAGCGGGTTGCCCCGGAGGTCGTACGCGGTGACCACGAATACCCCTTCCCCGACCTCGTCGGGGACATAGATGACCCGCAAATACCGGCCCGCGGCCGTCTGACCGAGGGCGTGCCGGGAGTTGTCCCGGCCCGGCCGATCATCCCCCGGGTGCCGCAGCACATATTCTACCTCGGCCTCGGTTACGCCGTGCCCGGAGATGTGCGGCAGACCGGTGTCCGGGTCAACGTGGTAGCGGATGTCCACTCGGCGTCTCCGACCCCGTAGCAAGCGGGATGCCGATAGTCTATCGAAGCTCGGCGGGGAGGAAAAGGGGACGGGCCGGAATGCCATTAAGTTAAGGCGGTAGCGGCCGAGTAGGGGCTTCGGAAAGGCCTCAATACAAGGCGTTTTCGCAATCCCAAACTCATCAATAAGCCCTTAACTTAATGGCATTCGGCCCCGTCCCCTTTTCCGGCCCGCTCAGCAGCCGGCTCACGCGGAACGGACGTTGCGCCGCGCGGAACCGTCATTCGCGTGGCCGGTCTGCCGCAGCGACGGGTTCGACGGGACTGCCCGTAGACGGACGGCCCCGAAGATAGTCCCGCAGGGCCGCATTGACCGCCGCTTCGTCGGCGAACGCCCCCGCGACGTCCTCGGCCAGCCGGATCACGCGCAGCCGCTCCCCGTATCGAGCCGCGTACTTTCCGCGCACTACCCCACGCATCGCCCGGAAGTCATACTCGGGCTGGAGGTCGTCTTCTGTCCCCTCAGGGAAAGTTGCCATCTTCGTAGTCCCTCCGCTCACGTCGGTTCGCCTCACGGGCGCTGATGAGCCGTATCTTGTCTCCCCGATCGGTGTGAGACACGATGAGCAACCGCCCTGCCGTGGACGTACCCATCGTGAGGAATCGATCCTCGTCGTCGGAGCCAGTTGGTCGGCAAAAACGGTCATCGCCTCGGCAAACGACACTCCCTGCTTGCGCTCGTTGGACTCGGCTTTGGGGTCGTCCCACTCGAAATCCATCGCCGTCCCCCGCGCCCTTGGCTACGGAGGTATCCTCGCAGAGGAGAGGCGCGACGACAAGCGTTTGTTCGTTGCCTTCATTGCGCCCTCTTGCAGCCTGTCGCGTAGGCGGCGTCGGCCGTATTGGCCAGCCGACCCAGCAGGCTCGTATCGACGAGGACGGCCACTACTCGTACATCCCCTCGCTGCTGAGGTCCGCGTCGGACAGCGATACGCCGCAGTCCTTCCCCACGCCGAGCAGGCGAAGCTCCCAGTCATCCCGCGGCGCGACGACCGCGTGCGCGAGGAACCGCTCGCGGAGGGCGTCCAGGGCGAGAGCTTCCGGGTCCACCCCGTGCCGTCGTGCCGCGGCTCGCAGGGACGCCTCCAACTCGGAACTCAAGGTAATCACCATGACCGTTCCCGCGAGCGCGATGCAACCGCCATTTAGCGTCCGCAAAGGAGAGGCCTCTCTTTTCCTTGCCGCGCACTTCGCCGCGCATTCTACCTCGCCACGCCCCGCCTGTCACTCCCTGACACCATCCGGGACCTTTCCCGGCCCCGGCGCGGGCGGGTACAATGAAGATCGGGCGCCGGCGTTCCGGCAGCCCCGCTCGCCACGCGCGGGCAGGTCCGAGGGCAGGAACGGGGAAACGAGTGTCGGGAACGACTCACAGGCGCTCACGACTCACACCCCCACGAAAAGCCTGGAAAACGCAGCGAAAAGGGGGCACTGCGGGGTGTGAGTCCGGTGTGAGTCGGCGTGAGTCGCCCCCAGCCCCACCGCCGTGACGGCATTCCCTTCGGGACGTGCGGCGGCCCTGAACGGGAGCACTTGGGAAGGCGGAGGAGGCGGTTGCATGGGATTGTGCCGCCAAGAGTCTCCTCTACCGAGCGCGGAATCAGCTGCGCCTCACCCTGGGCGCCTTCGCCCGCGCCAACGCCGCGGGGCGGCCTCTCCTCGCCCCGCCCGCGACCGGATAGAATGCGCCGTCCCGCCGCGCGGCGGCCTTCCGCACCCCTACGTCCCGGCCCGAGGTCCCATGTCACGCACCCCCGAGCAGGCTTACGCCGACCTCATTCACCGCGTCAAGGAAACCCACGTCCTCGCCTCGTGTGCCGCCGTCCTCGGCTGGGACGAGCGCACCTACATGCCGCACGGCGGCTCCGGCCACCGCGCCGAGCAGATGGCCCTGCTCGCCCGGCTGACGCACGAGACGGCGACCGCCCCGCAAGTCGGCGAACGGCTCGCCGAAGTCGAGGGAAGTTCCCTGATCCGGGACGGCGACGCGGCGGCCAACGTCCGCGAGATCCGCCGCGCCTACGACCGCGCTGTCAAGCTGCCGAAGGAACTCGTCGAGGAACTGGCCCGCGTGACGACGCGGGCGCAGCAGGTCTGGGCCGACGCCCGCCAGGCGAACGACTTCGCCGCGTTTCGGCCGTGGCTGGAGAAGATCGTCGCGCTGAAGCGCCAGGAGGCCGCCGCCGTCGGCTACGCCGGCCACCCCTACGACGCCCTGCTCGACGAGTACGAGCCCGGCGCCACGACCGCCGAAATCACCGGCGTGTTCGCCGCCCTGCGCGCCGCCCTGGCGCCTTTGGCGCGGGCCGTCCTCGATTCGGGGAAGAAAAGCCCTCACGACCTCCTCGAACGGGACTACCCGGTCGAGGCGCAGAAGGCGTTCGGCGAGGCGGCGGCGAAGGCGATCGGCTTCGACTTCGACGCCGGCCGCCTGGACGTGACGACGCACCCGTTCTGCAGCGGTATCGGCCCCGGCGACGTGCGCCTGACGACGCGCTACAACCCGCGCCACTTCAACGAGTCGTTCTTCGGCGTCCTCCACGAGGCGGGGCACGGCCTCTACGAACAGGGCCTCGTCGCGGAGGCGTTCGGCACGCCGCTGGGCGGCGCCTGCTCGCTCGGCATCCACGAGTCGCAGTCGCGGCTGTGGGAGAACCAGGTCGGCCGCGGCCGGCCGTTCTGGGAGTTCTTCTTCCCGAAGGCGCAGGAGGCGTTCCCGCAGGCGCTCGGCGACGTGTCGCTCGACTCGTTTTACTTCGCGATCAACGACGTGCGCCCGTCGTTCATCCGCGTGGAGGCGGACGAGGCGACGTACAACATGCACATCATCCTCCGCTTCGAGCTGGAGCAGGCCCTGATCTCGGGAGACTTGGCGCCCGCGGACGTGCCGGGAGCCTGGGACGAGAAGTTCCGCCAGTCGCTGGGCCTGACGCCGCCGGGCGCCGCCCAGGGCTGTTTGCAGGACATCCACTGGAGCGGCGGCGGCCTCGGCTATTTCCCGACATACACGCTCGGCAACCTCTACGCGGCGCAATTCATGGAGGCGGCGCGGCGGGACCTCGGCGACCTCGACGGCGACTTCCGGCGCGGCGAGTTCGGGCGACTGAAGGGGTGGCTGAACGAGAACATTCACCGCCAGGGGCAGCGCTACCGGGCCGGCGAATTGTGCCGCCGCGTCACGGGCGCGCCGCTGAGCCACGAGCCGCTCCTGACCTACCTGAAGGGGAAGTACGGGCCGCTGTACGGGGTTTGAACCCTAACGGATCGCGCGATCACGCCGGCTTGACCTGCTCCGCTGACGGGAGATGATAAGAGCGTCTAAAAGAACTCACCACAGAGAACACAGAGAACACAGAGAAAGGCAAAAGAAGAACGCCCGATCTCGCGTGGGGGCTGCGACGGCGCTTCTTCTTTCCTTTTGTCTTTCCTCTGTGTTCTCTGTGTTCTCTGTGGTGAGTTCTTTTAGGCATTCTAAGGACAGGTGGCACGGCCGGCCTCACTCCTTGCGGTCGAAGTCGGGCGAGACTTTCGACCTGGGCGAAAGCGCCTTGACCGCATACTCGTGGCAGTCCAGCGCCCTGGCGCGGCCAAAAGGCGTGGCAAAGGTGATCTTATCGCGGAGGCCGGGCGGCACGCGGCAGTCGCGAAAGTCGATCCAGCCGTTCAGCGGCAGCACCTCGGCCGCGGTCGCCGACGCCGCCAGCGTGTAGAGAAATTCGCCGGAGAGGGTGCAGGCGGTAAAGTTCACGCGCCGGTTGTTGCCGATGCGAACGGCTTCGCGGATGTGGCAGTTGAAGAAGCGATGACTGTCGTTTCCCGCCGACCCGGACAGGCGCAGCATCGTCCGCAGGTTGTGGAACCGGCAGCGAAAGAAGCTGAAGCCTTGCTCGTGTCCCGCCGAGGTAATATGGAATCCGCCGCCCAGGGCATTGTTATCCGTCTCGAAGCGGACGTCGGCGAACGTGGGAAACGCCACCCGAGGCGTGGCCCCGTTGTTGTAGAACCATTTGGGCTTTCCGCCGGTGCGCAGGAGGAGAACCGAGGACTCCCGTCCGTGCCCCTGCACGACCAGGCCGATCTTGTGAGTCCCGTTCAGGTCGCCGAAAATGTTGTCCGCGTCGAGGACGTAACGCCCCCGGGGGACGACGACCCGGCGCACGGGCGAAGCGTCGGCGGCCTCCCGGATGGCTTTGCGGAAAGCGGTCGTGTCCACGGCGACGCCATCGCCTCGGGCGCCGTGGTCGCGGACGTTGATATCCTCCTGAGTTCCGACGGCAGGGTTCCCTGCCGGCGCCTCGTCGGCTATCCCTAAACCCGGCAGGGTCAACAGCATCTTACGTCGATCCATTTACGCCCCTTATTTTACCACGCAAGGAGTGGACCGTGAGCCGCCGCGAGGGCCGACTACTTCGGAAACTGCCACTTCTCCGACGGCGTATACGACTCATCCATCTTCTGCGTCATCGCGGCGACGACGTCGGCGTGTCGTGCCGCGAGGTCGTCTTTCTCGCCGGGATCCTTCTCCAGGTCGTAGAGTTGCACCGGCTTCGCGATGGGCTGCCGCACCGCCTTCCACTTCCCCATCCGCAGGGCGCGGGCGCCGCCGCCCTCGAAGAAGGCCCAGTAAAGCGAGTCGTGCTGCTTCTGCTTCGCCGCGCCGCCGAGCAAGGTCGGCGCGAACGACAGGCCGTCGAGCCCGGCGGGCACTCTCTCCGTAGCGCCGGCGAGGTCGGCGAGCGTCGGCAGCACGTCCCAGAAGGCGCCGACGAAGTCCGACGTCGTTCCCGCCGGCACCTTCCCCAGCCAGCGCGCGACGAGCGGCACGCGGATGCCGCCCTCGTACAGGTCGCGCTTGATGCCGCGCAGCGGGCCGCTCGACTTGTTGAACGCCGGGTCGTTGCCGCCTTCGCGGTGCGGGCCGTTGTCGGACGAGAAGACGACCAGCGTCTTGTCGTCCAGGCCGTGCTTCTTGAGGTGTTCGAGGAGACGGCCGACGTCGGCGTCCAGGCGCGTAATCATGGCGGCGTGCGCCTTCTGACTCTCCGGCCAATCGAGGTCGCGGTACGCGCCGAGGTCGGGCACCTCCATGCCGCGCGCGCCGGCCTCGTTGTTGGCGTGCGGCACCGTGAAGGCCAGGTAGAGGAAGAAGGGCCGGTCCTTGTTGCGGTCGACGAAGCGCAGCGCCTCCTCGGCCAGGAGGTCGTGACTGTAATCGACCTTCTTCGTCGCCACGCCCTGGCCGGACGGCCCCTCCTTGGGGACGACGTTGCGCAGCGGCACGCGCACCTCGCCGCGGTAGAGATAGGTCGGGTAGTAGTTGTGGGCATGAACCTGATTGAGGTAGCCGAAGAAGGAGTCGAAGCCCTGCTTCGTGGGGACGCCCGTGGAGCCCTCCTCGCCGAGGCCCCACTTGCCGACGAGGCCGGTCGCGTAGCCGGCCTGTTTCAGGAGTTTGGCGACGGTGACGTCCTCGGGCCGCAGCGGCACGCGGGCGTTGCCTCGGATAAGGGCGTGCCCGGTGTGCAGGCCGGTCATGAGGCAGCAGCGCGACGGGGCGCAGACGGTGGAGCCGGCGTAGAACTGCGAAAAACGCATTCCCTCACGGGCCATGCGGTCGAGGTGCGGCGTCTTGATGCGCCCCTGGCCGTAGCAGCCGAGGTCGCCGTAGCCGAGGTCGTCGGCGAGGACGAAGACGACGTTCGGCCGCGGCGCGGGCTCGGCGGCGGCGAGGGCGGAGGCGGACAGGAGGGCCGCGGCGAGGAGGCAGAAGCGCTTCATGGGACGGCTCGCGTTCGGAGAGCGGGCGACCGTCCCGTTGTAGAGCGATGGGGCGCGGCGGACAACTCGACAACGGTAGCCGGCGCCGGTAAGCTAGGCCGCCATGAACGATTTCGACAAGGCGAGTCGCTACCTGATCAAGCGCGACCCGGCCGGGTTTTTCCGCTGGCTGCTCGGGCAAGCCGTCCCCTTCCTGACGTGGATGGACGCACGCCGCCATGCCCTGCCCGACCAGGGCGACCTTACCAACGACCTCGTCGCCGCCCTTCGCGCGGGCGACGCCGTCGAGGCGCTGTGCGTCGAGATCCAGGCGGAGTCCGAGACCGGGTCGGCCGCGCGAGTGCTGCTGGGTTATGTGGCGCGGCTGATGACCGAGCCGGCGGCGCCGGGCAGTGTTGCCCTGGCGGCCGCGGGCGGTGTCGTTGTCAACCTCACGGGTCCGCCGCGAACGAGTCGAGTCGAACTGCGGCCCGAGACGGCCCCGCACTGCTGGCTGGCCGGGGGCATCGAGCAGCGCACGCTGCGCGACGAAGGCGCGGCCGCCACTCTTCAAGGCGTGACAGCGGGCGCCCTCTCGCGCTGGCTCCTCGCGTGGCTGCCGCTGATGCGGGACGGGGACGGCGCGGGTATAATCGCCGGGTGGAAACGTGAGGCCGCCAAGGAGCCCGCGGGGCGCGACCGCGGAATCCTGGCGGGCCTTACGCTGACCTTCGCCGATCTGGCAGGCTGCCGCGCCGCGTGGGAACGCGGGTTGGAGGGCTGGAACGTGATCAAGTCGTCGTACCTCGAAGAACTTCGCGAAAAAGTCCGCGCCGACGCCAAGGCCGAGGGGAAGGCCGAGGGGAAGGCCGAGGGGAAGGCCGAGGGGCTAACGGAGGCGCTGCGCGAGACGGTGCTGCGCCTGGGCCGGCAACGGTTTCGCAAAGCCGCGCCCCGCAAGCAGAAGGCCCGGCTCGCGGCGGTCACCGACCCGGCTCACCTGGAGCGCATCAGCGATCGCTTGCTTGACGCGGCCTCCTGGGACGACCTCCTGGCCACGCCGTGACCCCCCCTGTCACGCCGCCGGCCCGCTCACGCGGACGTTACTCCCGCTCCGGCCGCACGTTGCCGTACGACCACGGGTTGCCCTTGAACGGCGGCAACTTCGCCGGCAGCGGCACCGCCCCCGGCATGAGTCCGTGGGCCAGGGCGATGCCGGCGTCGCGCATCCGGCCGCCGGCAGTGACGGCCAGGTTGCTGTAGCTGGTCAGCCGCGTCTCGTAGCCGCCGCCGCGCGGGTCGAACGCCTCCTCCGTCGGGACGTAGCCGACGCAGCCGTTCGCCAGCGACACGGGGAACGTGAACGGGAAACCGCTCTTCACCTTCTGCTCCAGCCCGAACTGGCAGAAATACTCCGCCGGCGTCGTCAGGAAGACGGCCGGGCCGACCTGCACCGCCTGCACCTCGACCTCCGCGACCGGCTCCTTCTTCAGCTTGGCGTCGAGCAGGACGATTTCCTTGGCGAAGGTCCATTCCGTCGGGTCGGCCTTGAGGCGGTCGCTCCGCACCAGGTCGAGGCACTTCTGGACGCGCTCCGGCGACGGCGCCCGGTGCGGGATACGCAACACCGTCGTCCGCGCGGCGACGGGCGCCATTGCTCCCGGCTCCACCGTCAGCAGCACCTTCAGCGCCTCGGCGCCGACGCGGCCGCCGACGTACTCCGCCCACCTCTCCGGACTGCGGTTCTGGTATGGGCTGCGGTTGTCGACCTGCGTCACGTCGCCGGAGGCGCCGTTGAGGAAGACGACGACCGCGTCCTTGCCGTAGTAGCTCTGAATTACCTTTTCGAGGTAGTAAACGTAGTTGGCAGAGATGCCGCCGGGGCTCGTCGTCGCGTGGCAGGAGAAGTTGACGACGCAGCCGAGCAGCTTGCCCCGGACGTCCCAGGCGCCGAGGACGCCGACTTCGGGGTCAACCGGCCCGGCCGGCTCGATGATGTCGGGGTTGACCTGTCCGGGGTGCGTGACGCTCAGCCCGCTGCGCATGTGGAAGCGGCGGTTGAACGCGACCTTGTCCTCGACCCCGCGGCCGACGCCGGCCTTCACCGCCGCGCGCTTCGCGTCGGCGTCGGCCACGGCGTCGAGGATCGCCTTCTCCACCTTTTCGAGATATTTCGGGTCGGCGGCGGTCGATTCCTTGGTGGCGAGTTGCTTGACGAGGTCAGAGGCGCCGTCGTACTCGCCGGGCATGACGCCGGACATCGGCCCCGACGAGTGCGAGTGCGAGGCGCCGAGCAGAACGTGGTCGCCGAGGATGCCGGTCTTCGCGGCAATCGCCTTGCGCACTGCTTGCGCCGTCCGGCGGTGAATGAAGAGGGCGTCGAGGCCGACGAGGGCGACGCGCGTCTTGCCGTCGTCGAAGACGGCCGCGCGCACCTTGCAGGGGTCGTGCAGGGTGCGGTGGTACGCCTTGCCGTAGCCGCCGGGGGCCTCGGAGCCGATCTCCGGCGTGATGTCGCGCTCGGCGAAGCCGGCCTTCAGGGCGGCGGGCTGGTCCGCGCAGGCGGCGGGAACCACGAGAAGGAGGGATAGGACGGTAATCAAGCGCATGAGAGTACTCCCGTCCGGGGGGGGGGGGGGGGGGGGCCGCCGGGGGGCGGGGAGGGGGGGGGGGGGGGGGGCGGGGGGGGCGCGCCGCCCCGCG
>JBBROG010000145.1:0-21874 GCA_038229635.1 Gemmatales bacterium
CAAGGAGCATCTGGAGCAGCGTCTGGCGCTGGACATGCACCGCGAACAGCAGGCCCCCAGACGCCGGCATACCTTGACGACGCTGCATCAGGCGCGCTCCAAGCCTGAGTCACTGCACTAACTTTGCTAAAGTCTCAAAAATCTCGGGAATTTTGGGGGGGGATTTGCCGAATGCGTCCGCGGCCGCCACGTCGAGTCTGAGAAACTCGGCTTGCTGAGCCTTCCACGTCGAAGTGCGTGCCCGCAGGCGCGCCTCAACCGCCCGGCAATGCTGGAAAAACCGGCGGACCTGGTGCATTGTCAAGGGCGGTCGATCCTCGCTCATGTCCTTCGCGAGTGCCGTCATCTGCTTGCGGCTCACGAACTCCGGTTGTAGATTCCCGGAACTGTCGAAGTAGCCACTGCGGAGCCGCTCCGACAAAGGGACCTCCGGCGCTGGCGCCGTTGTCGGGCTCCTACTCGGGGAGTGTTGCCCGCGCGGCGCCCCAGGTTGGTTTTGTCGCTCCATAGATTTACTCCTCCTCATCCCGCGACCGCGTGGCGGTCAGCGCGTACCGGACGATGGCGGGCAGGTAGCGGACTTCCTCGATCCTCGGATTGTCGAATCGCTCGACGAGACGCTCCGCCCAGTCGCGGGCCGCCGTCTTCGGCCGGTAGTTGCGCGCCACATGATAAGCCAGCCGGGCGGTGGCAAGAAGGTCGGGAGGAGGGGCAAGCACTCCCGCGCGATCCAGAAATACACTCGGGTGTCGGGCCACGGCGAGGCCGAGGAGCGTGTGCAGCCAACCCCGTTCGACGTCCCCGTCCTCGCACCACCCGACTAACTGACGCGCGATCCGCAGCAGGGGTTCGTGTTTGTCCCACTTCCAGACCTGGCCGAAACAGGCTAATTGGTCCTTCGAGAGCGCCTCCGCGAGAGCCGGACGGGTCTTCGCCTGTTCCAGCAAGTGGTCGGCCTCGGCCACGGCGCCCTTGATCGGACGTTTGGGCTTGATGAGCGCCAGGCCGGCGCTGATCGTCAGCCCGCGGTCGCCGAACTGCGCCTGGAACAACTCGCGAAGGCAACTGGCGAAATCGAGCATCACGTCCCAGGGACCCACCATGATCAAGTCGTCGCCGCCGGCGAAGATCGTGTAGATCCACCGCCAGCGCGGGTCGCGTCCCGACTCGATCTCCTCCTTGAGGGCGCCCGCGAAGAACTCGTCCAACTCACGGCTGAATGCGGCGAGCGGCTGGAGGTCTGTACTCCCTCCGAGGAGGGCGTCCATCGCCGACCCCAGCGAATCGGCGTCCGCTTTGAGCACGCCGAGGAGATGATCGCCGCGCGCTCGTGCGGCGATATCGACGAACCAAGTCGGGCGGCCGTCCGTGCTTGGCACATGAGCCATCAGGCGCCGCTTCAGAAATCGGTCGGCGGGACACCACGTCGGCCGCTGGTCCGGCTCCCTCAGATTCGCCACGGCCATCGTGTTCGGCCCCACGGAGATGCGGTCCTCGGTCGCGACCGTGACGCCAAGCCCGAAAAGCTCGAAGTCGGCGCCCTCCGCCGCTTGCTCGACCACGAGCCAGCGGGCCTGCGGCAGTATCCGGCCAAGCCGCAAGTTCGCGGCGCACCAGCGACAGACGCGACGAGGCATCCCCGTGTCCGGGTGTGGTTCATCTTCCTCGGCTCGCGCGTGTCCGCACAGGCTGCACGGCGTGTCGAGGGGCGGGAGCATGAGGCGGCCCGGAACCCACTCGCCCCCATCCTCGGTCAGCAGCGCCCAAGGGCGTGCCTTGAACACTTGCAGTTCGCGCTGTGCGGCGCGGTACGCCTCCGCCGGCGATTCCGCCCCGGCTGCGGATGACAGCGCGAGCCGCAGTTCCCCGCGCGCCTCCCGGAGCAACCAGTCGTTGAGCGATCTCCGAACGGCGGCGAGGCGGTCGGCGGCGCCCGGCGCGTCCGGCCCTTGGAGCACGAACTTGCCCGCCCCGGAAAGCACGAAGTGAGCGTCGTCCGCCGGCCAACCGAGCGCGAGGAGAGTGCGTAACGCCGCGGTTTCGGCGACGAGTTGGATCAGGAACGACCGCGCCCGCAGACGCCGCGCCTGTCCGCCGCCCGCCTCGGCCACGTCAAAAAGGTAGCTCTGGATGCCGGAAATATCACCGAGGACGATCATCCGCATGACTGGCACCGCCGGTCGATAGGGGGACGGCGCTTCTGAGCAGACAGCGCGGATTCAGAATAACTCTTGATGAGCTTCGGTGCAACGGCCGCGCACGGAAATGTCGAAGAACTGGCCCGCTCACCAGTCCAGACCGACGCGGGCCAACTGCGCGCGGACCGACGGCAGGTGCCAGACGACCAGGCCGCCGTCGCCGGAGCCGACGGTCAGGCGCTCCCGGTCGGGACTCCAGGCCAGGCAGGACGGCACGGAGTGCTCGCGCGGCAGTTCGAGGAGGAGCCGCCTTCGCCCCACGTCCCACACCGAGACGGTCGGCCCCTGTACCGCGAGCCAGGCGTCGTCGTCGCTCAGGGCGGCGACGCGGCCCATGAAGAAGCTCCCCTGCCCGCCAAAGCCCGGAGCGCCCACGGTGAAATCTCGGGCTTGGGTGGCAAGATCCCACACCTCGACGGCCGGCGCGCGCTCGCGGTTGACGAGCGCCAGGTGTTCGCCGTCGGCCAGGAAGGCGAGGCCGCTCGCGTGCGGGCCGCTGTCGGGGTAAGCCTGAATCGTCCCCTTATCCGCGTCACAGACGCGCAATTTCGCGCCGTGGACGGCCCACGCCAGCTTCCGCCCGTCGGGGGAGAAGGCGAGCGAGGAGACGGTTTCGTCCGTGAGACGCCGGCCGCGCCCGAAAGCGCCCCCGGCCGTCTCGCGCCGCCAGAGCGTGATGCCGGCGCCGCCCGCCGCCGCGAGGCGGTCGCCGCCCCGGCTGAAGGCGACCCGCCACACGTCCGGCCCCATCTCGTGGCCGAGGACGGCGACCCGCCGGGGGGCACGGGGCTCCGCCACGTCCCAGAGCGTCACGGGACCGCTCTCGTCCACGACGGCCAGCGTGCGGCCGTCGGGGGCGAGCGCCGCCGACACGTTCGCGCGGAAGCCGCCCAGCGAGCCGAGCCGCGCGCCGGTGCGGCCGTCGAACAGCTGCACCACGCGGTTCGCGCCGGCCGAGGCCAACCGCGTCCCGTCGGCGCTGTAGGCGACGCTGCACACGCCCTCGTCGTGGCCGGGGAGAACGAGTTTCTCGCCGGTGCCGCGCAGGTCCCAGACGTGGGTCAGGTCGGCGCCCGCGGCCACGAGCCGGCCGCCGTCCGGGCTGAAGCCGACGGCGTGCGGCTCGCCGGAGTGCTTGAGCAGCGCGACCTCGCAGTTGCCCCGCACGTCCCACAGGCGGACCACGCTGTAATGCAAGGCCGGGATCGCCAGCCACTGCTCGTCCGGGCTGAAGGCGACCGCGTTCGGCGCGTCGCCGCGCACGAAGAAGCGGCCGCGAAAGTCGGGGGCGTCGAAGACCGCCACGCCGCCGACGCACGCGCAGGCCAGGTGCTTGCCGCCGGGGCTGAACACCACGTCGTTGATCGCGCCGAGGCCCGGCGCCAGTCGGTGGACGACCCGCCGCGCGGCCACGTCCCACACCAGAACGCCGTCGCCGGCGCCCGGGTCGAGCGCCGCCGCCAGCCACTTACCGTCGCGGCTCAGCGCGGCCCGGTACAGCGGCTCCCCTTGCGGACCCGCGAAGGGGTCCGTCACTCTTCCCGCGTCCAGGTCCCACACGGTCACGGCGGCCGCGCCGCGCGGGGCGACGAACAGGCGCCGGCCGTCGGGGCCGAACGTCAGCGACACGGCGTGGACGTAGTTCGGCCGGCCCGAGGCGCCGACGGAAAAGGTCGCCGCGCAAAGCCAGTCGTGGCCGGCGCCTCGTCCCCAGACCTTGACCGTGCCCTTGTCGTCGGCGGTGGCCAACCGCTCGCCGTCCGGCGCGTAGGCGACGGCGAAGACGCCGGCCGCGTGCCCGCGGAGTCGGGCGACTTCGGCGCCGTCGGCGAGGCGGCGGAGCGTCGCGCTGCCGTCGGTGAGGCCGAGCGCGGCGACGTCGCCGCGCGGGGCGAGGGCCAGGGCGACGGCGTAGACCTCCTTCGGCATGTCGCGCCAGGTCGCCGGCTCCAGCCCCACGAAATCACCCAGGCACGCCGCGGCCTCGCGGCGCAATTCGTCCAGGTCGCGGGCCGGTGTGTCCAGGTCGCGCGCCTGACGCAGGCGCGACCAGACCTCCTCGCGGTAGCCGCCGGCCCGCGCCAGCCGCAGCGCCCGCGCCTCGCCGACGAGGGCCTGATACAGGTGAGCCTCGGCGTTGGCCTTCTCGGCGCGGTAGCGGTCGCGCTCCTCCACGACGCGCCAGACGCTCAGCCCCGCCACGGTCGCGCAGACGGTCACGGCCAGGGCGAGCGTCACCGCCAGCGCCGGCTTGCGCCGGCACCAGCGGAGCAGTCGGCCGGCCGGCCCGACGGGCCGCGCGACGATCGGCTCCCCGGCCAGGAAACGGCGCAGGTCCTCCTCCAGGGCCGACGCGCTCGGGTAGCGCCGCCCCGGCTCTTTCCGCAGGCAAGTCAGGCAGATCGTTTCCAGGTCGCGCGGCAGGTCGGGCCGCAACCGGCGCGGCGCCGGCGGCTCCTCCGTGCGGACTAAAAGCAGCGTGTCGAGCGGCGAATCGCCCTGGAACGGCGGCCGTCCGGTCAGGCACTCGTAGAGGATCGCCCCCAGCGCGTAGACGTCCGCCGCCGGACCGGCGTCCCGGGAGTGGCCGCCGGCCTGTTCGGGGGCCATGTAGGCCGGCGTGCCGAGGACGGCCCCGGTATGCGTCCGCCGCGCCTCCTCCGCGTCGCCGGCCGCGTCGACGATTTTCGCGAGGCCAAAATCGGTGATCTTCGGGACGGCCGCTGAGCCGCAAGCGGCCATCAGGATGTTCGCCGGCTTCAGGTCGCGGTGGAGGACGCCGCGGCCGTGGGCGTGGGCGACGGCGCCGGCCAGGGGGAGGACGAGGCGGGCGGCCTCAAGCGGCGGCACGGGTTGGCCGGCGCGCCGCCGCAGCCAATCCGCCAGGGTCGGACCGGGACAATAAGCGGAGACGATGTAGCAGACCACCCCGTCCTCGCCGGCCTCGTACACGGGGACGAGGTGCGGGTGGTCGAGCCCGGCCGCGGCGCGCGCCTCGTGCTGGAACCGAGCCCTCAGTTCCGGGGAGAGGAGGGCTTCCGCGCGCGGCACCTTGAGCGCCACGTCCCGGCCCAGCCGCGGGTCGTGCGCCAGAAAGACCACGCCGAAACTGCCCCGGCCGAGTTCCCGCACGACGGCGTAACGGCCGACGCGCGTCGGCGGCGGCGGCAGGTCGCCGGCTGCCTGTTGCCGGCCGAGTTGAGAGACCGTGACGCTGTCGCCGGACCGGCGGGGGAGCAACTGGCGCACCACCTGACACCAGGCCAGTTCCTTTTCGAGCCGCGGCAGCAGTTCCAGGGGAATGTCGGCGTGGGACAGGGGTCGGCCCGCCGCGAGGGCCTCGTCGCAGGCGGCGAGGTGGAGGGAGAAGCGGTCGTCCGGCAGAGGGGTTGCGTCGGCGCTCATCGGGATTGCTCCCATTCCTGCCGCAGGCGTTCCACGGCCCGCGCCCACAACTTGCGGGCGGCGTCCGGCGAGCGATTCATGAGCGGGCCGATCTCCTCGAAGGTCCGCCCGTCCTCGAAGCGCAGGAGGATCACGCGCCGGTACTCGTCCGGCAAGCGGAGCAGCGTTTCGCGGAGGGCGGCGGCCTGCTCGTGCTCGAGCGCCTCTCCGCTGGGCGAGAGCGCCGAGTCGGCCGGCTCGGGTCCGGCTTCGGAGCCGCCGTCGCCGAGTCCGACTTCGCGCCCGACGGCGCGCTTGCCGGTGTCGCGGAAGCGGCGCGTGAAGTGGTCGAGGTTGTTGAGCAGGATGCGGCGCAGCCAGGCCAACAGCTCCTGTTCCGAGGCTCCCTGGAAGCGCGCGAAATCCCGGTGCGCGTCCAGGAAGGTTTCCTGCACCAGGTCCGACGCGCCGCCCTTGGCCCTCAGTTCGGGGTCCAGTTCACGTTCCGCGACCAGGAGCAGGTAGCGGCGGCACGCCTCCAGCGCGCGGCCGAGCGCCTCGGGCGAGCCCGCTCGCGCGGCCGTCAGCCAGAGGCCGGCTCCGTCGCCTGCCTGCGCCATCCCTACCCCCTGAGCCCGGAACGAGCGAGAAATCGGACGCGAGTCATGACGCCCCACTATAAGACGCCCTTCTCACACGGTCAACCGGCCGCGCCGCCGCGCCGCCGCGAAAAAATAATGACTTGGCGCGTCCGATTCCGCGCGCCGTTCGGGCTTGGGGGGGTAGCGGGGAGTCGTGGAACGGCTCGCCGGGCCGGCCGTCCCCCCTCGGCCTCCTTCTCCTTCTTTCCTTCTCGCGAGGGTGTCTCATGCTTCTCAGCTGGCTGGGCGGCAAGGGCAAAGGCCGCCGCACGAACCGGCGCGGCCGGCGGCCCGCGCCGGAACTGATGGAGGACCGCGTCGTCCCCACCGCCGCCTCGCACCAGGCCGCCGTCGCCCAACTCTATCAGGACCTGCTGCACCGCCTGCCCGACGCCGGCGGGCTCGTCTTCTGGGCGGGCCAACTCGATGCCGGCGCCGGCACCCAGGCCGTCGCGACCGCCCTGACGCACTCGACGGAGTTCCATAGGGGCGAGGTGGACGGCGTCTACCAGCGCCTGCTCAATCGCGCCGCTGATGACGGCGGACTGACCTTCTTCGCCAGCGCCCTCGATAAGGGGCAGACCGTCCCGCAGGTCGAAGTGGCCGTCACTTCTTCGCCGGAGTACGCGCAATCCCACCCCGGCGTCTCCGGCTTCCTCGACGCGCTGTTCAACGGCGCCGACCACCTGCGCACCCTGGTGAGCGGCGCCTATCAGCAGGTGCTGCACCGCGCCGGCGACGTCGCCGGACTCGACTACTGGGCCGGGCAGATGGCAGAGGGCGAATCACTCGACGACGTGACCGCCGCGCTGGCCGCCAGCGTCGAGAGGGCGGCGCTGCCGGCGGCGACCGCGACGATCCTGGGGACGTTCCGTGATGCGTCGAGCCTGCCCTTGGGCGCGGTCGGCGGCCTGGAGACGGCCCTGGCCGGCACGGTTCACGCGGCGCTGGGCGCCTCCGCGGGTTCGGGTGTTGGGCCGCAGGCGGTGACTCTCAAGAACGGCGCGCCGGTGGTGTTCCAGGCATTCGGCCCCGAGCGCTTGGTGGACACGCGCAACCCCACCGTCGGCCAGTACGGCGGACCGGCGTTCGCCGCCGGCTCGACGCGCACGATCAACGTCTCCCCGTACAACCTGGCCGACCCGTCGATCCCGTCGCCCGTCGTGCCCGGCGAACAGGCGCCGACGTCCAACCTGCCGGTTGGCATCAAGGCGGTGTCGCTGATCCTGTTCATCGTCGGCGCGCCCCAGCAGGAGTACCTGACCGCCTACGCCACGGGGACGAATCCGGCGCCCATCGGCACGGCGACGGTGTTCGCCGACCACGCGGGCGAGACGATCGCCGCCAGCGCCATCGTGCCGGTGAACGCCGCGGGCAACATCGACATCTACTCCTCCGGCGGCGGCACGCTGGTGGTGGACGTCAACGGCTACTACCTCGACGCGCTCGACGGGACGGACAACCTGCCGATCAGCGGCAACGTGCCGGGCGGGGCGGGGAACACCGGCGTCGTCGTCGGCACCAACGGCGACACGACGGCTTCCGCCAATGGCGTCACGGGGGTCATCGCCTCGACCGGGCCGGGCGCCTCCTCCGCGGGGGTGCGCGGCATCAACAACGGCACGGGCGCCGCCGGCATCGGAGTCTACGGCTCGCAAGCCGGCAGCGGCGTCGGCGGCGTCGGCGTGCAGGGAGCCTCCTCGGGCGCGGCCAGCGCGGGCGGCAGTTTCTTCGGCGAGACCGGCGTCCGCGGGATCACGAGCGACACCGGGGCCGTCAGCGGCGTCCTCGGCCAGGTGACGAGCAGTTCGGCCGCCGCCGACTCTGCAGGCGTCCACGGCACCAACGCCTCCACCACGGCGATGGCCGACGGCGTCCTGGGCGAGATCACTTCGACCACGCCGGGCGCCTTCTCGGCGGGGGTGCGCGGCGTCAACAACGGCACCGGCACTACCGGCATCGGCGTCTACGGCTTCCAGGCGGGCGGCGGCATCGGCGTCTACGGCTTCACGAACCTCGGCGGCACCGGCGTCCAAGGGGCTTCCAACGTCGGCATCGGCGTCCAAGGGATCTCCACCTCCGCCGTCGGCGTCCAAGGGCTCTCCTCCGGCAACACGGGGACCGGCGTCCTGGGCAAAGGTATGGGCGACGGGATCGGGACGGCCGGCTTGTCCAACGCCGCCGTCCTCACGTTCCTCGCCGACGGCGTCGGCGTGGAGGGCGCGGCCAGCCTTGCCGGCGGCGTGGGCGTTCTGGGGCTCGTCTCCGGATCCGGCGGTTTCGGCGTCTTCGCCGGGGGCAACTTCGCCGCCACGGGCACGAAGAACTTCGTGGACCCGTCGCCCTCGGACCCGTCGAAGCAGATCGCCTTTGTCGCCCTGGAGGGCAACGAGGTCGGCACCTACTTCGGCGGCCGCGGCCACATCACCGCCGGCACGGCCACCCTCGACGTGCCGCAGAGCTTCCGCGACGTCACCGACCCCGACGGCCTCCGCGTGCAGGTCACGCCCGTCGGCGCCCTCGCCACGCTGGCGGTCCGGAGCATGGACCTCAACCACATCGTCGTCCTCGGCTCGCAGGACGTCGACTTCTTCTACACCGTCAACGGCATCCGGGCCGGCTACCAGGGCTACAACCCGATCCAGCCCAACTTCATCTACGTCCCCCATTCGGCGAGTGACACGCTGCCGAACTGGCTGACCGACGTGCAGAGGGCGAAGGTGATCGCTGACGGCATCTACCACGCCGACGGCACCGTCAACCTGACGACGGCGCACAAGCTCGGCTGGGACGTCCTGTGGGCGGCGAACGGGACCGCGAGGACGTCCTCGGCCGCTGCGGCGGCCGCGCGGTGAGATCGTCACGCCGGAGGGCGCCCGAGGCCATCTTTATCCTTCCTCATTCCCAAAAAGGTGTCTCATGCTTCTCAACTGGCTGGGCGTCACAGGCAAGCGACGGGCCGCCCGCGGGCGCCCTTTCCCGCCAACGGTCTTGCGGGTCGAGGCGCTGGAAGACCGCCGCGTCCCCACGACGTTCACCGTCACGACCGCCACGGACGAGAGCGACGCGGTTTCGATCACCCACCCCGAAGGCCCCGACATGCTGATGTCGCTGCGCGAGGCGATCAACGCCGCCGACAGCAACCCCGGACCCGACACGATCAACTTTGACATCGGCACCGGCGCCGTCCAGACGATCCTCGTGGCGACCGACCTCCCCGACATCACGGACCCCGTCACGATCAACGGTTATTCGGAGCCGGGGTCGCACGAGAACACGGACGCCGTCGCCGACAACGCCGTCTTGCACGTCGTCCTGAGTCGATCCGCGTCGCCGGGGACGGGGGTCGGCCTGCGCATCCTCGCCAGCGACACCTCGGTGCGCGGGCTGGCGATCAATAACTTCCTGGACGCGATCGAAGTGGGAGGGAGGGGAGATGTTCGGCCGAAGAATGTCACCATCGCCGGCAACTTCCTCGGGACGGACGCCACGGGGACGCTCGCGGTCGGCAACCGCCTCCAGGACCTTCTGATGTTCGACACCTCGGACAGCACCGTCGGCGGGCCGACGCCGGCGGACCGGAACATCATCGCCGACAGCGGCCACGGCGGCGGCTACAACGCCGGCGGCGGGATCTCGTTCAGCGGGGCGCGGGACACGATCCAAAACAACTTCATCGGGGTCGACGCCACGGGCCGACGCGCGCTGGGCAACAACGGCAACGGCATACAGGACATCAACGGCAGCGACGGCCTCGTTTCGGGCAATCACAAGATCCTGAATAACGTGATCGCCGCGAACAAGGCCGGGGGGATCAGTCTCCAGGATTCCCGCAGCACCGGGACGGTCGTTTCGGGCAACGTCATCGGCACGGACCCGGGCCTCACCCTGGCCCTGGGCAATTTCCTCTCGGGCCTATACATCGCCGAGGACAACACGACGGTCGGCGGCCCGAGCGCGGCCGACGGCAACGTGATCGCCCACAACGGCTTCGGCATCGCCGTCGGCCCCCCTGGCGGCCCCGGCGTCCGCGTCGCCCTCCTTTCCAACTCCGTCCACGACAACGACGGCGGCGGCATCAACCGCCTGCCGACCGACCCGGCCGCGCCGGCGCTGGCCTCCGCGTTACGCCCCGCCGGCAACGTCCTCGTCACCGGGGCGCTGGACGGCGCCCGCCCGAACGCCGACGTCCTCGTCCAGTTCTTTGCCAACACCGCCGCCGACGCCGCCGGCAAGTTTGAGGGCCAAACGCTCCTCGACGCCGCGACCGTGACCGTCCGCACCGACGCCGCCGGTCACGCGCCCATCCATGTTTCCTTCGCGCGCGACGGGAACTTCACTGTGACGGCCACGGCGACAGACAAGGCGGCCAACAACACGTCCGCCTTCTCCAACGGCGTCGCCGTCGCCGACGTGCCCCCCATCCCGCTCCAAGCCGTCAACGATACGGCCAGCACGCCGCTCGGCCAGGCCGTCGAGATCCCCGTGCTCGCCAACGACACGGGCGACGGGCTCACGGTGTACGGCGTCACGACGCCGCTGAACGGCACGGCCGTCGTGAAGGACGGCACGACGGTCGTCTACACGCCCGCCGCGTCCGTCCCCGTCGTCGACAGTTTCACCTACCTCGTCAAAGACAGCCACGGCAACAAGGCCAACGCCACGGTCGCGGTGACCGTGGGGACCGGCAAGTCCGAGACTGCCTATGTGACGTTCCTCTTTCAAACCCTCCTCGGCCGCACCCCGGCGGCGGACGACGGCGGCGTGAAGTTCTGGGCGGACCGACTCAAGGCCGGCACGACCCCTGAGCAGGTCGTCGCGGGCATTCAGCAATCCGGAGAATTCAAAAACAGGGAACTTCAATCGGATTACGAGGACCTACTCGGCCGGAAGGCGTCCGCCGCGGAAATAATTACCTGGTTTGCCTACCTGCAATCAGGCGCCACCCACGAGGACGTCCGGAAGTCGGTCCTGAGTTCGCAGGAGTTCTACCAGAAGCAAGGCGGGACGGACGCCGGCTGGCTCAACGGGGTGTACCAGTACGCCCTGAAGCGCTCCACCGACCCGGACGGTCTGAAGTTCTGGAAGGACAACCTGGCGAAGGGGGCTTCCTTGCGCGCGGTCGTGGACGGGGTTCTCGGCACCGTGGAGGCGACCGACGTCCTCATCCGGTCCACATACCAACTGGTCCTCGGCCGCGACGTCGACCTTTCCGGCCTTCAGTACTGGGAGAAGCAGATCCGCGACGGTCTGTTGGGCTTCGACACGGCGAACACCCTGATCGGCGGGCTCGGAATTTCGCCGGAACTGCTCAGCAAGATCCTGAAATAAGGTTCGCCCGTCCGAGGCTCGGACGATCAGGGAAAAAAAAGAGCGCCGGCAGCGCTTTCGCGCGGCCGGCGCCGGGGATGAGTGTTTTGATATGGGTCTTGGTGTGATAGTGGGCCGCGGGATACAGCCCGGTGTGTTTGTTCTTGTCCCGTTTCGGGGACGTCCTTCCTAATGCAAGGGCCGTGCCAATCCCGCGCCGCGTCCGGGGCATGAAGACGTAAGTGCTTGAATCGTCAGTGGATCGGTCGAATGGCCCCGCGCCGACGCCGGTAATCTCGGGGTGCGCCGATTGTAGTAATTACAGACACGGTGCGCGAACTTGCGTTTCGGCGGGAACGCAACTGCCCAGGATTGCCCCTCCTCCCGTCGCCGGGTCACGGCTGGCCCGACAGTTCGTCGAGGCGGCGGCGGGCGTCCTCGGCGGAGGGGTGGAACGGCATCAGGTCGAGGTAGCGGCGCAGGCAGAGTCGCGCCGCCTCCGCGTCCTTGCGCAGAGCATACGCCTCCGCGAGGTTGAAATACGCCGGCCCGAAGTGGAGGTCGCAGCGCAGCGCGTTCTTGAACGCCCCGGCCGCCGCCGTCGCGTCCTCCTTCAGCAGCGACACGCCCACGAGGTTGTACGCCCGCGAGTCCTTCAGCTTGTCGACGTCCAGCTTCCGCGCCAGCTCACGGAAGGCGTCCGCGCGGCCGTGGTCGTGCAGCAGGGTGGCGACGTGAAGGGTCAGGTGGAGATTGCCCGCGTGCCGGGCGAGCATCCCCGTCAGGACGCGCTCCGCCTCGGCGCCCTTCCCGTCCTTGAGCAGGCCGACGCCGCGCGCCAGGTCGGCGTCGGCGGCGGGGACGTGCTGGCGGACCGCGCCGGGGCGCGGCGTCAGGACGATCGGCCGGCCGTCGGCCGCGCTCAGCAGCGAACGCAGAGGGCCGACGGGGGTGAAAGCGTCCTCGTCGTCGCGGTCCGGGTCGTCGAAGGCGATGTCCCCGAAGGGGTTCGCCGCCCAGCGGAACGCGGCGTGCGCCTCGGGGTCGGCGAGCGGCGGGCCGTCGGCGCGGGCGGCGAAGTCCCAGCGCGCCTTGTGGCGGCGGCACAGGTACTCGCCCGCGACGGCGCCCAAGACGATGTTGAACCGCCGCCGCTCCGCCGCCGGCAGGTCGAGGCCGCGCAGGTTCGAACGCACGTCGTCCAGCGCCGCCGCCGTGTCGAGGACCGCGCCGCCGACGCGCTCGCGGTACTGGCGGACGAACGCCTCCTGAATTTTCCGCACCTTCCCTTCGTCGAGCTGAAGCGGCGTCAGGTCGGCCGGCAGAGACGCCTCCTTCAGCACGGCCGACGCCAGGTCGACCCAGACGCGCACGGTGCGCCGCTTCAGGTCGGGCCGGGACGCCAATTCGCGCGCCTTCGCCAGCGGCAGGCGCAGCAACTCGCCCTTGAACCCTTCGGATCCCGCGGACCGAAAAAAGCAGTACAGGTTGCCGTCGCGGGTGACGGTCGGCGACGAGAAGCCGCCGCCCCAGGTCAGGCGCGTGTCGCGGCCGGTCGTCGGGTCGACTTCGTAGAGGTTCGCTTGCATTCCCTCGCCGGGCAGGACGTCCTCCTCGAGCGCGCGGCGGGCGCGGCGCTCGTAGACGATTGCCTTGCCGTCCGGCGCCCAGCAGGGCGAGCCGACGTGGAGCGCGGCGGGCGTGAGCGGCTTCGGCTCGCCGCCGGCGACGGGGACGACGAAGAGGCGCCAGGTGGCAGAGAACTCGCCCTCGTGCCCGCTGTCGGAGACGAGGGCCAGGAGCTTGCCGTCGGGCGACACGGCGGGGTCGCGCCAGGTCGCGCGGCCGACCGGCACGAGGACGCGGTGGGCGTCGGCATTCGGGCCGACGACGACGACCTCGGTCGGGTCGGGCCGCACGAAGCCCTCGGGGCCTTCCACCTTCGTCCGGCCGCGCGGCCGGACGACGACGGCCTGCCCGCCCTCCGGCAAGTAGGCGAGGCCGCGCGCGTGGGCGGCGTCGGGCGGGCGGGGAGGAACGCCGCCTTGCAGGTTGTCGGCCCGGAGGGCGCCGTCGGCGTCCGTGGAGTAGAGCGAACTGCCGTCGGGGGACCAGGCCAGCGGCGTCGGCAGCCCGTTCATCCAGCGGCGTCGGCCGCGCGGGCCGGCGTTCGGCGCGTGGCCCGGCTCGCCGATGGAGTTGATGCCGTCGGGCGGCCCGGCCCAGAGCGTGTCACCCTGGAGGTAGGCGATCCGGGCGCCGTCCGGCGAGACGAGGACGCGCTCGGGCAAGGGAAGTGCCGGGGCCGTCCAGACGACCTCGGACGCCTTGCGGAAGGCGTCGCGCGGGGCGTCTTCCTTGGGGCGCGGCGTCTCGCCGTCGAGGGCCGGCAGGCTGTCGGGCGGGCGCAGGTCCTGTTTGGTGGGGTAAGGCAAGTCGGCGCCGCCGGCCATGTCGTCCTCGTTCAGCGGAGGCCGCGGCCAGGGCTGGGCGTCGGGCACGTTCGCGTTCGCCTGACGCTCCTCCTGCACGACGAGCGCGACCGTCAGCGCCGCCACGACCGCCAGGAGGCTGAGCACGCCGAGGAAGCTCAGGACCGCGACCACGCGCCAGGCCGGCGACACGCCGCGGGCGCGCGAGGGGGAGGGCGGTTCGTCATACGAGTCGTCGTAGCGCATGGGGCCGTTCTCCGGGGGACGGGGCACGGGGCATTGTATCGCGTCGGCGACGCCTCAAGGGCGAAAGGCAATGCGGAGGCGCGACCCTTCGACCGCCCGAGGACGGGCGTTCACTCCGTCACGACCCGTCCGCCGCACACGACCGACACGGCTTGCCGCCGTTCCCCGGTCGCCCGTGTCTCGCGCAAATTGACAGTCCCTTGTCATCGGGTAGAGTTCAGAGCCACGACGTGCGGGCGCGAGCCGGCGGCGTGGTCCTTGACGGAATGGCCTCACCGGGTCGCCGCGCGGACTTGCCAACCCGTCCGTGCGCGGGGCCGATGCGGGCCGCCCCGTCGGGGAGCGGCTCACGGCCGCCGCGGCGCTGCTTCCGCCGCGGCGGCCGTCGATCCGCCGTCCACGAAGGCCAGCAGCTTCTCCTTCTTCATCCCCGCGATGCCGAGTTCCTGAGCCGTCCGCGCCGACTTCCAGAAGTCGATGCCGACCGACGCCGACAGGACGG
Source organism: Gemmatales bacterium (assembly GCA_038229635.1). Taxonomy (GTDB): domain Bacteria; phylum Planctomycetota; class Planctomycetia; order Gemmatales; family Gemmataceae; genus DATFNV01. The sequence continues at coordinate 14,714 of JBBROG010000145.1, forward strand.
CGATCAGCGCCCGCATCGTCGGCGTCGGCACGCCGATCATCTCGCCGAGACTCGCCCAGGAACAGAGCCCGTAGGGGACGTCCTCGGTCAGCCAACGGCTTTCGAGCGAGCCGGGCGCCCGCAGCGGCGTCAGCATCCGACTGCCGTTGATCGTCGCCCACAGGTCGCCGCGCGGCCCGAAGCCGGCCTCGTGGAAGGCGGCGTCCACCGGCAGCAGGTCGAGGTCCAGCCCCTTGGCGATTGCCAGGCGCTCGCGGTCGACGGCGTAGATGAGGTGGCAGACCGCCGGCGTGACGCCCTCCTCGTAGAAGTAGAAGTCGCCGCGTGAGTGCTCGATGCGCCCCGCGTTGAGCAGCACGCCGGCCGGGTGGACGACGGGGTTCATCGCCGCCAGGCCGCAGGCGAGCACGTTGGGGTAGGCGCGGACGCCGGCGAACAGTTCCTCCAGCTTGCGGCCGACCATGCCCGTCTGCGCCGCCGGGAAGGCGGCGACGCCCAGCCCGCTGACGACGCCCCAGATGTGGGCCGACGCCGGGCCGGTCTTGCGGCAGACATACGGGGCCGTGTCCGTCTCGGCGACGACGAGGCCGGCGGGTCCGGCGAACAGCTCGTCGCCGCCCTTGGCGCGCACGACGCGGGCGAACTCCAGGCTGCCGAGCGTCCCCGGCATCAGCACGACGGTCTGCCCCTGCCGCAGGTACGGGGCACACGCCTCGGCGAACGGCCGGTGGGCGTAGGCGGGGACGATGAGCAGCACCAGGTCGTTGCCGGCCAGCGCCTCGGCGAAGTCGGTGGTGACGGTGTGGACGCGGGCCGTGTCGCGCAGGGCGACGCCGTCGAGGACGATCTGGCGGTTGCCGAGGATCGGCTGGACGGTCTGTTTGAAGGCCGGGGCTTCGCAGAGCGTGACTTCAAAGCCGGCGAGGCTGAGGTTGGCCGCGACGGCGAAGGCGGTGTTGCCGCCGCCGAGGATCGTCAGGGATGACACAGGCATCGTTGCTCCGCCGCAAGGGCCAAGGAGGACGAACTCATCGCCTGCCTCAAGCTTAGAGCGTTCGCCGCCGAGGACAACGGAAAAGCACGGGCACCTCCTCGCCGTGCCAAGAGCAGCGGACGGCCCCGACCCCCCGGCGAACCCGAATTGTTCCGCCGCCGTCTTGCTGCTATGGTAACGGCAGACACGCCGCCCCGGCCGCCGAGGCGCGACGGCCGCAACTTCTCTCTCGACGAGGACGACCCGAACGATGAACCCCGACCTGCGCCGCCGTACCGAAGAGGTGACGAGCCGTCTGACCCAGCTGCGGGACAGTCTTTGACTTAGCCGCCAAGGTCAGCCAACGCGACCTCCTCACCGAACAGATGGGCCGGCCGAACTTCTGGGACAACCAGGAGAAGGCCCAGCAAATCATCCAGCAGCTCAAGCCGCTCAACGGCGTCATCAAGCCGTTCCTTGACCTCGAAGCCACAGTCGGCGACCTGACGGCGCTGGCCGAACTGTCCGAGGAGGACGCCAGCCTCGAAGGGGAGTTCGAGCAGGAGCTCGCCAAGATCGAGAAGCTTCTCGACGACTTCGAGTTGCGCGCCATGCTCAGCGGGCCGCACGACGCCAGCAACGCCTACCTGACCGTGCAGGCGGGCGCCGGCGGGACCGAGGCGTGCGACTGGTCGCAGATGCTCATGCGGCTCTACGTCCGCTGGGCGGAGCGGCGCGGCTACGCCATCGAGATGATCGACGAGTTGCGCAACGAGGAGGCGGGCATCCGCAGCGCCACGGTGCAGATTAAAGGGGACTACGCCTACGGTTATCTCCAGGCAGAGGCGGGCGTCCACCGGCTTGTGCGCATCAGCCCGTTCGACTCCAACGCCCGGCGGCAGACGTCGTTCGCCGCCGTCGACGTGATGCCGGAGATCGAGGGGACGATCAACATCGAGATCCGCTCGGACGACCTGCGGCGCGACACGTTCCGCAGCGGCGGGCCGGGCGGGCAGCACCAGAACAAGACCGAGTCGGGCGTGCGCTACACGCACCTCCCGACCGGCATCGCCGCCGAGAGCCGCACCGAGCGCAGCCAGCACAAGAACGACGCCAACGCCCTGAACCTGCTCAAGGCGCGGCTCTACCAGGTCGAGGAGCAGAAGCGGCGCGAGGAGGTCGAAAAGCGCTACGGCGAGAAGGTCGAGGTCGCCTTCGGCAGCCAGATCCGCAACTACACCTTGCAGCCGTACACGCTCATCAAGGACGTGCGCACCGGCGTCGAGACCGGGCAGGTGCAGGCGGTCCTCGACGGCGAGATCGACGAGTTCATCACCGCCTTCCTCCGCCTCAAGGCCGAGAGGGAGCACAAGAGGGCGGCCGCGAAGTAACCCCGCCGCCGCTCGCGGCTTCGCACTCCGCCGGAAGCGCGAGTGTCGCGGGCGGCGCCTCCTCCTCGATCACTCGGCCGCGCTCGTCCCGCGCGGCTCCGTCAGCAGCAGCACCGTCACCATGCGGTAGTCGCGGCGTTCGAGCAGCGCGCGTTCGCGGAGCAGGCTCGCCACGATCTCCTCGCGCCGGGCGTCCTCGGCCCCGACCACGACGACCCAAGCCCGCGCCGGCACCGCCGTCGCGCCGTCGTCGTGAAGGGAGCGCGCCTCGGGGACGACGCCGCGGAAGTGATAAAAGCACTCCCAGCAGTTGCATAAAACGGCCTCGCCCTCGCGGCGGTAGGCCAGGACGTGCGCCGCGGCCCGCGGCGTCTCGGCCCGCTTCCACGGCGCCGCCAGCCGCAGCCCCGCGTTCACGGGCGGACACAGCAGCGCCAGCGCCAGCGCCCACCGGCCCCAACGAAGGTGCCCATCGAGCCACGCCGCCAGCGGCGCCAGGCCGGCGCCGGTCAGCAGCAGCGCGGCGGGCGCGGCGTAGAACAGCACGCGGGCGCCGCCGTAGGGGTAGGCGCCTATCAACGAGGCGACAAGGGCGAGGCCGGGCGGCGCGGCCAGCAGCGCCAGGAACGCGCCCTCGCCGCGCCGCAGCAGGTGCCAGGCGCCAGCGACGGCGGGCACGGCCAGCGCCACGCCGGCCGGCTGGCAGCAGTAGTTCAGCACGCCAAGCGTCGCGCGCGCCGCCCAGACGGGGACGAGCCACGGCCGCCGCCAGTCGGGGAACATCGCGGTCCAGCAACTCTCCATTTCCGGGCATCGCTGCGCCCGGACCGGCCCGAGCGCCAGCAGCAGGAACGCGGCGACGACCGCCGCCCCGCACAGGACATAGCCGACCCCCAAGCCGGCACGGCGCGCCTGCCACACCTCCGGCAGCAGGGCGACGAGCAGCCCGCCGCACACGAAGCAGGCGGGGTACGACAGCCAGATCAGCAGGGGCGCCAGCGGCGCGTACAGCGCGAGTCGTCGCGCCGGTGGCCAGTCGCGCGACGACGTCCACAGCGCCAGGACGCCGGTGGCGACGAGCAGGTCGACGGCGTAGGGCTTCGCCTCGCAGGCGTGCCAGAGGAAGCGGTCGGAGCAGGCGAAGAGCAGGACGGCCCACGCGGCCGAAGTGTCCGGCAGCCACTGCCGGGCCAGGCGCGCGAACAGCAGGAGGGCGAGGCAGGAACTCAGGAAGGGCAGCAGGCGCAGGGCGTACAGGCTATCCCCGAAGGCGAGGAAGGCGAGGCGCTCCAGGGCGAGGAATAGCGGCGGCGCGGCCTCGTGGTAGAGGAGCGGGCCGAGGTAGTCGCGGAAGTCGCGGTGAAGGACGTTGAGGACGAGAGCGGCCTCGTCGTGCCACAGGGCGGGCAGGCGCAGGTAGTGGTAGGTCAACAGGCCGAGGCCGAGCAGCACGGCCGCCGTCACGCGCCGGCTCGCCGGGGCGGCCGGGGACGCCGAGGGCATGAGGCAACCTCCCGAGACGGGGCGACGCCGCGGGCCGGTTGTACCAGACCGTCTCACGCTGTCCAGGTCAGCCGCCGAATTGCCGGGAGAACTTGCGGCGATTCTCGACGAGAAAGGCGAGGGTGTCGTCCCTACGCGCGTCGGCTTCGCGCCCCGGCGACGCGGCAACGCGGCTCACGAAGACGGACTTGTCCGGCCGAGCGAAGCCGCTATAATTTCCAGCGCCGAGGCGGCCTTGTGTATTACGGTATGCACCCCATCCTCGGGTGACACGGTAACTGAGTGGGGAATGGTGTAACGGTAGCACAGCAGACTCTGGATCTGCTTGTCTAGGTTCAAATCCTAGTTCCCCAGCTTCTTAACCACTGAAATTGCAAGGACTTACGACAAGAAGCGAAATCGGTGGTAACAGGGTGGTAACACCACTTCGGTAACGTAGAATTGACGTTGCTCTCCTCGAAAGGGGGCAACCCGTGTCTGCATCGCTTCAATGCCGGGACGGCACCTACCGAATTCTCTTCCGATTCGGCAGGCAGCAGTTCTCCTACTCGATCGGGAAGGTCGATTCCCTCGCTGCCGACGCAGCCCTTGCCAAGGTTCGTAACGTGCTGGGTCGCTTGAAGGCCCACCTCCTGGACCTCCCCTCCGGGATGGACATCGTGAGCTTCATCCAGCTCGACGGTAAACCTCCCCCTGGACCGCCGCTGCCTCCGAAGAAGGAGACCACCTTCGGCGAGCTTCGAGACTCGTTCCTGAAGAGCATCAGCAACGGTGCCGTCGAGGACAACACGCTCTACACCGCAAGAATCCACCTGGAGCATTTCAAGGACACACTGGGCGAGTCGTTCCCGATGAACACCCTTACACTGGAGAACCTTCAGAAGCACATCGACCGACGACGCCTGGCCGGGCCGAAGAACGGCAAGCAGAAAGCGGCGGCAAACGGCGAGGACACCTCAGCCGACAAGCGGCGCTCGGTCTCGCCCGTCACCATCAAGAAGGAACTCGACACGCTGCGGGCCTGCTGGAACTTCGGGGCTCGCATGAAGTACGTAGAAAGTGACTTTCCGAGAGGTAAACTCCACTACCCCAAAGGCGAGGAGAAGCTCCCCTTCATGACGTGGGCGGAGATTAAGCGGCGCGTGAAGGCGGGAGGGAACCCGTGTCGCCTCTGGGAGTGTCTTTACCTGACCACGGAAGAGATTGACGAACTCCTTCAGTACGTGAGGGGCCGCAAGGTCGCAGCGTGGATATACGTCTTCTTCCTCTGTGCAGCCCACACGGGGGCGAGACGCTCCGAGCTGATTCGTGCACGAGCGGAAGACGTTGACCTTGCCGGCGGCACAATCACGCTTCGCGAGAAGAAGCGGACGAGGAGTATGAACACCACCAGGAGCGTTCCCCTGAGCGAGCTTCTAGCCGAGACCCTCCGGGACTGGCTGGCGGGACGCGAGGAGAAGCCCTACCTGTTCGGTCCAGGAGCGAAGCCCATCTCCCCGCAAGCCGCGGTCCACGCCTTCGAGCGAGCGCTTGCCGGCAGCAAGTGGGAGGTGATGAAGGGGTGGCATGTGCTCCGGCATTCTTTCATTTCAGCCCTGGCAAACAAGGGGGTGGACCAGCGGATCATCGACAGCTTCGTCGACCACCAGACCGAACAGCAAAGGCAGAGGTACAGGCATCTGTACCCCAACACGAGGACGCAAGCGATTAACGCGGTTTTCGGGTGATTGCCCTTCCAACTGCACCAGGAGGCGCGCGAGCGCTTCTCCCGGCGAACTGAGCCGAGGCCAGCTTGTCGCGGTTCGACGCGGCCTAGAGAGGCCGCGAATGCACCTTCCCTTGCCGGTTTCTACGGGGTGGGTGGCGACGGTGGTGCGGTAACCGCCGCTGGGTCGAAGGTGGTAATGCCTGGATAGCGGGCAAAGTCTCGGGTGTTGAAGGTAAGAATGTGGGTCACCCCGTGGACGGTCATTGCCGCCACAAGCCTAGCGTCGTGCGCGTTCTTGCCGGAGACCTGATGGGTGAGAACGAGCCGCTGCCACTCAGGAAAGATTGCCGGGGTGTCGGCAAGAAGGGGGAAGAGGGCTTGCAGGCGGGCAAGTTCGGCGACCGCCTGGTTCGGCGTGAACCCAAACCCGTTTGCGGCAACAGGGCGGGTTGCTACAACCCAGACCTCGTAGAGTACCTGCGGGACAAGATAGAGGGTGTCTCCCCGCTTCCCCAGCGCATCGGATGCGTCAAGAGCTACCCGGTGCTGCGGGTGACTGACCTCGACCATCCGCCCGAGGATGTTGGTGTCAAGAAGCACATTCATGTCCGGTCGGTGTAGATGCCCTCTCGGCTGTAATCTGCCGGCCTGTCGAGAGGCTTGTGGCCTTCCGCCCACTCGCGGAGGGCTTTCGACCACTCCTCATATGAGGCAAAAGAGCCGATTCCCCCTCGCTCGGCGGGCAGACGCTGCGGGGAGCGAAGCTGCGAAACAAGCAACTCCACGGCCCGGACCGCTTCTTCCGAAAGCCCGCTCACGTCGATGGTCCGCTTATGTTCATGCTGCTGTGCTGTTGCTTCCATACCTTCCAGTGTACCAGAAAACGAAAGCCCCTGTCACGGGGGAAAGCAGGTGCTCAAGCGGAAATTGGCCATCGCCGCCACTGCACTCCACAGCCCTTCCGGCTGCACCAGGAGGCCCAGGAACGCTTCACGCCGGCGGCGCTCACGGGCGTCGTCGCGGCGGTCGCGAAGGCGGCGATTTGGGACCGGTCCACGACGGCGAACAGGCGGTGGCGGAGTGTGTTTGTCATGTTAACCGAGTAGCTGGTGTAAGTCCAGCCGTAGCCCAGTTAGGAGGGAATATGTAGCTAAACCAAGGGTGTCCGAAGAAACTCTGAAATGGGGGAAGGTGCGAAAAGCATCCGGGGAAAGCCTGGCAAGCCCATGGAATGAGCCAATGAGGAATCTGAAGGAAGGTGTATGCAAAGCTGCTGTCTGAATTTGGTATGAACCTCTGGTAGGCTGGTGCACAGGAAGAGGTAGCTCCAATTATCCGAAACCCAATATCCTGAACGTAATGTGCACAAGTAAAGGAGGCAGACGAGTAGCGAAACTTGGGGAACTTACCCAAAGAGGGCCCGCTGTTGACCGCAACATCGTAACTATACTCTACGCGGCCAGGATTGGCACATCTTCAAAGCGTTGGAATTGATGAACGAATAGTGTGTCGGCCTCTTGCTTGTGATCGGTGGCCATCTTGTCGAGGCAGTCGTCGATCGCCCCCTGGAATTGCTCGAAGGAATC
>JBBROG010000146.1:0-21825 GCA_038229635.1 Gemmatales bacterium
GGCCGGGGACCGCGCGGGGTAGCCCCCCCTCCCCCCATTGGGGGGCGCGGGCGGCGGAGAGGGGCGCGGTTGCCCCTCCGCCCGCACCCCTCTCCCCAAAGGGGCGAGGGGCTTCTATAGCGACACCGGACTGCCATGCAAAAGAATAGCAACCTGATCTTCATCCTCCTCGCCCTCGGCCTCTTCGTCGGCTGGCAGTTGCTGGGCGCCTACCTGTGGCCGCAGAAGCCGCCGCGCCCGGCCGACGAGCCCCCGGTCGCGCAGGCCGACGACAAGCAGGGTGAGAAGAAGGACGGCGCCGCCGCCAAGCCCGTCGTCAAGGCCCCCGACGCCGGCAAGGCGCTCGCCCCCGCCCCGGCCGACGAGCCCGGCGACGACACGCCGGTCGTCCTCGGCGGCGACAACTGGCACCTCGACGTCACGCTCACCCCGCGCGGCGCCGGCGTCCGCCGGCTCGTCCTCAACGACTTCCAGCAGGCCAGGGCGGACGGCCAGCCCGAGTGGCTCGACGAGAAGAAAAAGATCAAGAAGCCGTTGGAGCTGATCCCCGAGGACAAGAACCGCGACGTCGCCTCGTTCCTCTTCTACCACTACCCCAACCCGACCTACGAAGACTATCCGCTCGACACCCTCGGCCGCCGCGTCTGGAAGCGCGTCGAGCCGGCGGAAGTGCGCCCCGGAGAAAAAGTCGGCCGCGCCTCCTTCGAGACGACGGTGCGTGGCGTCCGCGTTACCAAGACGTTTACGCTCCGCCCGCGCGACTACCACCTCGGCCTCGAGGTGAAGATGGAGTTGGTCGATCCCAAGGCGACGGAGCCGCGCGAGTTCCGTTACCAGATGACCGGCGCCCACGGCCTGCCGATCGAGGGGCAGTTCTACACCAACACGACGCGCAACGCCCTCGTCGCCGGCGTCACCGGCGCCAACGAGGTGAAGCGCGTCCTCCAGGACCAGCGCGCGATCGCCGCCAAGGCCGGCGGCGACGAGGTCCTCAAAGGGGACCAGTCGATCCGCTACGCCGGTAGCACCGTGCAGTATTTCGCCTCGATTCTCGCCGTCGACCCGCGCGGCCAGGACGACCTCGACTTCCTCGCCCAGGCGCGGCCGGTGGTCGTGACCTCGGCCTTCCGCGGCCGCGTCCTGAACACGCCCCTCACGAGCGGCGAGATCCTGCTCCTGGACGACGCCGACAAGAAGACGCAGCGCAAGTTTGCCCTGCGCCATTTCGACCGCGACCGCGCGGCGCCGCTATTGGCGCAGGGCGCCGAGGCGGTCGTCGTGTCGCGGCCGGAGGTCGACCTGGCGGGGGCGATCACCCAGGTGGTCGTCGATGTCCTCGACCCCGAGCACAACATCCCGATCTTCCAGGACGACATCACGGTGGCCGTCAGCACGGCGCACGAGAAGGGCAAAGTGTTGCGGCTGAAACCCGGCGAGCCGGTGGTGCATAAGTATGTCCTCTATAACGGCCCGGTGAAGGTCAAATTGCTGGAGCAGCTGCGCCTCGACGAGGCCGTGGACGACCGGGCGCAGGGGGCGCCGGCCGTCGACGACGACCTGGTGGCGTTCTACCGCGACGACCTGCACCTGAGCACGCTCACCGACTACCCGTCGAGTTGGTTCGGCCAGACGTTCGCCGCCATCGGCCTGACCGGGCTGGTGATCTGGCTGACGAACGTGCTGCACACGGTGCTGTGGTCGATGCACCACGTCATCCCGGCCTACGGCGTGTGCATCATCCTGCTGACGGTGACGGTGCGCGCCCTCATGCACCCGTTCAGCCGTAAGCAGGCGAAGATGACGATGAAGATGCAGGAACTGGCGCCGGAACTGAAAAAGCTCCAGGAGAAGTACAAGAACGACAAGCCGGCGCTCGGCGCGGCCCAGATGGAGTTGTACCGCAAGCACGGCGCCAACCCGCTGGGCAGTTGCTGGATCGTCTTCCTCCAGATGCCGGTCTTCCTCGCCCTGTATTGCACGCTGCAGGAGAGCATCCACTTCCGCCTGGCGCCGTTCCTGTGGATCGACAATCTGGCGGCGCCGGACATGCTGGTCCGCTGGGGCGAGTCGATCCCGTGGCTCAGCCGGGCGCAGGACTACGGCTGGATGCTTTACCTGGGGCCGTACTTCAACCTGCTGCCGGTGATCGCGGCGGGGCTGATGATCGCGCAGCAGAAGCTGACGATGCCGCCGCCGGCGGACGAGCAGCAGGCGATGCAGATGAAGATGATGAAGTACATGATGGTCTTCATGGGCCTCATGTTCTACAAGGTCGCCGCCGGGTTGGCGATCTACTTCATCGCCAGCAGCGCCTGGGGCTTCGCCGAGCGCAAGCTGCTGCCGAAAAAAAAGCCCGGTGACGCGACGATGCCCCCGGCGGAGACGAAGCCGACGCTCGTGCAGAAGCTGCTCCAGCGCCTGGAGACGACGCGCCGCGAGGCGCTGGGCGACGCGGGCGCCGTCGCGGCGACCAACGGCTCCGCGGCTCAAGCGCCGGCCTCTCAGCAAGCGGGCATCGGGCGCGGCGGCAAGAAGAAGCGCCGTCCGGGCTCTCCCGCCGCCGCGCCGGAGGAGCCGACGGGCTGGTGGGCGGAGACGACCGCGAAGTTCCGCGGCTGGTGGGCCGAGGTGCTGCGCCAGGCGGAGAAGCGCTGAGTTTGCCGCTCGCGGCTTCGCACTTGCGAAGCCGCGAGCGGCCCTTGCCATGACCCCCGACCTGAACGACACCATCGTCGCTTTGTCGTCCGCCCCCGGCCCCGGCGGCCGCGCCGTCGTGCGCCTCAGCGGCCCCGACGCCTTCCGCCACGCCACCCGCGTCTTCACCTCTTCCGAGCCCGTGCGCGTGAACGAACGTCGCCTCTACGCCGGTCAGGTGAGCCTCCCCGGCGTCGCTTCGCCCTTGCCCGCCGACCTCTACGCCTCGCCGTCGCCGCGCAGCTACACCGGCCAGCAGATGGCCGAGTTGCACACCCTCTCGTGTCCGCCGCTCGTCGAAGCCTTGATCGCCGAGTTGTTGAACGCCGGCGCCCGCGCCGCGCGGCCGGGCGAGTTCACGATGCGCGCCTTCCTGGCCGGCAAGCTCGACCTGACGCGCGCCGAAGCGGTCTTCGACGTGATCGCCGCCGGCGACCGCGACGCGCTGAAGCAGGCGTTGGCGACCCTCGCCGGCGGCGTCGCCCGTCCCCTCAAGGAACTGCGCGGCGACCTCCTCGACCTGCTCGCCGACCTCGAAGCCGGGCTCGACTTCACCGAGGAGGACATCTACTTCGTCAGCACGGAAGACCAACTCCTCCGCCTCGGCCGCGCCCTGGCGACACTCTCGCTGCTGGAGAAGCAACTCACGGGACGAGCCCTGGGATCGCGACCGTTCCGCGCCGTGCTGGCGGGCCGTCCGAACGCGGGCAAGAGCAGCCTGTTCAACGTCCTCACTGGCGCCACCGCCCTCGTCAGCCCCGAGCCCGGCACGACGCGCGACTACCTCGTGCGCCGGCTCGACCTTGGCGGCGTCCCGGTCGAACTGATCGACACCGCCGGCCGTCGCGTCCTCGCCGACGACGTCGAGCGGCAGGCGCAGACGTTGGGGCGCGACCAGGCGCGCGACGCCGACCTCGTTCTGCTGTGCGTCGAGGCGGGCGCGGAATTGGACGAGGAAGAATGGACTCTTCTGCGAGGCGCCGAGCCGGCGGTCGTCCTGGCGACGAAGTGCGACCTGACGCCGGCTCCCGCGGGCCGGCTGGCGACGAGCGCCGCGACGGGCGCCGGTCTGGCGGAACTGCGAGCGCTGTTGGCGGAGAGGGCACGGGCTCGGGCGGCGCCGGCGCCGAGCGTCGGCCGCTGCCGCCACCACGTCGCGGCCTGCACGGAGCGTCTCCGCCAGGCTCACCAGATGGTGCTGTTCGGCGAGCCGCCGGAGTTGGTGGCGCTGGAGCTGCGCGCGGCCCTCGACGAACTGGGCGAGATGGTCGGCGCCGTCTACACCGACGACTTGCTCGACCGCATCTTCAGCCGCTTCTGCATAGGTAAGTAGCCTGTGATGTGTTGGGAAGTAAAGCCGCTCACCGCCCTTGTTTTTCCGCCTTTTTTCAAAGCCGGGAAGGGAAATCCGTAGAGTGCCTCCGGACGCGGACGGAACTTGCCCGGAGGGCTCCGATTGATCTGACTTCGGTGGTGTGGTAGGTGGCGCGGCCCTATGCCACCGCGTGCTCCCGCTTCTCGCGGCGCACTGGGGCGGTCCGAAACTTCTGCTGGCCGGAGCTCCGGATGTAGTTTTCGGACGGCTGGTCCCACTGGACAGGCTTCGGTGGCTTCGCCGCGAGAGCTTCCAGGAACATTTGGAGGTTTCGCTTCGCGCGATCATTCGACGGGTCCACCCGAATGGCGTTCTCGAAGGCCCGCTGGACGACCGGCGGGGGGTAGCCGAGGTGGGTCATGGCGATGCCCAGGAACTCGCAGAGCTCGCTCTGTACCCTCTCGGGTGCCGGCTTCCCCAGCGCCCGCTCGCACATCTTGCGGCACTCCTCGAAGCGGTTCTGGGTGAGGAGGTAGTGGGCCATGTAGAAGTACGGCCAGACGATCGGCGAGTTGAGCTTGATGGCCTGCTCGAAGTCGCTGATCGCCGACTGGTTCGTGCCGTAGACGATCATGCCGCGGGCGGTGAAGAGCGCGTCGTTCCAGGGCTCGAGGGCGATGGACCGGGAGTAGTAATGGTAGGCCTCCTTCGTCTCCCCGAGCCACCTATGGCAGGTCGCGAGCAGGAGCAGGATCACGCTGACCTGCGTGGGATCCTCCAGCCCCTGCTCGTCTTTCGCGCGCGCCAGGAGCGGCGTGAGCACGCCGAGCAGACGCCGGTAGATGGGCGCGGCGTCCTGCTCCGAGATGGACTGGGTGTGCCCGAACAGGATCTCCGTCGCCTGGATCACCAGGTTCGGGATGTGCTTGTCACTCTCCTTCAGGATTTCCTCGGCGATCTTGCTCGCCTCTTCGTAGTCCGTCCACTTGAGGCAGTTCAAGTACCCGGCGCGCATGTTCTCGTTCGACGGGTCGAGCCGCCAGGCCTGGTCGAAGAAGATCGCCGCGACAGCCTTGTCGCCCGCGTCTTCCCAGATTCTGGCCCGGAGGTAAGACAGGAGCGGCCCCGGAACGAACTTGCCCCACCGGCGAAGGAGCTCGAGCGAGCGGTCCCACTCCCCCCGCTCGCGGGTCTCGTACGCCTCACTAAGCCTGGCCTGCGCCTGCGGGTTCATGCGCTCGGGGGGCTGCGCCGGCGGCGGGTCGGAGACGGTGTAGAGGTCTTGGGAGAGGCCGCTGAGGCGCTCGTTTTCGGCGGACGTAAGCTGTCCCCAATAGCCCTCCATCGTCGCGCAGGTCTCGTGGTACTCCGGGCTCTGGTCCTGACCCGCGACCGTGTACCGACGCAGGCGCAGCAGCCCCCGGACGACCTCCTGGTAAGCCGGGCTCTGGGGTAGCGGTCGGTGCGTCATGGGTTCTCGTCTATCTCCCACTCCTCGCGCGTGGCGGCGAGGTTCTGGTGGTGGTCGGCGACCGGGACCGCCTGGGCGGGTCGCACGATGCCGTGTCTCACGACCCCGGCCCGCAGGGCGTCGGGAACCAACTCCAGGTTGTTGCCGCAGGCCGCCTGCTGGAACTGCCCCTCGCCGCGGCGGAAGGAGTGGACAGGGACCGTGCAGCGGCCGGCCGAGTGGAGTCGCCTTGGCAGCACGACGAAGGGGAGCAGTTGCCAATGCGGCGCGACAGACATCCCCTTGTCGGAGGGGATGGCGTTGTTCTGGACGTCGAGGTCGATTTCATTCGGCCTCACCCCCAGGGTGCAGAATACCTGACCTACCGTCGGCTTGTCGTCATCGTCTTTCCTCATCGTCCGGTAAATCAGGGGCACGCGGTCTCCCTTCGTAGCTGTCTGCCTAAGTTTATCATGATTATACCGGGCGAGGCGGCCGGCGTCGTCGCCAACACGACGGGCGCCGCCCCCGGGATCGAGGTATTTTTTCTGCGGCGGGCCGGCAATGATGGCCCGATTCCGCTGGAGTCGCAGCTCCTGCGCGGTATAATGAACAAGCATTCACTTCCCGCGAGGCGCTGACCGATGGCTGGCAAGTCCAAAATCGAATGGACCGACGCAACGTGGAACCCGGTAAGGGGTTGCACGAAGATCAGCCCCGGCTGCGCCCACTGCTACGCCGAGACGTTTGCCGAGCGGTTCCGGGGCGTCCCAGGCCACCCCTACGAGCAAGGCTTCGACCTCCGCCTTGTGCCTGAGAAGTTGGTCGAGCCGCTCCGGTGGACCCGCGCTCGGATGATCTTCGTCAACTCGATGAGCGACCTGTTCCACCAGGACATCCCCGACTCCTATGTGGGGATGGTTGCGGAGGTCATGCGGACGGCGAACTGGCACACCTACCAGGTGCTGACGAAGCGCTCCGAGCGGCTGGTGCAGATGCTCCGAACGGACCTCTTCCAGTGCGCGCACGAGTCGCATATCTGGTGGGGGGTGAGCGTCGAGAACCGGCGGCACGGGCTCCCGCGCGTCGATCACCTCCGCGACGCGCCCGCCGCCGTGCGGTTCCTCTCCGTCGAGCCGCTCCTCGAGGATCTGGGGCAGATCAACCTAGCCGGCATCCACTGGGTCATCGTCGGCGGCGAGAGCGGGCACGGCGCGCGGCCGATGCGGCATGAGTGGGTGCGGAACATCCGCGAGCAGTGCCAGGCGGCCGGCATTCCCTTCTTCTTCAAGCAGTGGGGCGGGGCGGTCAAAAGCCTCACCGGCCGCGAGTTCGACGGCAAGACGCATGACGCCATGCCCGAGCCGAGCCCCCACCCGATTGCGTCAGCTGCCCTGCGCGCAGAGCACGTCAAGCGCCTAGAATCACACATAGGCGCGACGTTCTGACGCAAGGAGAGCCGTCCCTTGATCCCTTCATTGCAGAAGTTCGGTGGTCGGACATGGACCCAGGACAAGCTTGACCGGGTGCGGAAGTACCTGGCCGCTTACAGCACGATCATGAAGTCTCGGCCGTTCCGGTACGCCTACATCGACGGCTTCGCCGGGACCGGCTATCACGAACTCAAGACCGACGAGAGCGAAGGCGGGTGCCTCTTCGCCGAACTGGGGGAGCCCGCGGTGGCGGAGTTCCTCGACGGTTCGGCGCGGATGGCCCTTCAGGTCGAGCCGCGGTTCCACCGCTACATCTTCATCGAGAAGAGCCGCAAGAAGAAGGTCGAGCTCGATAAGCTCCGCGAGCAGTTCCCAGATAAGGCGTCGGACATCATCATCGCGAACGCGGAGGCGAACGCCTGCCTGCAGGAGATGTGCGCCAAGTCCTGGAAGGAGCGCCGGGCGGTCCTGTTCATCGACCCGTTCGGGATGCAACTCTCCTGGGAGACCTTGGTCGCGATCGCGAGGACGCAGGCCATCGACACCTGGATCCTCTTCCCGCTGAGCGCGGTCAACAGGCTGCTCAAGAGGGACGGCGACATCCCCGCCGCGTGGCGGCACCGGCTCGACACCATGTTCGGCGAGCCCGACTGGTTCGACGTCTTCTTCCCGGTCGATGGTTCGGCGCGGCTGTTCGAGTCCGAGGCCGTCGTCCGCCGCAAGGTCGCCAACATGGAGCGCATCGGGGAGTACTTCAATCAGCGCCTGGCATCGGTGTTCGCCGGCGTCGCGCCGAACCCGTACACGCTCAAGAACTCCCAGGGCGCGCCGCTCTTCCTCCTGTGCTTCGCCGCGTCCAACCCGCACGCCGTGAAGCCGGCGCTCAGGATCGCCCAGGACATCCTCAAGCGAGACCCGGCGCCGACGCTTTTCGCGATGAACGATTGAGGGCCGGCCCCGCCCGCAGCGCGTAAGTCTCCGAGAAGGGAAATGGTAGGGAAAAGCCTGCGCGCCGTGCAAACCGGGCATCCTGGACTCGGCCGCGGCCAGCGGCTACCCCCAAAGACCCCTGTTTTTCACGCACCCCGTGCACACCGCGCACCGGGGAAGCCGTTTCTGCATCGGGAAGTGATCTCGTGTAAGGACAAGATTGATTGCCGGGCGGCTAATACGCCCCTTGAACCCGCGTAGCGGGTGACGGATCGTAGCCCCGGGTGGAGCGCAACCCGGGGAATGCGGCTTATAAAGGCGCGCGAGAAAGCCAGGAGACGACGCTGCCGGCCGCGTCACGGCGTCCGCTCCGCGACGCTGTAACTGTGCTCGTCGCCGCCGTGGTAGGCGGTAATCAGTTCCGCGAGAAAGCCGATCGACATCATCTGCGCCCCGAGCAGCAGCGCCGCCACCGAGTAGGTCAGCAGCGGCCGCTGGTGCAGTGGCGTGTACGGTTGCCCGAGCAGGTTCGCCAGCAGCCACGTCGCCGCCAGGTAAGCCATGCCGAGCGACCCCAGCGCGAAGCCGAGCAGCCCGACCGAGCCGAGCAGGTGCTGCGGACGCTGGCGGAAGCCGGTCAGGAATTTCACCGTCAGCAGGTCGAGAAAACCCTTGACGAAGCGGCGCACGCCGTACTTGGAGCGGCCGTACTTGCGCGGCCGGTGGTTGACGGCGATTTCGCCGACCTTGAAGCCGCGCGCCGCCGCCAGCACCGGCACGAAGCGGTGCAGCTCGCCGTACAGCCGCACCTCCTTGAGGACCTCGGCGCGGTAGCACTTGAAGCCGCAGTTGTGGTCGTGCAGCCGCACGCCCGTCAGCCAGCCGACGAGGGCGTTGAAGACGCGGCTCGGCCAGACCTTGTGCCACGGGTCGAGGCGGACGCGCTTCCAGCCGCTGACGACGTCGAGCCCCTCGCCGAGCTTCGCCAGGAGTTTCGGGACCTCGCCCGGGTCGTCCTGCAAGTCGGCGTCGAGGGTCATGACGACGTCGCCGCGCGCCGCCTTGAAGCCGGCCGACAGCGCCGCCGCCTTGCCGAAGTTGCGCCGGAAGCGGACGCCGTGGACCCAGGCGTTCTCCCGCGCCAGGCCGGCGACGACCGGCCACGAGTCGTCGGTCGAGCCATCGTCGACGAAAATGATTTCCAGCGCCAGCCCCGAGGAGGAGGCGACCGCGGCGACCTCCCCAAAGAGGATAGAAAGGCTTTCACGCTCGTTAAAGACGGGAATGATAAGGGAGATCACGTCGGCTGTTCCTCCGCCGTCGGCCGCGGGAGCCGCCAGACGAGGGCGGCCATGAGCAGTTCGGCCGCCGTCCAGGAGACGCGCAGCGCCGCCGCCACGAGTTCGGCGGGGCGCCGGGGGTCGTGCCCGGCGACGGACGGCAGCACGCCCGGCGCGGCGACGAGGAAGGCCATGAGGAAATACTCGCGCACCCCGACGGCGCCCGGCACGACCAGCACCAGGAACGCCGCGACGTAGACGACGCTCATCGTGGCGACGATCGAGCCGGCTTCCCTCGGCCCCCACGCGAGATCGGCGCCGGGCGAAAGGAAGAGCCCCCGCATGAGCGAGGCGAGGCTGACGCCGAGGCAGAGCCAGCAGCCGCACGTCAGCAGCAGGCCCTCGACCCAGGCTCGCAGCGTGACGCGCGGCAGCGGCTCGTCGCGCTTGCGGAACGGCAAGGACGCGCGCTGCGCCAGGCGGTTGAAGACCGGCGGGAAGGTCACGGCCAAGAGCGGCGCCGACAGCAGAAGCGCGAAGGCGGTCGCGAGGTTGCGGTCGAGGGGCGCTTCGGCGGACGCCTCGCCCTTGACGAGCGCGACCAGGCGCGCCCAGTCGGGCGGGGCGGCGGGCGGCGGCAGGCACAAGGCGAAGAGGGCTGCGGCGATGAGGGCGCCGGACGCCATCGTCACGAACACCTCGTAGAACGCCGTCAGTCCCGCGAGGCCGGCGCCGACGCCGGGGCAACGCGCCAGGTCGGCGCGCAGGACGAGAGCATACGCCTTGCCCGGAACGTATTTACCGAGCTGCCCCAGGTAGTAGGCGCGCAGCGACTGGAGGAAGGACGGCCGCCGCCCGAGGGCGCGCATCAGCCGATACCAGCACAGCGCCGAGAAGCCCAGCCCCAAGACGTACCAGGCGCCGGCCGTCGCCAGCGTGCCGGGCTTCAGGGCGTCGCGCCACAACTCGGGGTGGTCGCGCAGGTCGAGGACGAAGCGCCGGCCGACGACGGCGACGATCACCACCGCCAGCGCCGCCTTCACGACCGGCCAGAGCTTGCGCACGCGCTCTTGCATAGGTCGGACATTCTACGCGCGCGGGCCGTTCGCGTCCGCCGCGCCGCGCGGTTGCATGTCGGCGGCGCGTCTGATAGCCTGTCCGCTGTCGCCGCGAGCGGCTTCGCAGTGTCTCGCGAGGCCGCGCCCGGCCGGAGTGCGACCCATGACCGAGCAAACGCAACTCGCCCCGGCGCCGGCCCACGAGGACGAGCGCGGCCTGCCGCGCTGGGTCGGGCGCACGCTCCTCCTCGTCTGCCTGGCCCTGTTCGCCTCCACGGCCGGCGTCTTCGCCTATCTCCGCACCGTCGGCAACTCCGCCGACCTGAAGAAGGCGACGTCACTGACCCTCTACTACACCCTCAAGCCCCAGACGCTCAAGCGGGTCGAAGTCACCGACCCGGCGCAGGTGAAGGACCTGCTCGACGCGCTGGACATCACGCACACCGACCCCGGCATGGTGTACGGCATCAAGCCGGTCGGCTACGTCGAATTCCGGCTCCCGGACAGGACGTTCCGCTGCAACTTCTTCAGCAAGACACAGCTCGACCGCGCCAACTGGGGCCAGGTCTACGTCTCGCCGCGCTTCTACGAGAAGGTCTGCGACGTCGCCTCGCGCGCCGAGGGCCGCAGGATCGACGTCCTCGTGAACGGGAATTAGGAGAACGCCGCCATGTCGCGTCTGAGATGGGCGATGCCCCTGCTCGTGGCCGTGCTCGCCGCCGCGCCGGCCCGGCCCGACGACGCGCGGCCGCTGTTCAACGGCCGCGACCTCGACGGCTGGGTCGTCGACGGCCCGACGGAGTACAAGGACGCCGCGGGCAAGAAACAACCTTTGTGGACCGTCAAGGACGGCCTCATTACCTGCGCCGGCAAGGGCTTCGGCTTCCTGCGCTACGACAAGCAACAGTTCGGCGACTTCCGGCTGCGCGTCGAGTACCGCCTGGCGGCGAAGGGCAACAGCGGCCTCGGCGTCCGCACGCGCGCCTTCGACCCCAAGGACTCGCGCGGCACGCGGCCCTCGTTCTACTCCTACGAGATCCAGCTTCTCGACGACGCCGGCAAGCCGCCCGACAAGCATTCGAGCGGCTCGCTCTACCGCTACGTCGCGCCGAAGAGCAACCCCGTGAAGCCCGCCGGGGAGTGGAACGCCATCGAGGTCGAGTGCGCCGGCCCGCGCATTCAAGTCTGGATCAACAGCACGCAGGTGCAGGACGTCGACCAGACGACCGTCGCCGAGATCAAGGACAAGCCGCTCAAGGGCTACGTCTGCCTGCAAAGCCACAGTGAGAAGGTCGAGTTCCGCAGTGTCACCCTCCGCGAAATTCGGGCCGGCATCAAGTGAGGATCGGGCTCGGAAAAGGAACCCGCGGCCCCTACAATCAACGGGTTGGGCGCCCCTGTCCGTCGCACGGCGCCCGCCGTTGACCGAGGAAGAGTCATGAGTGAAGCCGAGAATCCCGTCGCCGCCCCCGCCTCTCCCCCCGTCCCCGTCCCGATTCCGAAGGAGGAGCCGCCCGCGCGGCGCGAGCCGCTGAGCCAGCGCCCGCCGTCGCTGGAGCACGAGCAGCATTACGGCGCCGGCCGGAGAATGATGAAAGACCTCGACGCCGACATCGAGCGCGAGATGGCCGAGGCGATGGGCGGGCTCACCGCCAAGGACGTCCTCGGCGAGCCGATCCAGTACAAGCCCCGCGCCGTCGCGAGCGACGGGCCGAAGAAGCTGGTCGGCAAGGTGATGCGTATCCACGGCCCCGACGTCTTCGTCGACGTCCCCGGCGGCCGCACGCAGGGGATGCTGCCGATGACGCAGTTCCCGGAGGGTCCGCCGCCGATCGGCATGGAAGTCGACATCACCATCAACGGCTACGACTCCGCCAACGGCCTGCTGAACCTGTCGCGCAAGGGCGCGGCTGAAACGGTCGACTGGTCGAGCGTCGCCAACGGCATGATCGTCGAGGCCCTGGTGACCGGCACGAACAAGGGCGGCCTGGAGGTGGCGGTCAACGGCATTCGCGGCTTCCTGCCCGTCAGCCACATCGAGCTGTTCCGCGTCGAGAACCTCGACCAGTACAAAGGCCAGCGGCTGAAGTGCGAGATCACCGAGGCCGACCCGCGCGAGAAGAACCTCGTCGTCAGCCGCCGCGTCCTGTTGGAGCGCGAGCGCGAGGAGAACCGCGAGAAGCTCTGGGCCGAGCTGGCCGAGGGGCAGGTGCGTCCCGGCACGGTGCGTCAGGTGAAGGACTTCGGCGCCTTCGTCGACCTCGGCGGCGTCGACGGCCTGCTGCACGTCAGCGAGATGAGTTGGCAGCGCGTCCGCAGCGCCGCCGACGTCGTCCAGCCGGGGCAGACGATCCAGGTGGTGGTGCTGAAGATCGACCGCGAGACGCGCAAGTTGAGCCTGGGCCTGAAGCAGCTGACGCCGAGCCCGTGGGACGACGCCGACGAGAAGTACCTGCCGGGCACGCGCGTGAAGGGGAAGGTGTCGCGCGTCATGGAGTTCGGCGCCTTCGTGGAGCTGGAACCGGCGATCGAGGGGCTGATTCACATCTCCGAATTGTCGCCGAATCGGGTGCGCCGCGTCACCGACGTCGTGAAGCCGGACCAGGAGGTCGAGGTGGCGGTGCTGAGCGTCGACAAGGCGCAGCGGCGCATCGCGCTGTCGCTGAAGGCGGCGCTGAAGATGAAGGAAGACGCGGAGATGGCGAACCGGCCGGCGGAGGAGCCGGAGGAAGAGGAGGAGACGCCGCCGCCGAAGCCGCGCGTGCGGACGACGCCGCTACGCGGCGGCACCGGGGAAAAGTTCGTGTTCCCGCCGCTGAAATCGACCCCGCAGTGATTCGTCGCCCCTTTCGTCGGAGCCGCGCACGCGGCTCCGACGAATAACACGTCCGCCGACCCTTGCTCCCGGATTCATCGTTTCCGTTCGGCAACGTCGCGCATCCAAGAGTTTGCGCGCCTGCCATCTCCGCGGCGCATGTCCGCCCCTTATTTCGCGGAACAATCCCTTTTTAGGCCAACTCCGGCTCATCCGCGAGGCCCGGCACACCTATTGCTGAGGCTGTGATAACCCTGCCCGTGTGCCTGTGCCGCTGACGAACAGGCGAGCGGACTCGCATTCCGACATCCTGCCCGAGGTAGCATCATGGCGTCCTTCTCCCCCGACCGCCGCGGTCGCCGTCCGTCTCGCTGTCCCGCCGTCGAACTCCTGGAAGAGCGCTCCCTGCTGAGCGGGAATTCCCTGCCCGCGAGCCCTCAAGGCCGCGTCGCCGCGACTTTGTGGGACGTGTACAACGCGGCCCAGGGGAGGGCGCCGGCGGTCGACGGCGTCTCGGACGGCCTGGCCGGCTGGGTGGAGCGCGACGCCGCCGGCCGCGTCGGCGTCCAGGTGACGGCGACCGACACCGCCGCCGTCGCCGCCGACCTGGCCCCGCTCGGCTTCGTGCTCACCGGGGCGGACGCGGGCCGCCATTTCCTCGAAGGGTTCGTGCCGCTCGCCGCACTGCCGCAACTCCAAAGCCTGAGCGATCCCGCCCTGCTCGGCGTGCTGCCGATGTACCGCCCGATCACCAACGCCGGGCTGGTCAACAGCCAAGGAGATCACGTCCTCGAAAGCAACCGCCTGCGGGCCACGTTGCCGCTTGGCGTCGATGGCACCGGCGTCACGGTCGGCGTCCTCAGCGACAGCTACAACAACCTCGGCAGCGCCGCCGCCGACGTCGCCAGCGGCGACCTGCCGGCCTCGCTCACGTTCCTCGCGACAACGTCCCCGCCAACACGGGCGTCACCGGCAAGGACGAGGGCCGCGCCATGCTGCAGATCGTCCACGACGTCGCGCCCGGCGCGCCCCTCGCCTTCGCCACCGCCGAGGGCGGCGAAACCGCCTTCGCCCAGAATATCCGCGACCTGGCCAAGCCGGTCGCCCAGGGCGGCGCCGGCGCCAAGGTCATCGTCGACGACGTCACGTACTTCGCCGAGCCGTTCTTCCAGGACGGCGTCATCGCCCAGGCCGTCGACGACGTCGTGACGAACAGCGGCGTCACCTACTTCTCCTCGGCCGGCAACTTCCAGGACCAGGCCTGGGAGACGACCGGCGTCAACCTTGTGAGCGACCCGATCTTTGTGAGCAACGGCACGCAATTCGTCGACTTCGACCCCACCGCGGGGACTAGCTCCCGGCAACGGGTCACCCTGACCAACGGCCAGTCGCTCCTCATGACCCTGCAATGGGACAACCCGTTCTTCACGACCAGCGGAGTGACGGCCAACGTCGGCATCTTCGTGGTGAACCCGACCAATAACAGCGTCGTGGCCTTCAGCGCCAGCAACACGATCGCCTCGCAGGTCCCGACCCAGACGGTGTCCTTTAGAAACACGACCGGAGCCACCAAGGGGTACGACATCCTCCTCCTGGTGGGTGGCACCACCTCCCCCGGCAGAGTCAAGTGGGTCAATTACGGCTCGAACAGTTCCGGCCCCCTGACGGTCAACACCTTCGCGACCAACAGCCCGACGATCACGCCCCACGCCGGCTCCGCCAACGCGCTGGCCGTGGCCGCCGCCCCCTACTTCCGCCAGCGCACCCCCGAGAGCTTCACCTCGCTGGGTCCGACGACGGTCTTGTTCAACGCCAACGGGACGCCCAAGTCGTTCGCAGAGGTGCGGGCCAAGCCGGACGTCACCGCCCCCGACGGCGTCGACACCACCTTCTTCCCGCCGGGGTCGGGCAAGGACGCCGAGAGCAACGGCTTCCCCAACTTCTTCGGCACCTCGGCCGCCGCCCCGCACGCCGCCGCCGTCGCCGCCCTGGTCCAGCAAGCCAACCCCTCATTCACCCCGGCGCAGGTCTACGCCCGCCTTATGGCGACCGCGGACGCGAACATCGGCGGCGCGCCGGGCAACGTCAATCTGGTCGGCGCCGGCCTCGTCGACGCCTACCGCGCCGTCGTCGGCAACCCCGCCCCGGCCGCGACGAGCTTCACGGACGGCTTCGAGGCCGGCGTGCTCGACCAGAAGTGGGAGGTCTACAACAGCGGCTCGGGCCAGACGCAGGTCGCCACCGGCAACGGACCCGTCAACGGTACGCATCAGCTGACGATGGACACCTTGATTGCCGGCAGTTTCGCCGTCACGTCGTTCAGCGAGGCGATTTTGCACCTGAACCTCACGGGGGTCGCGAGCGCGGCGCTTGCCTTCAAGGAGAAGGAGTTCAACAACGACGCCGACAACGCGATGCCCGCGACGTTCTCCGGCCACGGCAACTACGACGGCGTGGCCCTGAGCGTCGACGGCACTAACTGGGTGAGCCTCCTCAGCCTGACCGGCGTCAACTCGACGGCCGCCTACCAGAGTCAGTCCTTCGACCTGCTCGCGGCGGCGTCCGCCGCGGGCCTGACAGTCGGCGCCGACACGCGCGTCAAGTTCCAGCACTTCAGCGCCGCGACGTCGATGATCCCTAACCAGGGCTTCGCCTTCGACGACGTGGTCCTGACCGTCAACCACCCGCCGACCGCGGTGGACGACAGGGCGTCCACGAACGACCAGACCCCGGTGACGGTCAACGTCCTGGTCAACGACACCGACCTCGACCTGCCCAACGACACGCTCACCGTCACCGGCGTCGGCACGCCCTCGCCGAACGTCGGCGGCGTGACGTTCAACGCGACCTCCGTGACCTACACGCCGGCCGTCAACTTCCACGGCCAGGTGGTTTTCTCCTACACCATCCGCGACGCGGCCGGGGTCACGTCCACCGCCAACGTCACCGTCACCATCGGCGACGTGACCAGGCCGCAGGTGACGGACTTGCAGGTCCACTTCGGCAACCGCAGCGCGTCGATCCTTGGCTTGGGGCGCACGCTGCCGTGGCTCAACGTCGACGCCTTCGACGTCTTCTTCAGCGAGGACGTCTCGGTCGTCCAGGCGTCGCTGGCCCCGCTGGGCGTGAACGTGCCGCCCTACGCGACGACCGGCTTCAGCTACAACGCCGGCACGCACGTCGCCCACTGGGGCCTGTCGGCTCCTTTGGGGATCGATCGCATCCAGTTCACGCTGGACGGCCACACGGCGGCGGGCGTCAAGGACACGAGCGGCAACCTGCTCGAGGGCGGCGACTTCGGCCAGACGCTCCGCGTGCTGCCCGGCGACGTCAACGGCGACGGCGTGGTCAGCGCCGCCGACATGGTCCTGGCGCGCAACCAGTCCCTGGGTTCCCTGGCGGCGACGATTTTCGCCGACCTCGACGGCAACGGCTTCATCGACCTCAACGACGTCAACAACGTCCACCGCCGCATCGGCACGTTCGTGCCCTGAGCGGCGGCAAAGGAAGGTCATCCGCTCTGTACCGTAAGCCCCTCTCCCCAAAGAGGAGAGGGGTTAGGCCGTCGGCGGCTTCGCCCCCGACCTCTCTCCCCAGAGGAGAGAGGGGAGACGGCAGGAGCCGCGCCGCCGTCGTCCCGAGCCGAATCCCCTTCATCGATTCTTCTCCACTTCTTGACGGTTTTCCCCTCTCTCTCCGTAAATAATCACACGCTTCGACCGTACTATAAGGCGTACCGATCTCCTTTCCTCCGAATTTTCGCATCTCGATCTCGCCCAAGGAGGCTCCCTATGATCGCGCGTCGTAAGCCCGACGAATTCGGCCGCCGCCCTCTCCTCGCCGGCATGCTCGTCTTCGCCTTCGCGGCGGCCCTGGTCGGCTCGCCGGGCGGGGAGGCGTCGGCCCGGGAGGGGCCGGGCGACAAGAAGAAAGACCCCAACGTCGTCGAAATCGTCTTCACCTACGGGTCGGAAAAGAAAGAGTGGATTAACGACGTCACGAAGGCGTTCAACGCCGACCCCGGCCAGCAGGTCGACGGCAAGCGGATCAAGGTGCTTGCCGTCCCCCTCGGTTCCGGCGAGTCGGTCGAGGAACTGCTGGAGGGGCGGGAGCCGGAAGACCGCCCGCGTGCTCACGTGACCAGCCCGGCGTCCTCTGCTTACGTCGAACTCGGCAACGCGGAGTCGCTCAAGAGGACGAAGAAGCCGCTCCTCGGGCCGACCAAAAACCTGGTCCTTTCCCCCGTGGTCATCGCCATGTGGAAGCCGATGGCCGAGGCCCTGGGCTGGCCCGAGAAGCCGATCGGCTGGGCGGACATTCTGGAGTTGGCCCGGAACGAGAAGGCGTGGAAGGACAGGGGCAAGCCGCAGTGGGATCCGTTCCAGTTCGGGCACACGCACCCCGAGCTGAGCAACAGCGGCCTCATCACGGTCAACGCCATCGTTTACGCCTCGCGCGCCGCCCGCGCCAACAAGGAGGGCGGCCTGACCCTGGCGGACGTGCGCGACCCGGAGACCGGCCGCTTCATGAGGTCGATCGAGCAGGCGGTCGTCTACTACGGCACCTCGACCGGGTTCTTCGGCGAGAAGATGTTCAAGGGCGGCCCGGCGTACCTGAGCGCGGCCGTCATGTACGAGAACATGGTCATCGAGTCCTACGACCGAGCCAAGTACCCCGCCCCGGAGTTCCCCGTCGTCGCGATTTACCCGAAAGAGGGCACGTTCATCAGCGACCACCCGATCGGCGTCGTGGAGCGCGACTGGGTCGGAAAGGAGGAGAGGGAGGCGGCGAAGAAGTACATCGACTTCCTCCGCGAAGAGGGGCAGCAGCGCAAGGCCCTACAGTACGGCTTCCGGCCGGCCTTGGAGACGGTCCGGCGGGGCGCCCCCCTCGACCGCGACCACGGCGTCGACCCGGCCCAGCCGCGCAAGGAGTTGGAGGTGCCCTCGGCCGACGTGATGGCGGCGGTCCTCGACCTTTGGAAGGAAAACCGCAAGCCGAGCAGCCATATCCTGGTGATGGACACCTCGGGCAGCATGAGCCTTCCGGGCCGCATGACCAAGGCCAAGGAGGGGGCCAAGGACTACCTGACGAAGTTCGGCCCGCGCGACTACCTGTCGGTCATCCCCTTCAGCGACACCGTGGCGCCCCCGGAGGGCCGGCTGCGTCTGGCGGCCAACCAGGACAAGTTGAAGTCGGAGAAGTTCATCGACGAGCTGGTCGCCAACGGCCAGACCGCCCTCTTCGACGCGGTCCGGGAGGCGTACCGCCTGGCCCAGGAGGACAGCCAGAAGAAGATGCTGCCCTCGGTGATCGTGCTTACCGACGGGCTGAACAACCGCAGCAAGGGCCGCAAAGTGGAGTCGTGGGACGAGCACGGAGCCGCCCTGAACGAACTGCTCAAGGAGATCACGCCCGCCCCCGAGAAATGGCCCACCCGGGTCTTCACCATCGGCTACGCCCTGAACCCCAAAGAGCCCGAGGAAGAGAGGGCCTTGGCGGACCTGAAGAAAATCGCCAAGGCGACCGGCGGCGAATTCTATCAGACCGACCCGAAGACGATCGAAAAAGTGCTTCGGGCCATCCGCTCGTCGGGCCATTAGCGCCGGGCGAAGGCGGCGAACGGTAACGAGAGCGCGGGCGGACCGGAGGGCCGGTTCGCCCCGCCTCCTTTTCCCCCTTCCACCGGCTTGACGGCGTAAATGGGAGGGGGTGTAATGACGAATATACGGTTGACGTTGGTCTCGCCGGTGCGACGACGAACCCGGCCGGACCCCCGCGTGTCGAAAGAGGAAGGGAAGCCCGCGGGCGTCAGGACTCGCACCCTCGAAGGATCGCGCGGCCTTTTCGTCCACTTCACTCATTGCCAGGGGGGCCAGCCGTGAATGCGCCTCAGCAGCCGTCCCAGCCCGCAGCCGTGAACCGCCAAGCCGGGCACAAATGGCTGCTCTGCTTCATGGTATCCGCGTTCGGCACCCTCGCCGGCGGCTACCTCACGCAAACGCACGACGGCCAGGAGATCCTGGAGTTCGTCTTCAAGCCGCTGCACGCCGCCTGGAAAGAGCTGACTTCCCGGAAGCCCGATCCGGTCGTCGTTCCTTCGGACCTCGGCAAGACGGGGGGCGAGCCGAAGCCGCCGACCCCGTCGGTCGCCGACAGGGACGTCGTCCTCGTCTTCGACCGCTCGCAATCCCCCCTTTATTCCTCCCAGAATACACTCTTCGCCGAGCAGCGCGCCTGGACCAAGGACCTCCTCGCCGGCCTCGACGACCGCAGCCGGGTGTCCCTCGTCGCCGTGAACGGGCAAGCGGTCTGGCCCTCCCGCGACCTGCCGCTGGCCTACGGGCGCGACGAACTGAACAAGCACTGCGACGGGCTGTTCCCCAAAGGGTCGTCGGCTTTGCTGGACGGCATCGGCGAGGCCGTCGAACACCTCCGCTCCAACGGCGCCGGGCCGGCGCCGGCCCACGTCGTCGTCTTGACCACGGCGGGCCAGGATCACGCCCGCCGGACGCGCGACGATCTGCGCGAGCAACTCCGGCCCGGCGCGAGCAAGCGGCCCGTGCATTTGCACGCCGTCGTGTACGGCCGCGAAGGGAATGCGGGAGAGGCCGCGGAGGTGATCGGGGCCTTGGAGGAGTTGGCCCGGCTGACGAGCGGCCGTCTGTTCCGCGCCAGTCATGCGAACAAGGAAGCGACCTTGCTCGCGATCCGGGACGGCCTCTCGGGAGGTCGAAAGTAAAGAACGCGCCGTCGTCCCAGTGGGCGGCTATTGAGGGGGCTCAGGTCTTCGAGTCAGTACCCGCGGGCGGCTCCTTCGCGGCGCGGGTCGGCGGCTCCCTCCAGAGAGCCGTCGGGCCGCACTCGGACCGCCTGGGCGCCGCCCCAGGCTTCGTACCACGGCGTCTGCGACTGCACCTTCCAGCCGCGCCGCCGCAGTTCCTCCTCCAGCGTTTTACGATCCGGGTAGAGTACTTCGAGCCCCAGCGGGCCGTTGCGGACCGCCAGGCGCGGCGCGTTGACCGCCTGCTGCACGTCCATGCCGTGGTCGATGACGTTGACCAACAGCTGCGCCACCACGCCGATGATGAGCGGGCCGCCCGGCGAGCCGGCCGTCAGCCAGGGGCGGCCGTCCTTGAAGACGATCACCGGCGCCATGCTGCTGCGCGGCCGCTTGCCACCTGCCCCGCCTTCGCCCGGCGCCGTCCGGCGCGGCCGGCGGCTCGCGTCGAGGGCGTTCGGCGCCGCCTCCTTCTCCAGGTCGAAATCGGTCAATTCGTTGTTGAGCAAGAAGCCGCGCCCCGGCACCACCAGCCCGCAGCCCATGCCGTTCTCGATCGTCGTCGTGCAGGAGACGACGTTGCGCTCGGCGTCGATGATCGAGAAGTGCGTCGTGTCCGCCCCCTCGCGCGCCGCCCCTAGTCCGTCGCCGCCCGTGTCGCGCCGCCCCTCGGGCGCCGCCGACGGCCTCGGGCCGGGCCGCAGCCGTTCGCCGGGCTTCATCGACCGGGCGGCCTCGGCGCGAGCCTTCACGCGGCCGGGCGTCAACAGCGCGCGCATGTCGAGGTCCGGGCTCCAATCCTGATCGCCGAGGTAGGCGTTACGGTCGGCGAAGGCCGCGGCGCCGGCCCGCGCCAGCATGTCGATCTCCGCGGCGCTCCCCGGCTTTAGCTTGCGGACGTCTTCCCCTTCCAGGATGCCCAGCATCAGTCCCACCGTGAGGCCGCCCGAACCCGGCGGCGGGGCGCTGACGACTTCGTGGCCGCGGTAGGAAAAGCGCGTCGGCTCGCGGAGGACGGCGCGGTACGCCTTCAGGTCGTCGAGGCTCATTTTCCCCGGCCGCACCGCGGATTCGCGGATCGCTTCCACGATGTCCCGTGCGATCTCTCCCTCGTAGAAGACCTTCGGTCCCTGTTCGGCGAGCAGGCGGAAGGTGCGCGCCAGCTCGGGCTGTTTGCGCACCTCGCCGAGTTCCGGGACCGAGCCGTCGGGTTGGAGGAACGCCTTCGCGGAGGAGGGGAAGCGGACGAAGCGCGCGCGGTTGGCGGCGATGGCGACTTGCAGGCGCGGCGTGACGCCGACGCCGTCCTCGGCGAGGCGGATGGCGGGCTCCAGGACGCGGGCGATGGGCAGCCGGCCCCAGCGGGCGTGGGCGAGCCACATCGCGGCGACCGTGCCGGGGACGCCGGAGGCGGCGCCGCCCGTGAGGTCGTCGGCGAGGAGCTTGCCCTTCGCGTCGAGGAAGTCCTCGCGCCGGGCCGCGGCCGGCACCTCCTCGCGGCCGTCGACGCAGTACGTCGTCCTGGCCTTGGCGTCGTGGTAGACGAGGAAGCAGCCGCCGCCGATCCCCGACGACTGCGGCTCGACGACGTTGAGGACCATCTGCACGGCGACCGTCGCGTCGATGGCGTTGCCGCCGTCGCGGAGGATCTGGACGCCGACGCGCGAGGCGAGGGGGTGGGCCGTCGCGACCATCGCTTTCGGGGCGACGACGGCGTCCGGCAGGTAGCGCGGCACGTCCACCGGCTCGGGATAGCTGCCCGCGTCGGCGGGGGCCGGGGGGACCTGGCCGAGAAGAGGCGCGGTCATGACGAGCACCAGCAGACTCGCGGCCCAGGCGCGGAGGACGGGCCTCATGGTCATGGGAATCGACCTAAGGGCGATCGCCGCGGAAGTACCGGGGGTGCGCGAGTACGCGACCCCCGGCTGTGTGATGTAACCCCTTCGGGGCAGGGCTTCCAACATGGTTGTAAACCCAAGGTATCAAAGGCTTTGCGGCAACAGATCATGTGAACTAACGTCCACTGTCAGTCGGGCCTCGCCGTGGCCGAGGCGGGACATGCCGAAAAC
>JBBROG010000147.1:0-21352 GCA_038229635.1 Gemmatales bacterium
CGCCCCCCCCCCCCCGGGCCTCCCGCGGGTTCGCCCCTCACCCCCAACCCCTCTCCCCAAAGGGGAGAGGGGAGTAAGACCGCCGCGCGAAAGGAATCGCCGCATGCCGCGCCCCCCCTTGCGTGACTACGAGGCCCGCCGCGTCGTCCTCATCAAGCCGAGCGCGCTGGGCGATGTCGTGCAGACACTACCGATCCTCGCCGCCCTGCGCCGGCGCTACCCGCACGCGCACATCGCCTGGCTCGTCAACCGCGCCTACGAGCCGCTGCTGTGCGGCCACCCCGACCTCGACGAGACGATTCCCTTCGACCGCGGCGCCGCGCGGCAGGGCGTCGTCGGGGCGGTCCGCACCTACGCCCGCTTCCTCGCGGAGTTCCGCGCCCGCCGCTTCGACCTCGTCATCGACTTGCAAGGTCTCTTGCGCAGCGGACTGCTCGCCGCCGCCAGCGGGGCGCCGCGCCGCGTCGGCCTGTCCAGCGCGCGCGAGGGCGCCGTCCTCTCCTCGACCGACCTCGTCCGCGTCGCCGGCTACGACCGCTACCACGCCGTCGACCGCTACTGGCTCGTCGCCGAGGCGCTGGGCGTCGGCGACGGGCCGAAGGTCTTCCACGTCCCCATCGCCGACGAGGCACTCGCTTGGGCGCGCGACCTGTTACGCGACTGCCCGCGGCCGTGGCTCGCCTTCGGCGTCGGCTCGCGCTGGCTGACGAAGCGCTGGCCGCCGGGGCACTTCGCCGAGTTGGCGCGGCGGGCACAGACGCACTCCGGCGGCACCGTCGTCTTCGTCGGCGGCGCCGACGAGTCGCCGCTGGCCCAGGCGACCGGCGAACGCCTCACCGGCCCGTGGCGCGACCTATGCGGCCGGACGGCGCTGCCTCAGCTCGCGGCGCTGCTGGCGCTCGCGGACGTGACGGTCGCCAACGACACCGGCCCGCTGCACCTCGCGGCGGCGCTGGGCCGTCCCGTCGTCGCCCCGTATACTTGCACGAAGGTGGCGCTCAACGGGCCGTATTTGCGGGCGGCGAACGCCGTCGAGACGCGCGTCGCCTGCGGCGGCAGCTACCTGAAGCGCTGCCCCCACGGCCTGGCCTGCATGGCCGAACTGACGCCCGACCGCCTCTGGCCCATCCTGCGAGAGACGCTGCAGTCATGGCAAAGCACCTGCCGGTCCGCCTGACCCTCGCCAGCAGCTCGCCGGCTCGGCGCCAACTGCTGGCCGAAGCCGGCTACGCCTTCGACGTCCTCCCGGCCCACATCGACGAGCCGAAGGGCGACGGCGTCACGGACATTCGGGAGTTCGTGCAGCGGGTGGCGTGGCTGAAGGCCGAGGCGGTGGCGCCGCGCGTGGCGGACGGTGTGGTCCTGGCGGCGGACACGGTCGCCTGGGTCGACGGCGCCGTGATCGGCAAGCCGGCGGACGAGGCCGACGCCCGGCGCATCCTGAAGCAACTCGGCGGGCGGGAACATCAGCTGTGGACCGGCGTCTGCCTATGGCGCCGCCCCGACGACGCGCAGCTGGCCTGGCAGGAGGTGACGCACGTCTTCTTCCGCGCGCTGACCGACGACGAGTTGAACGCCTACCTGGCGACGCGGCAATGGGCGAATAACTCCGGCGCCTACGCCATCGAGGGCGCCGACGATCCCTATGTGCGCGTCGTCGATGGGAGCATGAGCAACGTCATCGGACTGCCGATGGAAACAACGGTGAAGTATCTTCACTGGTTCGCGGAAGGATCACGCCCCTGACGACTCGCGACCGCGTGACCTTGCCGACCCGGTCGTACTCCCAGCAGCAGCCGCTCGCGCTCCCCCTCTCCCTGGCGGAGTTTCGCTGCGACCCCGGGCAGTCTGTCGGCCGGGAGGAGGGCGAGGTTCTCGTTGCCCCGGTCGATCTGAGGGATTTCACCTTTCTTTCTTCGTTAATTCACAGACGTTGCGACTGTTCCCGGTAGCATTATCCCCTCACGAGGTGCGGTTCGCCTTATTACCACCCGGAGGGGTGCTGGAGAACTCATGATGACACACTCCGTTCGACGCCCGCGGCACGGCTTCACGCTGATCGAGTTGCTGGTGGTGATCGCCATCATCGCCGTGCTGATCGGCCTGCTCGTCCCCGCGGTGCAGAAGGTCCGCGAGGCCGCCTCACGCATGAAGTGCGCCAATAACCTGAAGCAGCTCGGGTTGGGGCTTCATAACTACGAGTCCACTTACGGCTACTTCCCCACGAGCGGCGAAGGCAACGACGCCACCGGCCTCGTCACCGGCCACGACCTGCACTCCACGTTCACGCAGCTCTTGCCCTACGTGGAGCAGGACAACGTCTACAAGCAGATGAACCTGGCCTACGCCTACAACCACCCGCTGAACGAGGCCGCGTCGAAGACCAAGATCCCGATCTTCCTGTGCCCCTCGAACGGGATCTCCCTGGACGACCCGTTCGGCTACGGGCAAACGGACTATATGCCGGTCGCCTATGTCGACATCGACCCGAACACGGGCGCCCGCTGCACGCTCAGCGGGACCTGCGCGCAGTGGCGGACGGCGGGGCTGCTCTTGCCGCACAACCTCGTCGGCCCTGGCACGGGCGCGGCCCCGCCGTACACGGGCCCGGCGCCGCTGACCCGGCGCGGCCCCCGCAAGGTCACGGGCATCACGGACGGGACCAGTAACACGATCGCGATCATCGAGGACGTGGGCAAGAACCACGAATCGTACGCGCCGGGGATGCTGGCGGCGTATAAAGACCCGTGCAGCGACTGCACCCAGGCCGGAGCCAGGAGCCCCACCGGCCGTCGCAACAACTACCGCTGGGGCGAGCCGGACAACGCCAACGGCGTGTCCGGACCACATCTGGACACGGCCAACAAGGTCGCGCGCCTGAACAACAACAAGACCCCCACCGGCGGCCCGGCCAGTTGCTCCTGGTCGCTGAACAATTGCGGCCCCAACGACGAGCCGTTCAGCCTCCACCCGGGCGGCGTGATGGCCGTCTTCGGCGACGGCCACGTCCAGTTCCTGAACGAGGGCATCAGCGCCCAGATCCTCCGCGCGCTTTGCACGCCGGACGGCGGGGAGGTCGTGACGAACTTCTGATCCGAGGGATAAACAGGCGCCCGCGCATGCGCCTGATCACGAGAGGCGCCCCCCGGCGATGAGCCGGGGGCTTTCTCACGCGCGGCGGTCCCGGTGTGTCACAGCAATTTGTCCGGCGTAATCGGCAGGTCGCGGACGCGCTTGCCGGTCGCGTGGTACACCGCGTTGGCGATGGCGGCGGCGACGCCGGTGACGGCCATCTCGCCGATCCCGCGGCAGCCCAGGGCGTTGATGTGCGGGTCGGGCTTGTCGATGAAGTACGCCTCGATAGCGCCGACGTCGGCGTTGACCGGGACCGCGTAGTCGGCCAGGTTGTCCGTCACGGGCCGGCCCGTCCGCTCGTCGTAGGCGGTGTGTTCCATCAGAGCCATTCCCATGCCCATGATGACCCCGCCGAGAACCTGACTGCGGCACGTCTTGGGGTTGAGCACCCGGCCGTTGTCGAAGGCGCCGACCCAGCGCGTCACGCGCACCCGCGCCAGCGCCTCGTCCACCTTGACCTCGCAGAACTGGGCGCCGAACGACTGGAAGGCGAAGCGCTTCTGCTTCTCCTCCGACAGGCGCGTCGCCGACTCGCCGACCACCGCGCCCTTGCCGCCGCGGCCGATCAGGTCGGCGATGGGCTCGCCGCGCGACGGCTCGGCGGCGGCGAACGCCTTGCCGTCGCCGAAGGACACCTGGTCCGCGCGCAGGCCGTGCAGCGG
This sequence comes from Gemmatales bacterium, assembly GCA_038229635.1. Lineage (GTDB taxonomy): Bacteria > Planctomycetota > Planctomycetia > Gemmatales > Gemmataceae > DATFNV01. Next base: position 3,798 of record JBBROG010000147.1, read on the forward strand.
CGACTTCGCGTCGGCGACGGCCATTTGCGCCAGCTTGCTCTGCACGGCCTGCGCCGCCTCGACGATGGCCTGGCTGACCGAGGCGGTCGAGTTCGACCCGCCGGCCACGGGCGCCGGCGGCAGGCTGGAGTCGCCCAGCTCGAATGTCACCCGCCCCACGGGCAAACCGAGCGCGTCGGCCGCGGCCTGCGTGAAGATCGTGTAGGCGCCGGTGCCCAACTCGTGGGTGGCGCTGGAGACGACCGCCTTGCCGTCCGCCGTCACGCGGGCCTTCGCCGACGCCGGGAAGCGGTAGCCGGGGTACGTCGCCGTCGCCATCCCCCAGCCGACCAACAGCGAGCCGTCCTTCATCGAGCGCGGCTCGGGGGTGCGCTTCTTCCAGCCGAACTTCTCCGCCCCCAGGGCGTAGCATTCCTTCAGGAAGTTGCTCGACCACGGCAGGCCGGTCGCCGGGTTGACCGCCGTGTGGTTGAGGACACGCAGCGCGACGGGGTCCATCTTCAGGGCGTAGGCCAGTTCGTCCAGCGCCGACTCCAGGGCGAACGTGCCGGGGTTCTCGCCGGGGGCGCGCATCGGCGTCGGCGTGGCGACGTTGACGTGCGCCAGCGTGTGGACGAGCCGCGCGTTCGGGCAGGCGTACATGATGCGGCTCGTCGCCGTGCCGCACGCCTCGATGTACTCGCCGACGGGGGACGTCTCCGTCGTCGTCTCGTGGCGGACGGCCGTCAGCGTGCCGTCCTTCGCGGCGGCGAGCGTCACCTTCTGGTGCGTCGAGGGGCGGTGGCCGACGCCGACGAACATCTGGGCGCGTGTCAGCATCAGCTTCACCGGCCGGCCGACGACCTTCGCGGCGACGGCGGCCAGGATCGTGTGCGGCCAGATGAAGCCCTTGCAGCCGAACCCGCCGCCCAGGAACGGACACAGGGCGCGGACCTTGTCGCGCGGCAGGCCGAACACGTCGGCCAGGATCGCCTGCGTGCCCTTGACCCACTGCGTGGCGTCATGCACCGTCAGCCGGTCGCCGTCCCACGCGGCGACCGTCGCGGACAACTCCATCGGGTTGTGCGTCTCGACCGGCGTCGTGTAGGTTTGCTCGACCGTGACCGCGCCGGGGTCGGCCAGCGCCTTGTCCACGTCGCCGCGGTGGTACTGCAACTCCTCGCCGAAGGACTCCTTCGGCAGCGTCCTCCGGGCGCGCGGGTCGTCGGCGGTGAGGACGGGCTTCTCTTCCTCGTAGGCCACCCGCACCAGCGCGGCGGCGTGGCGGGCCTGTTCGGCCGTCTCGGCGACGACGACGGCGAGGTGCTGCCCGGCGTAGTGGATCCGGTCGTCCGCCAGCGGCAATCGGTCCTCGCCGGCCTTGCCGCCGTTGAAGAAGTCGTCCTTCGCGGGCCGCAGCTTCGGGACGTTCTTGTGCGTGAGGACGGCGAGGACGCCGGGCGCCTTGAGAGCCGCGGCGTCGTCGATCGCCGTGATTTTGCCCTTGGCGAGGACGGCGGGGACGAGGACGGCGTGGGCCAGATCCTTCGCCGAGACGTCCGCCGCGTACTTCGCGGCGCCGGTGACCTTCAGCCTGCCGTCCACACGGTCCAGCGGGCTTCCGACGGCTTTCGTACTCATGTCATCCCCCCCACGGTCGTCAGGGCGCGGACGAGGGTGCGCCGGGCCAGCTCGATCTTGAAGGCGTTGAACTTCCGCGCCTTGGCGTCCTTGAGCGCCTCTTTGGCCGCGGCGCTGTAAGCGGCCTCGGCCGGTTTGGCGCCAATTAAGACCTTCTCCGCCTCGAACGCCCGCCACGGTTTGGTCGCCACCCCGCCCAGCGCCAGCCGGGCCGCGCGGATGACGCCGTCCTTGATCTCCAGCGCCACCGCCGCCGAGGCGAGGGCGAATTCGTAACTCGCCCGGTCGCGCACCTTCAGGTAGTGCGACCGGGCCGCGAACGGCAGGTTCGGCAGCTCGACCGCGGTAATCATCTCGCCGTGTTCCAGCGCCGTCTCGCGCTCGGGCGTCGCGCCGGGGAGGAGGTGGAACTCGGCGATGGGGATGGCGCGCTCCCCCTTCGGCCCGCGCGTCTTCACCACGGCGTCCAGCGCCACGAGCGCGACGCACAGGTCCGAGGGGTGGGTGGCGATGCACTGGTCGCTGGTCCCGAGCACCGCGTGGATGCGGTTAAAGCCCTCCAGCGCCGCGCAGCCCGAGCCGGGCTGGCGCTTGTTGCACGGCGACACCCCGTCGCGGAAGTAGTAGCAGCGCGTCCGCTGCATGAGATTGCCGCCGGTCGAGGCCATGTTGCGCAGTTGCGGCGAGGCGCCGGACAGCGTCGCCTCGGACAGGACGGGGTAGCGCTGGCGGATCGTTTCGTGGTAGGCGAGGTCGGTGTTGCTCACCAGCGCCCCGACGCGGACGCCGGTTTCGGCCACCTCGATCTTCGTGAGCGGCACGGCGTTGATGTCCACGAGGACGGCGGGCGCCTCGACGTTCAGCTTCATGAGGTCGAGGAGGGTGGTGCCGCCGGCCAGGAACGCCGCCCTGGCCTCGCTGCTCACCTGCTTGACCGCCGCGGCGGCGGTGTCGGCGCGGAGATACGCGAACGGATTCATGGCCTTTCCTCCGGAGTCTTCGTCGCCTTCGGGAGTGCGCGCTGGGCGTCCTGGATGGCGGCCACGATGTTGGGGTAGGCGCCGCAGCGGCAGATATTGCCGCTCATCAGCTCGCGAATATCGTTCTCGGTCTTGGCGTGGCCCTCGCCGAGCAGGCCGACGGCGGAGCAGATCTGGCCGGAGGTGCAGTAGCCGCACTGGAAGGCGTCGTGGTGGATGAACGCCGCCTGGACGGGGTGGAGCGTGTCGCCGTGAGCCAGCCCCTCGACCGTCGTGATCTTTTTGCCGGCCTGCATGACGGCCAGCGTCAGGCAGGAGTTGATCCGCCGGCCGTCCACGAGGACGGTGCAGGCGCCGCACTGGCCGTGGTCGCAGCCCTTCTTGGTGCCGGTCAGCCCCAGGTACTCCCGGAGGGCGTCCAGGAGCGTCACCCGCGGCTCCAGCTTCAGGGCGTGGTCCTTGCCATTGACCCGGAGGGTTACGGGCGCGGCGCCCGTGGCCGCACTCCGGGTCGGCCCGTCGTCCTCGGCGGAAGACGGGCCGTCCAGGGCCAGACTCGCCGCGACGGCGGCGCCGCCGACGGCGACGTGTTGCAAGAAGTCGCGACGGGTGAGGGCGTCAGCGGCCGGACCGCCATCGGCCTCAGGGGCCGCGCGTCCTTCATTGGTTTCCGAGTGCATCCGGGTCCCCCTTTGTTGTCCGCTCTTTCTCAAACGAGCGAGTTTCAGGGTAGCGGGCTCGACTTTTCAGGCAGGAGTTTATCACTCGCGCGGGGCGGCCGCAACGATTTTCCTCCTCCGGGACGCTCCCGGATTTCCCGCAATACCCTTTGACCATCCCTCCTCCGGTTGCTACGATGAACTACTTCACCACCCCTCACGGGGGCGGTATCGTCGTTTACCTGGCACCCTTTCCCTTTTTTCGTCTGACGTCGTTCGCGGGAGGATCGTGCGTGTCCATCGTGCAGGTCAAGGATCTCATCGAAGCCGGCGTTCATTTCGGCCACCGGGCGAGCCGCTGGAACCCCAAGATGCGGCCGTACATCTACGGCAAGCGCAACCTCATTCACATCATTGACCTGCGCGAGACGGTGCGCGGGCTGCTGCGGGCCTACCGCTACCTCGCCAAGGTGTCCAGTAACGGGAGCCTCGTTCTCTTCGTCGGCACCAAGCGCCAGGCGAAGGATACGATCGAGCGCGAGGCCGCCCGCTGCGGCATGCCGTTCGTCAGCGAGCGCTGGCTCGGCGGCACCCTCACGAACTACCGCACCATTCGCGACCGCCTCAAGCGCCTCCAGGAACTCGAGGCGCTGTGGCTGCCGGCCGGCGAGAACGCCGCCAAGATTCACCTGCCCGACTACATGCGCTCCATGCTCAACGACTCGGGCAAGCTCGAGCTGAGCAAGGCGCCCGACACGGCGTCCATCCGCAGCTACAGCAAAAAGATGGTCGCCACGCTCAACCGCGAGCTGTCGAAGATCCAGCGCAACTTGCAGGGCATCCGCGAGATGAACCGGCTGCCCGACGCCATGATCGTCGTCGATCCGCACCGCGAGCACATCGCGGTCAAGGAGGCGAAGCGCATGGGCGTGACCACGGTGTCGCTGATCGACACCGACAGCGACCCGGACGTGGTCGACCTGCCCATTCCCGGCAACGACGACAGCATCCGCTCCATCGAGTTGGTGCTGGGGAAGCTGGCCGACGCCATCGCCGAGGGCCGCGCCGCCCTGCCCGCCGACCAACAGGCCCTGGCCCGGCCGCGCCCGCCCGCGAATCAGAACCCCGCCCCGAACCCGAAGCCGGCGCCGGCCGTCGTTGAGTAAGGAGCGCCTAACAGAAAGAACCTCATCAGCCCTCCGAGCCGCTCGCGGCGGCCCAAGTGATGCGAAGCCCCGAGCGGGACGGAGGGGTGGTCGAGTGGTGAGGAGAAGGATTACGTCATGAGTACCCCCGTGACCGCCGCGATGGTGAACGAGCTGCGGCAGCGCACCGGCCGCCCGATGATGGAGTGCAAGCAGGCTCTCGTCGAGGCGGGCGCCGACATCGCCCAGGCCGAAGTCAACCTGCGCAAGAAGGGCGGCATCGCCAAGGCCGACCGCACCACCGGCGAGGGCCGCATCGCCGTTTACATCGACCCCCAGAAGCAGGTCGGCGCCCTCGTCGAACTGCTGTGCGAGAGCGCCCCCGTCGCCAAGAGCGACCTGTTCGTGGCGCTGGGCAACGACGTCGCCAAGCAAGTCGCCGCCGAGGGCGCCACGACGCCCGAGCAGCTCCTGGCGTCGAAGTTCGTCGGCGACCCGTCGAAGACGATCCAGGACCGCTTCGGCGAAGTGATCGGCGTCATCCGCGAGGCAATGAAGCCGAACCGCATGACGCGCCTGCACGGCCAGCTCGGCTCCTACGTCCATCACGACGGCAGCATCGGCGTGCTGCTTCAGGTCGAGGGGAACAACCCCGAGCCGCAGTTGCTGCGCGACGTCTGCATGCACATCACCGCGACCAAGCCAGTAGCGGCCAACCGCGACGAGGTGCCGGCCGACGTCGTCGAGAAGGAGAAGGAGATCGCCAAGGCGCAGATCGCCAACGACCCGAAGAACGTTGGCAAGCCGGCGAACATCCTCGCGATGATCGCCGAGGGCAAACTGAAGACTTTCTTCGCCGAGAACGTCCTCGTCGAGCAGCCGTTCGTCAAGGACACGTCGAAGACGGTCGGCCAACTCCTCCAGGCCGCCGGGGTGAAGGTCGTCAAGTTCGTGCGCTACAAGGTCGGCGAGGCCAAGTGACCGCCCGCCGCTTGCGGTTTCGCGCTCGCGCCAAGCCGCAAGCGGCACATTCCTCCCATCCCGACCCTCTTTCCCATCGTTCTCCGCCAAATCGCGCCCCTTTTTTGTGGCGACACACCCCCGAGCCGGCTAAGCTCCTCTGATGAGCGCTCCCCCCACGTTCGACGGCGTCCACGTCGTCTCCGACCTTCACTTGGGCGGCGGTTCCCCCGAGCGCCAGATCTTCGACCAGGCCAAGGAGTTCGGCCAACTCGTCGCCTGGCTGCTCAAGAAGCCGAAGGGCGAGCAGCACGCCCTGGTCATCAACGGCGACCTCGTCGACTTTCTCGCCGAGCCGAACGCGACCTACTTCGACCCGGCCGGCGCGTCCGCCAAGCTCGACCGCATCTTCCGCGACCCGTCCTTCGTCCCGGTCTGGGACGCCCTGAAGGAGTTCGTCGGCACCGAGAACCGCTCCCTCGCGATCACCCTCGGCAATCACGACCTCGAGTTGGACCTGCCGTGGGTGCGCGAACAATTGCTCCAGGAATTGTCCGGGGGCGACGCCGCCGCGCGGGGACGAGTTACGCTGGCGTTCGAGGCCGACGGTTACGCCTGCCGCGTCGGCGGGGCGGACATCCTGTGCGTCCACGGCAACGAGGTGGACGACTGGAACGTGACCGACTACGACGCGCTGCGGCGCGTCGGCCGGACTGCGGGCGGCGGCGGCTCCGCCTCGGCGTGGACCCCGAACGCCGGCACGCGGCTGGTGATCGACGTGATGAACGCCGTCAAGAAAAAATACGCCTTCGTCGATCTTCTGAAGCCGGAAACTGCGGGCGTGATCCCGACCGTCCTCATCCTCGACCCCGGCCAGGCGGCGCGCGTCGGCGCCGCGATTCCTTCCGGGCTGCGCCTCGGCTGGGACAAGCTGCGCCGGGCCACGGGCTTCCTCTCCGAGGAGGAGCAGGCGGCGCTGGCCGCGGGGCGCGCCGCCCCGGCCGACGTGCTGCGGGCGATGCTCGGCGACACCTTCGGCGCCGCCCTGCCCGGCCTCGACGCCCGGAGCCTGGACGCGCTCCTGCTCCTCACCGAGCAGCGCTACGTCGCGGGGGTCGACCCGCTGACCCTGCTCGCCGCCGACGACCGGCTCGAATTCCTCGGCTACGGGCAGGCGCTCTGGGATCTGATTACGCGCAAAGGAGAGGACGAGGTCTTGCGCCAGGCGCTGGAGCGACTCGGGTCCGACACCGGCTTCGACCTCAAGCAGGCCGACGACACCTACCGGGCGCTGAACGACAAGGTGCCGGAGGACGTCGAATTCCTGGCCGCCGGCCACACGCACCTCGAGCGCGCCTTGCCGCTGCGCGGCGGCCGGCGCTTCTATTACAACAGCGGCACCTGGGTCCGCCTGCTGCGGCTGACTGCCGACGTCCTCGGCGACGCGGGGAAATTCCGCCCCTTCTACGACGCGATCGCGCAGGGGAGCATGAAGGCCCTCGACGGCGCCAAGGGCCGCGGCGGCGAGGTGGTCGTGCTGCGCCGCCCGGCGGTCGTCACTTTCTGGGCGGACGACGAGGGGACGCACGGCGAGTTGCGGCACATGGCCGGCGGGAAGCCGCAGCCGGTGGACGGCAGTCACTTCGTGAGGAGCTGAGCGGTGAGTAACCCACGCACGGTCACGCTCGAATTGCTGCGCCACGGCCCGGCGCACAACCAGCTGCTGTCGCCGCTGACGCGCTACCTCGCCCTGTGCGGCAACCACCCGGCGGTGACGGTGACGGTGCCCTTCGAGCAGAACCAACTCCTCATCCGCCTCAACGCGCTGCGCTACGGCGACAGCAAGGAGACATGGAAGCTCCAGCTCCAGGACACGGCCCAGGTCATGGGCAACGTCCTGGGCGAGATCCCGGGGCTGATCGCCGAGCTTTCGGAAGGGCCGGGCTCGGACCAACCGCTGACGCACCTGCGCCTGATCCTATCGAGTTCCGAGTTGGCCCTGCTCCCGTTCGAGTTGGCCAGCGCCCCGAGCGGCTTCCCCGGCGCCGGGCAGCCGCTGGTACTTCAGTCGCAGGCGCCGCTGTGCCTGACGCGGGAGGTGCGCCGGGTCGGCGCCGCGCACTATCAATGGCCCGACCGGCCGCGCATCCTCTTCGCGGCCGCCTCGCCGCCCGGCGTCGCCGACGTGCCGCTGGAGGCCCATCTGCTCGCCCTGCGCGGCGTCATCGAGCCCTGGCTCGGCGAGCCGGGCGAGCGCCTGCCGCGCGCGGGGGAGAGCCTGGGACCCCTGCGCCGCCGGCTGGCGCAACACCTCGTCGTTCTGCCGAGGGCGAGCGTGGCTTCGCTCCGCGAGGCGTGCGCCGCCGGCGGATTTACGCACGTCCACCTCCTGGCCCACGGCGTCCCGACCGGGGGGCCGGACGACAGGCGCTACGGGCTGGCGCTGCACGACGAGCGCGACCCGGGGAAGAAGGACGTCGTGGACGGCCAGCGCCTGGCCCAGGTCTTGCGGACCTACCGCTCCGGGGGCGAGAGCGCGCTGGCCGGGCCGGCGGTGGTGACGGTCGCGTCCTGCGACAGCGGCAACCAGGGGTCGGTCGCCGGCGCCGGCGCCAGCGTCGCCCACGCCCTGCACGAGGCCGGCATTCCGTTGGTGGTGGCGTCGCAGTTCCCGCTCTCCTTCGCCGCCTCGGTGATGATGGTGCAGGTGCTGTACGACGGCCTCCTGTGGGGCGTCGACCCGCGCGTCCTGCTCAGCGACCTGCGCGGCCAGCTGAAGGCGCGGCTGGCGGACACGCACGACTGGGCCAGCGTGGTCGCCTACGCCGCGCTGCCGGCGGACTTCCCCGACCAGCTCGTCGCCGTCAGCTACGAGCAGTCGCGGGTCTGCATCAACACGGCCTTCCAGTACATGGACCGCGTGGCCCGCGGCTTCCTGAAGCGCAGCCAGGGCGGCGGCGGTTCCGTCAAGGCGGCGGACGCCGCCCGGCGGACCCGCGCCTTGAGCAAGGTGAAGGCCGCCAAGACCCGCCTGGTGCGCCTGCTGGCCGACCTGCCGCCCGACCTGCCGCCCGAGAAGAGCACGCTCCGCGCCGCTGCCTACGGCCTCCTGGGCAGTAGCGCGAAGCGGGAGGCCAAAATCCGCTTCAGTTACGCTCGCCTCGCCGGCAAGGGCGAGGCGTCGGCCCGGCGGTCGAGTGACGCGGCCCTGCGGCAGGCGAGAGACGACTACGCCCGCGCCTTCGCCGCGGACCCCAAGTGGTGCGTCTGGACGCTCGTGCAAGAACTGTCGGTCGCGGCCCTCGTGGACCGCGAGGCGGCCTACGGCCGGCCGTCGTGGCAGGACGCCTGGACGACGGCGCGCGTCCTGTCCGAGAAGGCGGTCTACGCCGCCGACGCCGGGCGGGCCGCGCTGGCGCACGTCGACTTGTTGGAACTGTACCTGCTCGCCCTGCTCCCCGACGACTACCCGCCCGCGGCCGTCGCCGAGGCCAAGGCGCTCGAGTACGCTTCCACCGTCAGAGCCAAGGTGGGCGACTTGAACAACTGGTACGCGGTGCGCAGCCAGTTCCAGCGCTACGTCGACTGGTTCCCCCAGTACAACCCCGGCGAGCCGTTCGCGCGCGTGGCGCGGCTGGCCGAGAAGGTCTTGAAGGAGCTGCCGACGTGGCGACAGAAGTTCGTGTAGCCAATTCCGGAAGTGGTTATTCCTCCCGGTTTTGGCAAATCCGCGGGTAGGCGCCGGGGCGCCTACCCGCGCACCCCCGGAACGTCACGGCGCCGGCGCCGAACTGAGGACGAGGCCGGCGAGGTCCGACAGGTACTTCGTGACGATCAGGGAGCCGGCGCGCTCGGCGCCGAGTTGCTCGGCGGCCAGCGCCGCGGCCAGGAGCGAGACGTCCCGGTCGGCCCTGGCCGCCCGCTCCAGGATTTCCAATAACTCCGGCCGGGGCACCGCCTTCTCCGCCCAGGCGAGGCGCAGGACGCCCGCGTGGCCGCGCTCCCACGACGCCGGGCGCTGCTCGCGCGCCGCCCGCCCGGTCGACACGTCGAGCAGCAGGACGCGCGCCCCGAGGACCGCGCGGTTCGCCGGCAGCAACTCCTCCACCGGCACGGCCGTGCGCTTCAGCCCCAGGGAGGAGAGTTTTTGACTGTCATCCGTCAACAGGTACCAGCGCTTCGTCTCCTCGTCCCAGGCTTCCTTGCCGAGCCAGTAGATCAGCACGACGTCGCTGGGGGTGCCGTTGTCGCGGATGTCCTTCTCGACGTCTTCGAGGAGGTCGCGCACCTGCTGAGCCGTGACGTAGCCGGCCAGGGGGAGAACCTTGCCCGGCGCCTCGCGGGGGGACGGGTGGAGCACCACCCCCTTGAAGACGTTGCTGCCCAGCCCTCCCCGGCCCTGCGCCCGCAACTGGAGGGCCGCCAGCGCGCGGTCGCTCAGGTCGTCCGCCGGCACGCGCTGCTCCTTGCCGCCGCAGTTGACGACCATGAGGTGCAGCCGGCCGGGCGGCTCGGGGGCGTCGCAAGCGACGTCGAGCCTTTGCAAGCCGCCGGCCGTCGGCGCCACGCCGGGGCACTCGAGGACGACGACGTTGTCGCGCCGGTTCAGGACGGCGGCCGCCTCGAACTCGCGCACCAGGGGGTTCGCGCCGGCCGGGGCGGCCTTGACGGACCGCTGCCGGAACTCGTTGACGTAAAGTCTCGTCTTCGCCAGAACCTGATCGAGCTGCTTGGCGTCGGCGGCCGTCGCGGCGATGACGCGGCCTTTGAGGGTCAGGCCGGACGTCGGCGATTTCGGCGCCGGCGGGGGGTCGAGAACCACCGTCACCGGCGGCGGCGGCGCCAGGGTCAGGGTCCGTTCCGCCACCTCGCGGTTGCCGTCGTTGACGGCCACGACGCGCAGGCGCGTCAGCCCCCTGGCGAGGCGCAGCGGCACGTCCTCCGTCACCCGATAAACGCCAGAGCGTTCGTCTTTTTTCTGCCGGCCCGCCACGTCCAGCGCCCGGAGTAGCCGCCCGTCCTGGTGGACCTCGACCCGCGTCAGGGGGATTCCCTCGGACCGCGCGTCGACGCGCAGCGTGACGTCCGGCGCGGCGACGACGGCGGGCAGGTCGCGCAGGCCGTCCGCGCCGGCGGGGACGCCGACCGCGAGGCGCGGCCGCGGCGGCGGCGGCAGGGCGACGCTCACCGCCGCCTCGCGCGTGTCGGAGCCGTCGGCGTTGCGGACCTCCAGCACGACGCGGTTGTCGCCGCCCTTGACGGCCAGCGCGACGCCCTTCACCACGACGTCCGCCGTCGTGACGCCGTCAACCGTTTTTTCGTCCTTCAAGACCTCCTTGGGAGTGTACTTCTTCCCGCCGGCGACGACTTCGGTCAGGGGGGCGTCGGCGGGGAAGCGCACCGACGTCTTCAGGTCGGTCTCCGGCTTCGTCACGGGGGAGAGCGCCGCCAGCGGCGCGGTCAGGAAGGGCGGCCGGTGGAACGTCACGCGCCGCTCCAGGGCCGGCCCCTTCCGCCACGGGTTCTCGACGCGGAGCGCGACGCGCGTCTCGCCGCGCCCCAACGCGATCGTCGCCAGCGCCACCGGCCGCCCGTCGGCGCCCGCCGCCGCCTCGTCCTTGAATTCCTTCCGGATTTCGGGGTCGGTTTTGTCGCCGCGAGTGACGCGCAGTACCACGGCGAATGGGTGGAACGACGGGGGCAGCGAAAAGACGCCTTGCAGATCGATTTTGGGCTCTACTGACCCGTCGCGGCTCTCGACGAGCGCCAGGTCGGGCAGCGGCTCGGTGAGGCGCAATTCGGGCAGGGCCGGGCGGTACTCGATCCGCAGGGGGAGCGACTCGCCCGGTTTGCTGTTCTTCGTGCTCGCCTTGAGAGCGAAGGTGCGTGACACGCCGGCCTTCAGGGCGAGCGGGTGGCGCAGCGTGAATTCCGGCCCTTTCCCCTCCGCCGCGAGCGGCCGCGCGTCCTTCCCCTCCTGGAGCGTCACCTCCACCGGCAACCCTTTCGAGCTGTCCACCGACGCCAGCAGGCGGACGCGGGGCGTGTCGACGACGAGCGGCTCGCCCGGCGTCGCCGCGAAGGTCCGTGCCCGAGGCGTGTCCGGGTCCAACTCGACGCCGGTGAAGCGCGGCACGGGCGCCTCCTCTTTCTCGAACACCACCTGCCCGCTCCATTCCGCCGTTTCGCGGTCCTCATAGCCCTTCAACGCCTTCTCGTTCCGGGCACTGACGCGCAGGGCGTTCGGCCCGTCGGCCAACTCCAGCTTCGCCGTGAGCAGGCCATCCGCGACGGTGGCGCCGGGAACGTCCCGGTCGTTGAGCCGCACCCGCGCCGTGACGCCTTCGTCGGCGAGCGCCGGGCGGACGCGGGCGCGCAGGACGTACTCCTTGCGGGCGACGACGGCGCCCGGCTTCGGCGCGTCAAGGACCTCCAACGTCGGCGGCGGCGGCTGGTAGCGCACCGCGAACGTCAGCGGGTGCGCGCGCCGCTCGGGGTTCCTCGTCTTCACTTCGATCGTGAGAGCGTGGACGCCCCGGCCCGGCAACTCGACCGTGGCGGACAGGCTGCCGCCGTCCGCGCCGTCGGGGTCGACGGGGACTTGCCGGCCGGCGACGCCCAGCGTCACGGCCTCGACCTGGTCCGCGAGCGACGGACCTTCGACGGTGAAATCGACCTTCACCCGAGGGGCGCGCGCGACGAAATGGCCGTCCCCGTCGGGGGCGCGCCGCCCGCCCACGGAGTCGAGGCGGATCGTCGGTTCGGGGATCTTTTTCGGATCCTTGATCTCGTCCCAGGCTTTGGCGAAGTCGGCGTGGCGCACGAGCGCTTCGAGGAGCCTCGGCTCGTGGAAGTCCTTCCCGTAGGCCGACAGTTCGGCGAACTTCGCCCGCCCGCCGGGCTTGGCGGGGTTGAAGTGCCAGCCGACATAGTCCTCGACGCGGGCGCCGCGCGTGTCGTAGTCGTAGGCACCGTGCGGCGTCCAGGCGATCCAGCCGGAGCCCGCCTTGCCGTCGGCGAGGACGTAAAGCGACAGCAGCGGGTGCCGGCCGTCGACGCCCTGTCCCGCGACAAGGTTCACCGTCGTCGCCGCGACTCCGCCGCCCTCCCGCCGTTCGACGTCCAGGGCGATCGGCTTCCCCGGCGCGACGTTCCAGAGGGCGTCGCAGAACGCGAGGGCCGACGGAGTATCCAGCGGCGCGGGTCCGGCCTTCGGGAAGCTCAGGCGCTTGATGACGTCGCCCGGTTTCAGCTTCCCCGCGGCTTCGACACGGTCGACGACAAGCTGTCCGGCCGGGAGTTCGCGCAGGTCGACGCCGGCGAGCGCGCCGCGCTGGCCGAGGGTGCCGCCAACGTCCGTCAAACTCCAGAGACACACCGTCCGGTCGGCGGCGGCGGAGGCGAGGAGTCGGCCGTCGGGCGAGGCGGCGAGGCTGCCGATGGGCTGGACATGCCCGTTCAACTCACGCACCGCTTCCCCGGTTTCGGCGTTATAGAGGGTGAGGAACGGCTGCCCGTCGCGGTCGCCCCAGGCGGCCACGGCGAGGAGCGGGACGCGCGCGCCGCGCTGCGGGGGGATCAGGGCATGCGCCGTGGTCCGCACGCCGTCGCGCGACGGCACGCGCGTCTCTCCCGAGCGCCCCTGTGGCCCGCGCCAGGCGAAACGGCCGCCGGGCGCGGGCGTCACCGACCAGCCGTCGGCCGCGGGGTCGGCCGGCGCCCAGCCTTGCTCTCGGGCGGGGCGGCCGAGCGTGCGCCGGGAGAAGTCGAAGACGAGGCCGTCCGCCCCGCCCAGCAAGAGCCCGAGTTCCTTGCCCTTCTTCAGGAAGGCGACGTTTTGGACCGAGGCGCCGTCGCCCCGCAATTCGTGGTAGGGCCGTTCGCCGTCGCGCGGCGTCGCCAGGCGCGCGGTCGCGTAGACCCAGACCCGGTCCGTGCCGGCGCCGGCGACCGCGACGTGCCGTCCGTCCGGGGAGGCGGCGACGACGGGGTTGCTCCCCGCGCCGGGCCACAACCAGGCCCGCGCGACGGCGGCGCGGTCGGCCAGCGATACCAGGTAGAGATAGTAATCCTCCCGCCCTTTCTCCTCTCCCCTGACCTTCTGGCGGCGCACGACCGCGGCGGCGTGACCGCCGGCCGCGCCGGGGACGGAGCAGAGGCCGCAGGGGAGGAAGGCAAACTCCTCTTCCCGGAAGAGGGCGGGGGCGCCGTCGCGCTCGGGGGGGCGGCCCGTCGCGTCACGCCAGAATCGGAGGTGGCCGCCGTTCGCGTCGTCTCCCCCCGCGAGAAGCCTTCCGTCCGGGAGGAAGACGGCGGTGTTGTTGAGGCGCGTCTTGCTGTCCGTCATCTCCTCGAAACGGCTCGGCCCGTCGTCGGCGACGTCCCAGGTCCGCAGACGACCGTCGCCCCAGGCAATCGCCACGCGCAGGTCGCGCGCCCCCGGCCCGGTGCGTCGGACGGCGAGACCGGGCGCCGCGGCGCTCATGACCTCACCGAGAGGCCAGTCCGCGACACCGACCCCTTTGTTCACGTCCCAGACGCGGATGCGCCCCGACGTCGTGCCGGCTTCCTTCCCCGGCTCGCGGGCGGCGGACACCAGAAGCGGATTCTTGTCGGCGGCGCCGGGGAGAGGCGGCGCGAATATGAGCGCCTCGACGAGTCCGAGATGGCCGCTCAGCAGGAGCGGCGCGGGCGGCGGCGCGTCGGCCGGCGGACGGGTCGGGAAGAGGGTAATCGTTCCCCGGTCGCGCAGGGCGTCGTCCGTCTTGACGCGAAAGATCCGCTCGTTCTGCCGGAAGTCCGCCTCGCCGCGCGCCACGCCGAGGGCACTCGCCGCCAGCCACGCTCCGTCCGCGGAGACGGCGAGGGCCTTGACGACGCCGGCCGTGCCGGGGCCAATGGGCAGGCGATAGGGGGAGGGTTCCGCCCGGAAGTGGTCGGTCTTGGGGTCGAGGCGCCAGACGCGGATGACCTTGTCGTAGCCGGCCGAGTACAGGGTTTTCCCGTCGGGGCTGAAGGCGAGGGCGGTCACCTGGGCGGTCGGCCCGCTCCCCTCCAGGTGGAGTACCGGCGGTGGCGCGGGAGGCTGGCCGGGAGCGACGGCGGGGGTCAGCGGAAGCAGCACGCAGGCAAAAAACAATAATCGAGAGGTCATGACTCCGTGCCCCGTTCGGAGGTGATGGGCGGCACCGGGCGCCCAGGGGGATCCACGCGCCATTGTGGGGCGGCGCAGGGGGGTTGTCCAGGCGAGTCCGTGTCGTGGTTCCGGGGGTGCGCGAGCACGCGCCACGGCAGGTGATTGTCCGGGGGTGCGCGAGTCCGGGGGTGCGCGCGTACGCGACCCCCTAGTGCCCGATCCACGCTAAATCTTGGGGTTGGCGAAACCGAGGATTTCGACGACCCTTCCTGGCACAAGGAGGTGTCGCATGAACAAGAAGTATATCGTCCGGCTGTCGGATGAGGAACGCGGCGTGTGTCAGGACATCGTCAAGCGGCTCAAGGGGACTTCAGAGAAAGTGAAGCGGGCGCAGATACTCCTTCGGGCGGATACGGATGGCCCCGGGTGGCCCGATGCGAGGATCGCAGAGGCGCATGGTTGCTCGGTCCGAACGGTGGAGAATCTGCGTGAGCGATTGGTGACCGCGGGCTTCGAGGTCGCGTTGGAACGCAAGAAGCGAGCGACGCCGCCTACGCCGAGCAAGCTGGACGGCGAAGGCGAAGCGAAGTTGATTGCCCTGCGCTTGGGGAAGCCGCCGGCGGGGTACGGTCGCTGGTCGCTACAATTGTTGGCTGATGAACTGGTGGCGTTGGAAGTGGTCGAGTCGATTTGTCCCGAGACGGTCCGCAAGACGCTAAAAAAAACGCCATGACCAAGCGCAAGATCGAGTATTGGGTGATTCCGCCTCAACAAGACGCCGAGTTCGTGGCCTGCCTGGAAGACGTGCTCGAAACCTATGCGCAAGCCTACGATCCGCAGCAGCCGGTGGTGTGCATGGACGAGCAGCCGGTGCAGTTGTTGAAAGAGACCAAGGTGCCGATCGCCGCGACGAAGGAGCATGGAAAGCGTGTCGCTTATGAATACGAACGCAACGGGACCGCGAGCATTTTCCTGTTCGCGGAACCGCTGTCTGGCTTTCGCCAGGCGACCGCCCGCGAACAGCGCACCAAGGTTGACTGGGCGCTCGAAGTGGCCCACTTGTTGGACACGCGCTACGCCAACTGCGCGCAGATAACACTGGTCTGCGACAACCGCAACACGCATACCAAAGGAGCGTTCTACACGGCGTTCCCTCCGGAGCAGGCGCGGGCCTATGTCCAGCGGATCAAGTTTTGCTACACGCCGAAGCATGGCAGTTGGCTGAACGTCGCCGAATGCGAACTGAGTTGCCTGACGAGCCAATGCCTGCGCGACCGCCGCATCGGCGAACTGCCGTTGCTGCAATCCGAGATCGGGATCTGGGCGGACAAAACGAATGCCAAACAACGCGGTGTGGACTGGCAATTCAAAATCGACGACGCCCGGACAAAATTGAAGCGGCTGTACCCGAAGATTAAGAGTGGATGAGGCAGTAGTCTACTTCCGCCTCCGGCAACCGGCCCACGTCCTCCCAGTGCCGGCCCCGCAGCCCGAAGAACAGACCCAGCGTTTCCCGCGGCGACAGCGCCCGCAAGTCGGAACCGCACCGGATCGCTACGTCGGGAATGCGGTAGTGTTCTTGATAGTAGCTGTCCGGGTGGGACTGGAACCCGCCCCGGCCGTTGTTGGTGCATTCGATGTTGTGGATCACCTGCCCGTCGTCGTACCGGCAGAAGATGTGCGGCCCGGCGCAGGCCAGCCGGAGCGGCCAGCCGAGCCGCCAAGCCAGGGCGGCGTGCAGGGCGGCCATGTTACCGCAGGTGCCCTGTCGGGTGTCCATCACCCCATTGATGAACAGGTCCGACGGGTCAGTGTACAAAACCGATGTCGCCTCTCGATGGTCGTCCCGATAGCGGATGCCCAGTACCTCGGCAACGTACCAGCAAAGTCCACCAAGGCGGAAGAACCGGATGTCATTCTTCCAATCCTGCGGCGACTTGCGGAACTCAGCCTCGAACACGGGCAGCCGGCGCTGAAAGTCCTCCGCCCCCTCGTCGGCTCGCTGTTGATACGGCGCGACTTCCAAATCCGCGAAGGCGGGCAGGGCTTGGGCGACGAGTAGGTTTAACTCCAGCGGGTCCACGTCGTGGAGGTACTCGTTCGGCCGGCCGACCAGTTCGCCGAGAGTGTGCATGCGTTCGCCCTCCGGTCGCTTCTGCTTCGCCTAACGCTAAAGCTCAGCCGCCGGGGCCGCCTCTGGCGACTTGGAACCCTGAGAAACCGGAATGGCGGCCCCGGTCGGCTGCAGCGCTTGGTTCGGCTCTGTCCGGCGCGGGGGATAGGAGACGAACTTGAGGCCGCTCTTTTTCTCTTGCTCCTTGATGTCTTGGAAAATCGCATCGAGATCGTAATTGAACATCGCCGCGTGGGCGTCGCGAACGCGCCGAACCTCATCCACAATGGGATCGTTCATAGCTTTGCCTCCAAGAGTTCCTCGGGCGTGCAGATGATTGGGGCCTTTACGCCCTTCTCCGCACAAACGGCTTCGATCACGGGCCGCATGGTGGCGTTCGCCAGATGGCGGCAGTTCCACGTCAACAGGTAGGGTATTCCGTTCATGGCAGCGACGGCAATATGCAACGCATCGTCCGCAGCCTTTGCGGGCAGCGCGCCTGCCTGGATCAACTCCTTCGCCAAATCTAACGCCTGGTCCGAGGTTTCCAACAGCGTCATGGCTTTTAACACCTCAAGCCGTTCCTGAGCGGCTTGAGCATCGCCCGCGCCTGCCTCTTTCCGAACTAACTGGGAGATACAAAGTTCGTAGCTCTCCCGTCGCGTATCCCACCATTCGTGAGTGATCTGCTGATGCCCAGCAATCACGACATCGCGGTTGGGTCGCGCCGTCAGGTAACTGACCACGGTCGTCTCGATGTAGACTCGCTCGGCCATGATCGCCTTTTTTAAGGGTCCTGACACGAATGGCACTTCCCTCCTGAAGTTCCATGCTGACAACCACTTATGCTACTGAGTTTTTCACCCGTTGGCCACGCGGCTACCGGCCTCCCCGCGCGCCCCGCTTCCCCCACGGCGGAAGACCCGACACCGTCGGCGGCGC
>JBBROG010000148.1:0-21175 GCA_038229635.1 Gemmatales bacterium
AATTGCGAAGCCGCAAGCGCGGGACGGCGCGTGCCACCCGCATATTCCTCTCCTCCGCCCCTTCCCTCCCATCCTCTCCCGCTATCCGGCTCGTGCGATTTTTCCTGACGCGACAAGTTTAACGCCTGGCCGGCCGCAATTCGCTCCGGCCGACGTCTGAAGCTCTTGCAACCGGCCCCCGTCCGATTACCCTGGATAAGTCCGTGTTGGCGCGGAGGCAAGCCGGCGCGGGCGAAGGGGGGTGCTGGCGCGTCTCGGACGCGCGCCGGAGCCGACGTCAGGCTCACCAGTGAACGACCGACAGAGAAAAGGAGTACGAGCCATGAGACCCTTGCGTATGGCCATTTGGCTAGGGGCGCTGGCCGCGTGGGCGGCCGGCGGAGACGCTCGCGCGGCCTGGAACAACGTCTTCCAGGTCTGCTGCCACGGCTGCAAGCCGCAGACGTCGGCCAGCTATTACCCCGACCCGCTGCCTGTATCGTCGCCCCCCGCAGCCTCCTCGCCGCAGCAGAACTGCACGACGCGGATGGTGCAGCGGTCCTACTACCAGCCCGTCGTCAGCTACGAGTCGCAGACGCAGTGGGAGCAGGTGACGAGCTACAGCACCAGCTACTACCAGGAGCCGGTGATAAGCTACCGGGTCAGCTGCTACTACGACCCGAGCACCTGTTCCTACCGGCAGCAATCCACGCCCGTGACGAGCTACCGCTGGCGCTCGCAGTACTGCCCCGTGCAGAACTGGGTGTCGCGCTGCGTCTCGGTGCCGGTGACGAAGCAGCAGCTGGTCACCTACTACGAGCCGCAGACGACCTGCTGCACGACGACCATCGGCGCGCCTGTTCCGGCGGTCCCCGGCGGCTACCCGACAGCGCCCGCCTCGCCCGCCGGCCCTTCGGGGGGGCAGCCCGGCGTCGGCGAGTTCCGCAGCCAGCCGGGCGTCGGGGATTCGCGTGAGAACGGCGGCACCAGCCGCTTGAAGCCGATCGACATCAGCACCCCGCCGTCGGGCTATCGGCAGCCCTTCGCGCCGGGAGCCGCGGCGCCGGCCGCGCCGGCGAAGGTGCGCCTCGATAAGATCGTCGCCCTGCCGAAGCCCAACGTCGAAGGGGAGATCGTCCGCCCCGACGAGACCGGCGCGGCGCACGCCCGGCTGATGTTCCGCCGCGTCGACCGCCCCGAGGAGTCGGAGTCGGTCAAGGCGGATAGCCGGGGCCGCTTCCGCGCCACGCTCGCCTCCGGAACCTGGGAGGTCTGCACGCCGGGCGTTGACGGCCGCCCCGTCTCCCGAGATCGCATCGAAGTACGCGAGAACGAGACGCGCCAGGTCCGGCTGACGAGCCGCTGAGACCCGGACGTCGGTAAAGGACAGAGCCCGAGGCGTTCGCGGACGCGCCGGGCTCCGTTCGTTTCCCGAGCGCCTTGACCGCCCCCGGCCCCCGTCACTATGCTCTTGGGTAAGTCGCCGAGCCCGAGCCGCGGGCCGGGCAAAGACCGCAACGGCCCCACGGATCAGCACGCATGAGTCACGAACACGCACCCCCCGTCAACCCCTTCACCGAGGCCGAGTGGGCGAAGTTCCAGGCCGACGACCGCCACGCCGCCGCCATCATCGTCGGGCTGATGGCGGTGATCTTCGGCATCGGCCTGGTGCTCTACTTGAGCATCTGCCTGGCGATCTAAGGTTTCGCACGTCCTTTCCCGGGACGCGCCCGCTACCCCTTGAGCATGTCCGCCACCAGCGCCCGCTCGTCTTCCAGTTCCTTCAGCGTCGCCTGGAACTTCGCCTGGCCGAAGGCGTCGAGCTTCACTCCCTCGACGACGCTGTAATTGCCCTTGCCGTCACTCCGGCACGGGTAGCTGAAGACGAGCCCCGCCGGCACGCCGTACTCGCCCTTCGACACGACCGCCATGCTCAGCCAGTCGTTCGCCGGCGTCGGCCGCACCAGGCTCTTGACGTGGTCGATCGCCCCGTTCGCCGCCGACAGCGCCGACGACAGGCCGCGCGCCTTGATGATCGCCGCCCCGCGATTCTGGCACTGCGGCACGAACGTCTCTTCCAGCCATTTGCGATCCGTTACGACTTCCGTCGCCGGCTTGCCGCCGATTTTGGCGTTCGTGAAGTCGGGGTACTGCGTGTTCGAGTGGTTGCCCCAGATCGTCATGCACGTCACCGAGGCGTTCGGCACGCCGGCCTTTTGCGCCAGCGCCGACACGGCGCGGTTGTGGTCGAGGCGCGTCATCGCCGTCCAGCGCTCGGCGGCGATCTCGCGGCCGTTGGAATAAGCGACGAGGCAGTTCGTGTTGCACGGGTTGCCGACGACGAGGACGCGCACGTCGGGGGCCGCGTTCTTCGCCAGCGCCTTGCCCTGGCCGACGAAGATCTTGCCGTTGATGCCGAGAAGGTCCTTGCGCTCCATGCCCGGCCCGCGCGGCGCGGCGCCGACGAGGACCGCCCAGTTGATCCCGGCGAACGCCTTGTCGGCGTCGTCGGTGACGACGACGTCGACGAGCGTCGGGAAGCCGCAGTCGAGCAACTCCATCGCGTTGCCCTCGGCGATGTCGAGCGGCTGCCGCGCGCTGGGCGACGGCGGCTGCCAGTCGGGCTTGCGCGGGATCTCAAGGAGATGCAAGATCACCTTCTTGTCCGGCCCGAACACCTCGCCGGACGCCAGCCGCGCCAGCATCGCGTAGGCCACCTGCCCGCCCGCCCCCGTCACCGCGACACGAATGACATCGCTCATGGCACTCACTCCGCCTCTCGGGAAAAACGGCTCTCGACGCGACGCCCCGGAGCCATAGCTTAATAGGTAGGGTACGGAGCACGAGCCGGCCCGGCCATTTTTCAGAGGAGATTTCGCGATGGTAAAGGTTGGTATCAACGGCTTCGGGCGCATCGGCCGCCTGGTCTTCCGCGCCCTGGTGGAGCAGGGCCTGCTCGGCAAGGCCCTCGACGTCGTCGCCGTCAACGACCTCGTGCCCGCCGACAACCTCGCCTACCTGATGAAGTACGACTCGACGCAAGGCCGCTTCGCCGGCACCGTGAGCAGCGAGAAGTCGGTCGGCGCCGCCGAGGACGACACGCTCGTCGTCAACGGCCACAAGATCAAGTGCCTCGCCGTCAAGGAGGGGCCGTCCGCCCTGCCGTGGAAGGCCTACGGCGTCGACTACGTCATCGAGTCGACCGGCCTGTTCACCGAGGCCGACAAGGCCAAGGGCCACCTCGCCGCCGGCGCCAAGAAGGTCATCATCTCCGCCCCGGCCAAGGGCGAGGACATCACCGTCGTCATGGGCGTCAACAACGAGAAGTACGACCCCGCCAAGCACCACATCATCAGCAACGCCAGCTGCACGACCAACTGCCTCGCCCCCGTCGTCCACGTCCTCCTCAAGGAAGGCTTCGGCATCGAGGAGGGTTTGATGACGACGGTGCATAGCTATACGGCGACGCAGAAGACGGTCGACGGCCCGTCGAAGAAGGACTGGAAGGGCGGCCGCGCCGCGGCGACGAACATCATCCCGTCCGGCACCGGCGCCGCCCGCGCGGTCGGCCTGGCGATCCCCGAAGTCAAGGGCAAGCTGACCGGCATGTCGTTCCGCGTGCCGACGCCGACGGTGTCCGTGGTCGACTTGACCGTCCGCACGGTCAAGGAGACGAGCTATAAGGACATCTGCGCCGCGATGAAGCGGGCGAGCGAGACGTACCTGAAGAACATCCTCGCGTACACGAGCGACGAAGTCGTCTCCAGCGACTTCATTCACGACGCGCACTCGAGCATCTTCGACGCCGGCAGCGGCATCGAGCTGAACGGCCGCTTCTTCAAGTTGGTGAGCTGGTACGACAACGAATGGGGCTACAGCAACCGCTGCGTGGATCTGCTGCGCTACATGATCGGCAAGGGGCAGTGAGGGACGACTCCCCCCCGTTTAGCCGCCCGCCCGCAGGGCGGCGAGCGGACGGCGCCGCCCTGCGGGCGAGCGGCTAAACGCGAAGCGGTTCCCAATCGGGGTTCATCATGGCCAAGACGACTCTCGCCGACCTGCCGGACCTGACGGACAAGAAGGTCCTCGTCCGCGTCGACTTCAACGTGCCGCTCGACAAGAAGACCGGCGCCGTCACCAACGACCGCCGCGTCCGCGCCGCCCTGCCGACGGTCAAGCACCTGCTCGACGCCGGCGCGTCGGTCATCGCCATGAGCCACCTGGGACGTCCGTCCGGCGACCCGGCGAAGGACGGCCATCTGAAAATGGACCGCGTCGCCGCCCGCTTCGGCGAACTGCTGGGGCGGCCGGTGAAGAAGGCGGCGGACGTCGTCGTCGGCCCGCCGGTCGCCGAAGCGGCGCGAGCCCTCAAGCCCGGCGAGGTGCTGCTGCTGGAGAACCTGCGCTTCGACCCGCGCGAGCAGAAGAACGACGCCGAATTCGCCTCTCAAATTGCGGCGCTGGGCGACGTCTACGTCAACGACGCCTTCGGCACCTGCCACAACGACAAGGACGCCTCGATGGTCGCCGTCCCCGCGGCGATGAAAGCGCAAGGCAAGCCGCGTGCGGTCGGCCTCCTCGTCGCGAAGGAACTGCACATCATCGACGGCCTCATGTCGCACCCGAAACGTCCGCTGCTGGCGGTGATGGGCGGCGCGAAGGTGTCGGACAAGATCAACTTCATCAACGCCCTGCTCGGCAAGGTCGATCATCTGCTGATCGGCGGCAAGATGGGCTACACGTTCCTGAAGGCGCAGGGCGTCGACATCGGCGGCACGCAAGTGGCTCCGGAAGAGTTGGCCGCCGCCGCGAAGCTGCTGCCGCACGTCGGCACGAAGATCACGCTGCCGGTCGACTCGCTCGCCGCCCGGTCGGACGATCTGAATGTAACACAGGTCGTCGAAGGAGCCATTCCGGCGGGTTTCGAGGGCGTGGATATTGGCCCGAAGACGCTGGCGCTGTACGGCGACAAGATCAGGCAGTCGGCGACGGTGATCTGGAACGGCCCGGTCGGCTGGTTCGAGAAGCCGGCGTTCAGCAAGGGGACGCGCGGCGTCGCGGAGGCGATGGCGTCGAGCGGCGCCGTGACCGTCGTCGGCGGCGGCGAGACGGCGGAGGCGGTGGAGCAGTTCGGGCTCGACGCCCGGATGACGCACGTCTCGACCGGCGGCGGGGCGTTCCTCGCCTACGTCGAGGGGAAGAAGTTCGCGTCGCTGGCGCAGATCGACGAGGCGTGAACGGAACCGGCCGCGCCCGCTTTCCTTGCTCGTGGGTTGGGTTCCCGGTATCCTGGAAGTACCGTCGCTTGTCAGGAGGCCGCCATGAGTCAGCCGATCGGATTTGCCGATGCCCTCGACGCCGCCGAACAACTCGACGCGGACGCTCAGGCAGAATTGGTAGCGGTTTTGAGCCGCCGCCTGGCCGAGCGCGGGCGGGAGCGGGTGGCGGCCGCGGTGGCGCAGGCCCGACGCGAGTTTGTCGCCGGGCAGTGCCAACCCATGACGGCGGCGGAGTTGGTGCGTGAGGCGCAGTCATGAGGCGCACGCTGTTACGCTCGCCCGCGTTCGCGCGCGACCTGCGCCACTGGCTGAAGTCGCGCCCGGACGCGGTGGTGCCCATCGAGGCAACTCTGGAGCAGTTGTCGGCCGACGCTTCGCACCCGTCGCTGCGGACGCACAAGTTACGCGGGCCGCTGGCAGGGTGCTGGGCTTGCAGCGTGGGCTACGATCTGCGCGTGGTGTTCGAGTACGCGCAACAGGACGCAGCGGAAGCAATCCTCTTGCTAGCGCTCGGCACGCACGATCATGTCTATTGAATCCGGCCTCAGCAGGCGCAACGCCTGACTTTGGTGGCCGGCGTAAAGCCTGCCGGCCGCTCGCCTCAATCGGCCGCGGCCACGCCGGGGATGCCGCCAACAGGAGAACTCGCCGCATGGCCCTCGACGCGAATGGGATCGAACGAAGCAAGGGCGCCACGCCCTGGCTCATCGACCTCGACCGGGCGAATTCGGACTACGCGGTGCTGGCCACCCTCGCGGCTCTCGCCCTCGTCGGCGCCGTCCTTTTCCGCGTCGGGCTGATCGGCTGGGTGCTGAGGCTGTTCGGCCGCGTCGTTCGGGGCGCCATCCGGCGCGGGTTCCTCGTCTGGGAGCGCCTTCTCGCATGGGCGCCCTGGCCTTTGTTCCTCGCCGCCGTCGTCGCCCTGCTGGTCGCGGGCGGCGTGGCGGCCGCTTCCGCGCCGGGGCTGACCGTCGTTTGTGCCGTGGCGCTCATCGTCATGGGAATCACGGCCTGCTTGGCGTACATGGCCATCGACCTCGAACGGTACGAAGTCGAACGCGGCTACAAGGCCGTTCACAACCCGGTCATGGGGCAGGAACTGGCCGCGCGTCTGGTCCGCTACGGCCATCGGGTCGGCATACCCCTGCTGGCGTCGGCGGCGGTCGGCACGGTCGGCGGCTTCGCCCTGCTTAACCAGGGGCTTTACGAGAGCGTCGGCCGCGACTGGTATCGCGTCGGCGAGGGCGACGGCGGGGAGCCGGCGGCCTTCGTCGATTTCCTCGTCAACGCCCTGCTCCAACTGCTGCGCGTCGTGGACGTCCTCGACCTGGCCAGCTCGCGCAGCCTCCTGCGCGTGACCTACATCCGCCAGGCCGCCTGGCCGGCCACGGCCCTGCTCGCCGCGTTCAAAACCTTCTTCACCCTGGTCTTGCTGCAACAGGTGTTCGCCTCCGTCCGCCAGGGGCGCCTGCTGGCCGAGACCATCGCCGACTTCTGGAGCCCGCACGAGCCGATCCACGAGCGGGCGCGGAATTCGCTGCCGCAGTTCGGCTCCTCCGCCATCCGGCCGCTGCTGGTGTCGCTGCGTTCCGTCGCCTCCCTGACCAAGGAGCAGCGCGACGGACTCCCCCTCATCGTCGCCGCCATCGGGCCGTCCACCGTCCCGACGCTCGTCCGCCACCTCCACGACCCGCACGAACACGTCCGGGCCGTCGTCGTCGCCGCCCTCGGCCACCTGCACGCCTACGCAGCGGTCGGGCCGATCGCTGCCCGTGTGAACGACCCGAGCGAGATGGTGCGGCAGAGCGCGGTCGAAGCCCTCGGGTTGATCGCCGGCGCGGGGGCCAACCTCCGCGAGAAGCGCAAGCTGGGCCGGCTCCTCGACGTGACGAAGCGGAAGACAAGACGACTGCTCTGGTGGCGGCGCCGGGCCGACGAGGCACAGGTCGCCGACCCGACGGAACGGGCCGTCCCCGCCCTGGCGGCGGCGCTCGAGGACGCCTCCGTCACGGTGCGCACTCACGCCGCCGCGGCGCTGGGGCGGATCGGCCCGGCGGCGGCGGCGGCGTTCCCCCGACTGATCGCCCTGTTGCGGGACGCCGACGAGACGGCGCGCTGCCAGACCGCCGAAACTCTGGCGCGGGTCGGCGGGGACGTCGAACTGACGGTCGCCGCCCTGGTCGAATTGCTCCAGGACGGCAGCGTCGCCGTGCGGGCGGCGGCGGTGCGGGCGCTGGGAGAACTGAAGAAGGACGCCGCGCCGGCGGTCTCGTCGCTCGTCCCCCTCCTGCAAGACCCGGAGGAACTCCTGCGGACGGCGGCGGCCGAGGCCGTCGCCAAGATCGGCACGCTCGGCGAGGAGGACACCGCGACCCTGGTCGAGGGACTGTCTTCCAAGGACAACGTCGTTCGCGCCCAGACGGCGGAGGCGCTGGGGACCATCGGCACGACGGCGGAAGAGGCCGCCCCGGCGCTGGTCGCGGCCATGAAGGACAATAACGACGTGGTTCGGGCCAAGGCCGTCGAGGCGCTGGGCAAGATCGGCGAGGGGGCGGCGGACGTCGCGGTGCCCGGCCTGGTGCGCGCGCTGCGCGACCCGGACAACTGGGTGAGCGCCCTGGCGGCGGAGGCGCTGGGCCAGATGGGCGACTCGGCCGACGAAGCCGTCCCCGCCCTGACGCGCTCGCTGGCTCACGTCAACCCGCTGGTCCGCGCCAACGCGGCAGAGGCGCTGGGCAAAATGGGGAGCGCCGCGGCGCGGGCGCGCCCGGCGCTGGCGAAGGCGTGCCACGACGAGGACGGGGCCGTCCGGAATCAGGCGGTGCGGGCGCTGGGTCTGATCGGCGGCACGGCGGCGGAGGAGATTCGGGACGCCTTACAGGACGCCGACCCGCGCGTCCGGGCGGCGGCGGTCGAGGCGCTAGGCCAGGGGGACGAGGCCGACGACGCGCTGACGAGCCGGCTGCTGGAACTGCTGGAGGACGCCAACGACCAGGTGAAGGGCGAAGTCCTTCGCGTGCTGCCCAAATTGGCCGGGGCCGCGCCGGCGGTCGTCGAGGGGCTGTGCGGCCGCCTGGGAGCCGACGACAGTCCCTGGATCAAGGAACAGGCGGCGCTGGCTCTGGGCAAACTCGGGCCGGCGGCGGCCGCCGCGGGAGAACCGCTGCTCCAGGCCGCGCGGACGGCGGAGGAGAGTGTGCGCGTGCAGGCGGTGCGGGCGCTCGCCCTGATCCAGCCGCCCGAAGCGGCGCAGGCGTTCGCCGCCGGGCTCACGGACGCCAGCGGCGACGTCCGCAAGATCGCCTCGGCGGCCTGGATGAAGGCGGACGCCATTCCCGAGGACGCCATCCCCGCCCTGGTCGCGGCGTTGGGCGACCCCGAAAATCAGGTACGCGCCAACGCGGCCCACGCCCTCGCCCGCCTCGACGCCCCGCCCGCCGAGGCCGTCCCGCGCCTCATCGAGTGCGCGGGCGACGCCAACGACGGCTTGCGCATGAGCGCCGCCATGGCGCTCGCCCGCGCCCCCGCCGAGGCGACCCGCGACGTGATGCTCCACTTGCTCGCGGACCCCAGCCTGCGCGTGCGCCTGATCGCGGCCGGCTCGGTCCTCGCCGCCGATCCCGACCACGCCCAGGGACGAGCCGTACTCGTCGAGGCCCTGGGCGACCCGTCCCTGCGCGTCCGCAAGGCGGCGGCGGAACTGGCCGAGTCGCTGGGCGAGGAGGGCGCGGAGTTTACCGAAGCGCTGAAGCGGCGTGCCGACGCGGAAGAGGATTCGGAAGTGCGGCAAATTCTGGCGCGCGTCCTCGACCGCCTGGCGGCGAAAGAGGCGGACGCCCCCGACGGAGTCGTGAATCCACGGGAGGGACTGGCTTGAGGGCCGGCCCCCCAGGCCCGTTATTCCTCCTTGTTCGATTCCAGATGGAACCGATGAATCAGCCGGTGTAAGACCGGGGCGAAGAGGATGCCTGCCGCCAGGACCAGCGCCAGGCCGCTGTACAGCGCGTAGAGCCCGGCGAACAGCTTGCCGCCCCACGTCTGGAGCGGGGCGAGAGGTCCCATGCCCGAGAGGATCATGGCGGCGTTCGCGAAGGCGTCGATCCACTCCATCCCCTCGAAGTGGTGGTAGCCGGCCATGCCCGCCAGCAGCGACACCCCGATGAGGAGGGTCGCCGCCGCGAAGTTCCTCGCCAGGCGCCGGGCGAACGCCGGCGGGCTCAGGAGCGGTTCGTGCTTGGACTCGTAGCCGAACCGACGTCGCTTCGTCAAGGCACACCTCACGCGGAACGGGCGGGAGAAAGAACGGCTACGGCTTCCTCGCCGCCTCGGCCTGGCGAACCAGCCGCGCGACTTCTTCCTCGACCTCGCCCGGCTCGGGCCGGCTATCCCACTTCTTGCGGATGACGCCGCCGTGGTCGAGCAGGTACAGCGCCGGGAAGCCGTCGACCTGCCACTCCTCGCGAATGCGGCCGTCGCCGTCGCCGTCCCAGAGCGAGTGCCAGGGCAATTTCTCACGCTGCACCGCTCGCTTTGCCGCCTCCTTGTCCTCGTCGCAGTTGATGCCGAACAACTCGAACGGCCGGCCCTTCATCTTCGCCACGAGGTCGCGCTGAGTCGGGTAGAGCTGACGGCAGTAGCCGCACCAGTTGGCCCAGAACGTGACCAGGACGACCTTGCCGCGGTGGTCGGTCAGCTTCAGCGGCGTGCCGTCCATCAGGTCCTCGCCCTCCACCGGCCGCGCCGCCCGACCCAGGCTCAGGGAGCGCAACTCGTGCAGGCGCCGCTTGGCGTAATCGGCGAGCGTGACCTCGTCGAAGGCGACCGCCCCGTGCGCCGTGACGACGCGCTCGAACTCCTTCTCCGCCTGGAGGGCCAGCGCGTCGGCGTTGGCGGCGCCGCGCTCGTGGGCGGCGTCGGCCTGCTTCGCCAGCGACGACGCCAGGTAATACGCGGCCAGGCCGCGCGCGTCCGACTCGGGATTCTTTTCCTCCGCGGCGCGCAGCAGCCGGTCGCCGGCCGCCGACGGGTTGCGGCCCAGAGCCCGGCAGGCGTTGCCGAAATTCTTCTTGCTCAGGTGGTCGCGCTCCAGCAGCTGGTAGACGCGCGCCTGGAGCGGGCGGACGGCCTGGCGGTCGTCGGCGCTCCCCGCGCGGTCGAGGAGCCACGCCAGGGCGTCGAGCGACGCCGGCAGCGACGGATTTTTCTCCGCGATGTCGGCGATGCGCCGGGCGTAGTCGAGGAACACCGGCTTGTTGGCCTTGGCCCGCTTCTTCTCGGCGACGGTCCGCGCCGCCTCCGCCTGCCGCTCGTAGCGCGCCTGGGTGCCGGCGTAGTCGTCCTTGAGGTCGGCCATGAGCAGCGCCGGCGTCACCGGCTTGCTCGGGAAGCGCTTCTCCAACGTCGCCCAGAACTCCTTGTAGTCGGCGCGGTCGCGCAGCGGGTCGAGGTCGGTGTCGTTCGCCATGTGCGCCAGGTCGGTGAAGCCCTCCTCGACCGCCAGTTGGAGCTTCGCCAGCGCCTCCTTGGCGTAGCCGTCAACGCGCGTTTGCCGCTCCCGCTCCGGCAGGTCGGCGTTGTCGGCGGCGGCGCGGGCGGCGTCGCACAGGAAGCAGGCGGCGTTGTACGTCTCGTTGACGCTTTTGGGGAAGTCCTCGCGCCGGGCGTCGGCCAGCTTCGCCAACTCGGCGTGCTGCAACTGCCGCTTGTAGTACGCCACCATGTCGGCGTAGGCCGATCTCAGGGCGGTCGCCGTGCGCTCCGAGCGGGTCAGCCGGTGCGCCTCGCGCGTGGCCGACAGCGCCCGCACCAGCGGCGGCTGCGCGGCGAGCGGGTCGCCGGCCTCCAGGGCGAAGCCGAGACTCGCCGCCGTCGCCGCCAGCCGCTCGTGATACGCCGCCGTCTTCGGGAAGCGCTTGACCAGCTCTTCCAGCCGCCCGCGCGCCTGGCGGTAGTGGGCCAGGGCCTGGTCCGACTCGTCCATCTCTTCGAGGACATTCGCCTTTAGAGTGCGGTAATAGCCGCAGCGCTCCAGGTGGTCCGGCTTGTCGGGGAAGCGCTCGTTCAAGGGGTCCTGCAAGGCGAGGGCGTCGTCGTAGGCCCTCAGGGCGGCGTCGAACTTGCGCGACCGGGCGTACAAGGTGCCCAGGCGCGACAAGGTCAATGTCAGGTCCATTTTGTAGCCGACGTCGTCGGGGAAGTCCTTGACGAGGCGCCCCTGCACCTCGGCGGCCTGGCGGAACGGCTCCTCGCCGTCGCGCCCCGCCCCGGCCAGCTCGCCGAGCCCGCGGAAGACGCGCCCCGCCTGGCGGCGGAAGCGCGGGTCGTCGGGGCGGTCCTTCAGGAGTTGCTGGCTGAGCTTCATCACCTCGTTGAGGAATTCGACGCGGACGGGGCGCATGTTCGCCATCTGGGCGAGGCGGCCGTCGACGTGGTTGAGGATGTCGTCGATGACGTCGAAGCGCTTGTCAAGGTTGTCGACGACGATCTGCCGCTGGCGCTCGACCTCGGCGGCCTCGGCGACGAAGCGGGCGTGCTCGGCGACGGCCTCCTGGAGGCGGTCGTCGGCAAGGCGATGTTGCGCCTCGGCGTCGCCCAGGGCTTCCTTCAGGTGCAGGTTGTACCACCAGCCGACGGCGAGGAAGGCGGCAAGGGACGCGGCGGTCACGGCGAGGAGTGCCGCCGCCGCCGGGCGCTTGCGGACCCAGCGGGCGAGGCGTTCGCGCGCGGGGACCGGCCGCGCCCGGATCGCCTCGCCGTCCTGGTAGCGCTTCAGGTCGTCGGCCAGCTCCTCGGCGCTCCCGTAGCGCTTCGCCGCCTCTTTTTGGAGACATTTGAGGCTGATCGTCTCCAGGTCGCGCGGGCAGTTGGGGTTGAGGCGCGACGGCGACGGCGGCTCGTGGTCGAGGAGCTGCATGATGGTGTCGACCGGCGTCTCGGCCTTGAAGGGCGGGCGGCCGGTGAGGCACTCGTAGAGGATGGCGCCCAAGGCGTAGACGTCGGACCGCGGGCCGACGTTCTTGTTGTCGCCGCTGGCCTGCTCGGGAGCCATGTAGCTCGGGGTGCCGAGGACGTTGCCGGACTGCGTCAGTCCGCTGCCGCCCTCGACGCGCTTGGCGAGGCCGAAGTCGGTGACCTTGGGGGTGCCGTCCTCGTCGTAGAGGACGTTGCCGGGCTTGAGGTCGCGGTGGACGACGCCGTGGCGGTGGGCGTGGTGGACGGCGCGGGCGAGGACCTCGACGGTGCGCGCGGCGTCCTTGGCGGGCAGCGGCGTGCCGCCGAGGCGGCGGTCGAGCGTGCCCCCTTCGAGGTACTCCAGGGTGAAGTAGGGCAGGCCCTCGTGGTTGCCGAATTCGTGGATCTGGACGATGTTCGGGTGGTGCAGGCCGGCGACGACCTCGGCCTCGCCAAGGAAGCGGACGCACGACTCGGGGCTGGCGTGCTCGCCGGCGAGGACCATCTTGAGGGCGACGACGCGGTTGAGCGAGAGGTGCCGCGCCTTGTAGACGACGCCCATGCCGCCGCGGCCGAGGACCGCCAGGAGTTCATAGCCCTGGACCGGGTGGCGCGGCAGCGACGGGGGGCCGGCGGGCGGCGCCGCCCGGTCGAGCGTCTCGGCGGACGGGCCGGGCGGCGTCGACGAAGGCACCAGCGTGGCGGCGCCGAGGTCGACGCCGGTCACCTTGCCGGGCGCGGGGGAGTGGCCGTAGAACGCGGTCTTCTCGGAGGGGGAAGAGGCGTTGTCCGGGGGGAGGGACATGACAGACCTCGCGACGGGGCGACGGCCGCGGCCGTTCGCCGCTGGATTCGACTTGGCTCGGGCGCGGTCCCTCGCGCCGCCTTCCCACGACCTCTCGATTCTACCCCCCGTCAGACGCTGACTCAAGAAAAGAAGCCGTGCCGCCGGCCGCCGCGCCGCCGGCCGAGGCGTTCCCGCCATTCCGCGCCAACCATTATGTCGGGATTCCGCGCAAACCGTTGTGTCGGGCGACAGCAGCGCACCCCCGGAACGACGACGCCCCTTCTCCCAACCGGGCGGCGCCGGCGGGCGACAACCGCCTTGTTCGTCGCCTTTGCGTACGGCACAGACGCTATGATAACGGCGCCAACTTTTGGAGACACGCATAGGCTAACGCCGTCCGCCCGACGGAGCCGCACCAGCGCCGGAAGCCGCGCACGCGCCGGGCGGCGCAATTGAGGGTCCGTGACATGCCCACGTCCGACTCCGCGAAGTACGAACTCCTCGACCGCCTCGCCGAGGAGTTCGTCACCCGCCTCCGCCGCGGCGAACGCCCCACTCTCGAGGAGTACGTCGCGCGCCACCCCGACCTCGCCGACGAGATCCGCGACCACTTCCCCGCGCTGGTCGAGATGGAGCGGGTCAAGGGCGAGCCGACGCGCCCGTCGCCTTCCGCCGCGCCGCCGCCGACGCGGCTGGGCGACTACCGCATCGTGCGCGAGGTCGGCCACGGCGCGATGGGCATCGTTTACGAGGCGGAGCAGGAGTCGCTCGGCCGCCACGTCGCCCTCAAGGTGCTGCCGCCGCACCTGCTGATCGACCCGGACTACCG
Organism: Gemmatales bacterium; assembly: GCA_038229635.1. Taxonomy (GTDB): domain Bacteria; phylum Planctomycetota; class Planctomycetia; order Gemmatales; family Gemmataceae; genus DATFNV01. Next base: position 13,826 of record JBBROG010000148.1, read on the forward strand.
CCGACGCTTCCACGGCGAGCCCAAGGCGGCGGGGCGGTTGCACCACACGAACATCGTGCCGGTGTTCGGCGTCGGCGAGGCCGACGGCACGCCCTACTTCGCCATGCAATTCATCCGCGGCCAGTCGCTCGACCGCGTCCTCCACGACGTGCGCCTCCTGCGCCGCCCCGCCGCCCGCGCCGGCGAGACGCCGGCCACGCTCGCCTCGGACCTGGAGAGCATCGCCCACAGCCTGGTGAGCGGTCGCTTCGCCGCGCCGGAGCCCGCCGACGGCCGGCCCGACGAGCCCGCCGCGACTGGCGCCCTCAGCGGCCTGTCGGGCGGCGGCTCGGACGCGGCCTACGCGCGCGGCGTGGCCCGCCTCGGCGTGCAGGCGGCCGACGCCCTGGCCTACGCCCACAAACAAGGGGTGCTGCACCGCGACATCAAGCCCGGCAACCTGATGCTCGACACCTACGGCACGGTCTGGATCACCGACTTCGGCCTCGCCAAGGTCGAGGACCCCGGCGTCATCAACGCCGTCAAAGGTGAAGAAGATAAAAGAGACATGGATATTTTTGGCTACCTGGCTCCCGAGGCCAAGACCCCGACGTATGCCAGCGGCATCGTCGGCACGCTGCGCTACATGGGGCCGGAGCGGTTCAAGCACCAGTCGTTGAAGCAAAGCGACGTCTACGCCCTGGGATGCACGCTGTACGAACTGCTGACGCTCCAACCGGCGTTCGACCACCCGACCATCGTGGGGCTGGTCGAGAAGATCTACAACGACCCGCCGGTGCCGCCGCGGGCGCTGGAGCCGAAGGTGCCGCGCGACCTCGAAGTGATCGTGCTGAAGTGCCTGGAAAAGGACCCGGCGGCGCGCTACGCCAGCGCCGACGCCCTGGCGAGCGACCTGCGGCTGTTCCTCGCCGACCGGCCGATCCAGGCGCGGCACAGCCCCTTCGCCGAGCGCGTCGCGCGCTGGTGTCGGCGCAACCCCGCCGTGGCGGCGCTGGCGGCGTCGGTGCTGCTGCTGCTGACCGTCAGTGCCGTCGGCGGCGTCGTGCTGTCGGTGGAAGGGCGGAACGCGCTCGCGAAGGCGCGGGAGGAACAGGCCAAGGTCGAGCGCCTTCAGCAGGAAGCGCGGCACGACTCCTACGTCGCGTCGATGAACGTCATCCCGAACGCGCTCGAGACGGCCGACGTCGAGCGCGTCAAGGACTTGCTGGAGAGGCACCTCCCCCGGCCGGGGGAAAAGGACCTGCGCGGCTTCGAGTGGTCCTTCTGGCGGCGGCGTACTCGCCTTGAGCTTCAGGTCCTTCAGGGACACACGGACGTCGTCCTGGGGGTGGCCTTCAGCCCCGACGGCCGCGGCATCGCCTCGGCGGGCCGGGACAAGGCCGTCCGGCTCTGGGACGTCGGCACCGGCCGGCCGATCCGCACCCTGGGCGGGCACGGCGAATCTGTCAGCTGCCTCGCCTTCGCCCCCGACGGGAAACTCCTCGCCACCGGCAGCCCGGACGGAAACGTGCGGCTGTGGGACGTCGCCTCCGGCCGGTGTGTTCACACGCTCTCCGGGCACGGCGAGCCGGTCCCGTGCGTGGCCTTTCGGCCGGACGGGCTGCGCCTCGCCTCGGGGGGGCTCGACAAGACGGTACTCCTCTGGGACGTCGGCACCGGCAAGCCCTGGGGTCAGCCGCTCTCGCACAAGGCGGACGTCCGGTGCGTGGCGTTCGGCCCCGACGGCCGCTCGCTCGCCTCGGGGTGCGACGACTGCAACGACGTGTCCGTTTGGGACGCCGAGTCCTGCCAGTGCGTGCGCCTCCTTACCGGACATGCGGGTGCCATTAACGGCGTGGCTTACAGCCCCGACGGGCTCCAAATCGCCTCGGCCAGTTGGGACAAGACCGTGCGGCTCTGGGACGCGAAGTCCTACGAACTCGCCCGCACGCTGACCGGGCACACGAACGGCGTCCAGAGCGTGGCCTACCGCCCCGACGGCCGGCGCCTCGTTTCCGGCGGCTGGGACAACGTCGTGCGGCAGTGGGACGCCGAATCCGGCGAACAACTGCTCGCCCTGTACGGACACACGGCCACCGTGCGCGGCGCCGCCTTCAGCCCGGACGGCCGCCGCCTGGCCTCGGTCGGGTACGACAAGGTCGTGCGCCTGTGGGACGCATCACCCGGCCAGCACGTCCTCACCTTGCGCGGGCACACCGATGAGGTCTGGGGCGTGGCATTCCGCAGGGACGGCCACGTCCTGGCAACGTCGGGGAAGGACAACACGGTCCGGCTCTGGGACGCCGCCAACGGGCGGCTGAAACGCACCCTCGCGGGGCACTCCGCGCGCGTCATGGGTGTCGCTTTCAGTCCGGACGGCCTCGCCGTCGCCTCGTCGAGTGAGGACAAGACGACGCGGTTGTGGGACGCTGAATCGGGCGCGTTGCTCTTTCCCGCCATTCAGCACGATCACGAGGTGTATGACGTCGCCTTCGCCCCCGACGGGGGGTGCCTCGCGACGGCGTGTCAGGACGGCGCCGTCCGACTCTGGGATCCCGCGAACGGCCAACTCCTGAATTCGCTTACCGGCCACGAAGCGCGGGTCAGCCGCCTGGCCTTCTCCCCCGACGCGCGACGCCTGGCGTCCGTCGGCGGCGACAAGACGGCACGGGTCTGGGACGTCGCCTCCGGGCGACAACTCCTCCAGGTCGAGGTGGACGCGGGACAATTTCTGGCGCTGGGTAGTGTGGCCTTTCACCCCGACGGCCGCCGCTTCGCCGCGGCGTGCGGCGGCCGGACGGTGGGCGTCTGGGACGTCGATTCCGGGGAGCGACTTCTCGCGATCCGGGCGCACCCGTTCGAGGTGAGAGGCCTCGCCTTCAGTCCCGACGGCCGGCGCCTCGCCACCGCGAGCGGCGACACGACGGTGCGGCTCTTCGACGCCGACACCGGCGACCACCTGCTGACGCTCCTCGGGCACCTGAGGGGCGTCACTCGCGTCGCTTTCAGTCCCGACGGCCAACGCCTCGTGAGTACCAGCCTGGACCCCGTCGTCCGCGTGTGGGAAAGTACGTCGATCCCGGAAGCCGCCTTACGCCAGCGCGATTTGGTGGACCGCGTGAATGATCTGTACCGCCAAACCAAGTCGCGGGAGGAAGTGCGCCGCCGCCTCCGCGCGGCCCAAGAGGAGAACGAAGAAACCCGGAAGTTCGCCCTGGAGGTCGCGGACAGCTTGCCCTGAGCGTTCGTCACGGCGAAGCGGTCTTGCGCGAGAAATGAGCCGCCGCGGTCAGCCCTGGAAGGGCGGCGGATCGTAGCCCCGGGGGGAGCGTACTCGCGCAACCCGGGGATCAGACGGCGGGCGTCAACACGAGTTGAACCCGCGGAGCGGGTGACGGATCGTAGCCCCGGGGGGAGCGTACTCGCGCAACCCGGAGAACACGCAACCCGGGAACAACAACCGGGGTCGTGTGAATTGTTTTGAACCCGCGTAGCGGGTGACGGATCGTAGCCCCGGGGGGAGCGTACTCGCGAAACCCGGGGAAACAGACCGGAGACGTATCGATATATTGAACTCTCGGAGCGGGTGACGGAGGCAGGATCGAGCACGTTTCCGTCACCCCCTTCGGGGGTTCCAAATATCGACACGTCCGCGTGGGTGTCCCCGGGTTGCGCGAGTGTTCCCCGGGTTGCGCGTATGTTCCCCGGGTTGCGCGAGTACGCTCCACCCGGGGCTACGATCCGTCACCCGCTCCGCGGGTTCAAACCATCAACACGGCCCCGTGGTTGTCCCCGGGTTGCATGTTCCCCGGGTTCCGCGAGTACGCTCCACCCGGGGCTACGATCCGCCGCCCCTACGGGGCTACACCGCCGCCTCACACGGGCGCCGCTCACGGCGCGGCGACGGCGGCCTCGGCCTCGCGGAGGAGGAGGCGGATCTCCAATTCCTCTTCCCACGGCCGCGGCGGCGTTGCGGCGGTCGCGGCCAGCGTGCCCCATGCGCCCGACGGTCCCAGGCGCAGGAGCCCCGCACGCAGCGACGGCTCGACCGCCAGATACTTCGCCTCTGCCAACGCCTGTTGCGCCTCGGCCTTGCGACCCTGCTGGCGCTCCGCCAGGGCCAGCAACAGACGCGCCGTCACGCCATCGCTTCCTCGCTGAATTGGCAGAGGGCGGCGCAATATGTCCGCCGAAACTTTCGCCTTCCCGGCGCGCAGCAGCAGGCCGGCGCGCGTCATGTAAAAAGAGGAGTTGTAGTTAGGGAACTGTTTCAGCGCCGCGTCGAAGTCGGACAGCGCGTCGGGCAGGAGCAGGGCGACGCGAAGATGCTCGGGCGGTGCGGTCTTGACGAGGGCGTGGCACGCCCGGCGGTAGCCGTCGAGGTCGCCGGAGGAGGCACACATCCGCGCGCGCCACGCGAGCGCTTCGTGATCGGTCCCGTCGCGCGCCACCGCTTTCGCGAACGCCACCCCTGCCTCCGCTTCGCGGCCCTGCGTCAGGTGGAGGAGGCCTATTCGCACCAGCGGCCGCGGCGTCGGCGCCTTTGCCGCCAGGTGCGTCAGGTGCCACAGGGCCTCCTCCGTCGCACCCTCCGCCGCGCAGGCGTCCGCTTCGGCGACGTGCCACGCCGCCACGTCCAGATTCGGCCAAGACGCCAGCTTCGCTCGCGCCTCCTCGGCCTCCTTCGCCCGGCCGTGCCGCTGGGCGACGGTCCCGAGCAGCGCCCACGGCATGGGCTCGCCGGGTCGCAAAGTCATCGCCTTTCGCAGATCCTTCAAGGCGTCCTCGACATTGCCGCGCAGGTGGCGTACCCAGCCGCGCCCCGCCCACGCCTCCCAACCGCTGTCCGGCCGAGCCTCGCGCGTCAGTTCCTCTTCCAGTCGGGCGAGTTCCTCGGGCGTCAGCGGCACGACCCCGGTCGCGACCCTTGTTCCGGTGCGGGCGAGCGGCGGTCGGCGCGCCCAGAGCGGGAAGAGGTCGTGCGGTCGTGCCGCTGACTGGGCCACACTGCCGAGCAGCAGCGGGCGCAGGTGAAAGGGGAGCGCGAAGGCGTCATTCTGTGCTTTGGCGGCGCGCGACTGGGCGAGGCGGAAGGGGACGTCCATGAGGGGGTCGAAGAAGCGGCGGCGGATCGTGTCGTCGTCGCGCGGACCCTCCTTCGGCTGAACGATGACATTGAAGCCCTCAGCGCTGGCGACGCGCTTCTCGTCGGGGGAGAGGGCGAACGGCTTCGGGGGCGGAGCGAGATCGCTACAGGGGACGATTTCTTGTCCGGTGACAGTGTCCCAGCTTCGGACTATTTCCGCAGTATCTACCGCTATTACGCGCGTGCCGTCGGGGCTGAAGGCCACGCCGATGACCTCTCTGGTGTGCCCCTTGAGGGTGAGGGCCTCCTGGCCCGTCCGCGCATCCCACAACCGAACCGTATGGTCAAAGGCCAGCCGCGTGCCGTCGGGCTGGTCAAAGGCAGCGCTGGCCAGCCGCGTGCCGTCGGGGCTGAAGGCCACGGCGTAGACCCCGTGGGTGTGCCCCTTGAGGGTGAGGGCCTCCTGGCCCGTCCACGCGTCCCACACCTTCAACGTCGCGTCCAAGCTTCCGCTGACGACCCGCTTGCCGTCCGGGCTGAAGGCCACGCTTGAGACCCAGTGGGTGTGCCCCTTGAGGGTGAGGCCCTCCTGGCCCGTCCGCGCGTCCCACAACCGACCCGTCCGGTCAAAGGAAGCGCTGGCCAACCGCGTGCCGTCGGGGCTGAAGGCCACTTCGTAGACCCAGTGGGTGTGCCCCTTGAGGGCGAGGGCCTCCCGGCCCGTCCGTGCGTCCCACACACGAACCGTCCGGTCCTCGGAGGCGCTGGCGAGGCGCTTGCCGTCGGGGCTGAAGGCCACGCTCCTCACACCTTTCGTGTGCCCCTTGAGGGCGAGGGCCTCCCGGCCCGTCCGCGCGTCCCACAGCCGAACCGTGGTGTCTGCCGAGGCGCTGGCCAACCGCGTGCCGTCGGGGCTGAACGCCACTACGGTGACCCCTTCGGTGTGCCCCTTGAGGGTGAGGGTGTCCTGGCCCGTCCGCGCGTCCCACAACCGAACCGTCTTGTCGTCGGAGGCACTGGCAAGCCGCGTGCCGTCGGGGCTGAAGGCCACGCTGTTCACCTCATTTGTGTGCCCCTTGAGGGTGCGTTCCTCCTGGCCCGTCCGCGCGTCCCACACACGAACCGTCCGGTCCCGCGAGGCGCTGGCCAACCGCGTGCCGTCAGGGCTGAAGGCCACGGCGCTGACCCTGTCAGTGTGCCCCTTGAGGATCAGGTGGGAATGGTCGAGGAGGGTATGGAGGTACTTGTGTTCCCACCCGCGCAAGTTCCACTGACAGCGGTCCCGCAGGTCGGCCGCCGCCCGCACGTTGTTCTCCCTCCAATAGCCCAGCGCCCGGTCAATCTGGCCGACGTACACCAACTGCTCCGCCCGGTCGCGAGCCTGGTCAGCGCGGCGCGACTGCTCCTGCGCATCGAGCTTGGCCGTCCGCTCCGCTTCCTCCTTTTCCCGCGCCTTCGCCTCCGCCGTGCGGGCGTTGCCGGCCTCGTCGCGTGCCGTCTTCTCGGACTCCTCCAGGCTGCGGTTCTTGGAGAACAGAAGAAGCGCCGCGGTGCCGGCGACCGTCAGTAGTAGTAACGACGCCCCTGTGACCAGGGAGACGACCGTCCGCCGCGAACGACGCGCCAACGCCGCCCGCGCCTCCTCCGCCCGCGCCTGCGCCTCCGCGGCGGCGCGGGCCTTCGCCTCGGCTCCGGCCCGCGCCTCCGCGGCGACGCGCTCCTGCTCCGCCCGGCGCAGCCGCTCCGCCACGCCCGCCTCATAGGATGCCAGCGCCCGCGCCACCGCCGCCGCGTCCGCCGGCCGCGCCTCCGGCTCCTCGCTCAGGCAGGCTTGCGCCAGCCGCGTCAACTCCTCGTCCGCCCCGCACGCCGCCAGCCGCGCGCACGCCGGCCCGACCTTCCCCGCCAGCGCCAGCCCGCGCACCTCCGCGCCGCCGCCCGCGTAGGGAGGGCTGCCCGTCAGCAGCTCGCACAGGATCGCCCCCAGGCCGAAGACGTCGCTGCGGCGGTCCACGCGGCCGACCTCGCCGCGCGCCTGCTCCGGCGGCATGTACGACCACGTCCCCAGGGCGCCGCCCTCCTGCGTCCATTCGTCGATGTCGGCGGTCCGCTCCGTCGTCATCACGCTGGCGTCCGTCGCGGCGGTCTCCGCGGCTTCGCGCCCCCGGCTCGCCAGGACCTTCGCCAGGCCCCAGTCCATGACCAGCACCTCGCCGAAGGCGCCGATCATGACGTTCGACGGCTTCAGGTCGCGGTGGAGGACGCCCTTGCTGTGGGCGTAGGCG
>JBBROG010000149.1:0-21055 GCA_038229635.1 Gemmatales bacterium
GAGCCGAGCGGGGCCTTGTGCCCGGGTGCCGCTCGGCTCGCGGCACCTACTGCTAGATAACACCTTCTACACTCGTTGAGGGAACCGCGAGGGCCGGAGCAAGGCCCGTCCTTCGGTCAAGCTGCGCGGACCGGGACAGAGGAGCAGCGTCAGGCGTGGGCCGGCGCCCTCGTGCTGCTGGTGCTGGTGATGGCCGTGAACGTCGGCATCCGCCTGATTACGGGCAAGCGCGCCCTGTCGGCGACGCGGGCGGACTGACGCGGCTGGAAATCCTGGATGAGATCGGACTGGCGGAGCGCCTGCTCCGCCTGCTCAAGTGGTACGGGCCGACCCTGCTGACCGCCGACGGCCCGTTCCGCCGCGCGGACAGAACCCGTCCCAATCGGAACAACGCTCGTATCTTCACCTGCCGCGCAGGAAAATCGCGCCGTTCCCTTCGCACACGCCGCACTCGCGCCGGTACAATACGCCCGATCCGCGGAACCCGTCCCGGTGGGAGGTCCAGGCCATGCCGTGGCGCCAGAAGCCGACGAACGACGCCAAGAACAAGGTGCGGCCGCGCCGCCCCGCGCCACCCCTCCCGCCGGACGCCGAGCCCGCGCCGCCCGCCGCCGGCGCCGCGCCGACGAAGCCGGCGCGGCCGAAACAGCCCAAGAAGCTGTCGCGACAGACCAAGCCGGAGGGCATGACGCTCGAACAGTGGCAGCGCGAGCTGCGCCGGCAGTTCGGCCGCGAGCAGGACTTTCGCCTCGTCAACGTCGGCGGCCAGCGCGTCTTCTCCGAGTTCGACGTGACCAACCCGCAGTCGCAGCGCACCTACCGCGTCCGCATTCGCGGCACCGAGCCGGGCGACAACCACTGCGACTGCGCCGACTTCCAGACCAACACGCTCGGCACCTGCAAGCACGTCGAGTTCACCCTCGCCGCCCTGGAGCGCAAGCGCGGCGGCGCCGCCGCCCTCGCGGAGGGCCATCATCCCGAATACAGCGAGATCTACCTGCAATACGGCGCCCGCCGCGAGGTGCGCTTCCGCCCCGGCGACGATTGCCCGCCGACGCTCGCCCGCCTGGCGTCCGGCTACTTCGGCGACGACGGCACGCTCCTGCCCGAGGCGTTCGGCCGCTTCGACGCCTTCCTCGACGAGGCCGGCAAGATCGACCACGAACTGCGCACGCACGCCGACGTCATGGCCTTCGTCGCCGAGGTGCGCGACGCCGAGCACCGCGCCCGCCGCGTCGCCGGGGCGTTCCCGCGCGGAGCCAAGAGTCCGCTCTTCAAGGATCTCTTGAAGATTCCTCTCTACGACTACCAGCGCGCGGGCGTCCTGTTCGCCGCCCGCGTCGGCCGCTGCCTCCTCGGCGACGAGATGGGGCTGGGCAAGACGATCCAGGCCATCGCCGCCGCCGAGGTCATGGCCCGCCTCTTCGGCATCGCCCGCGTCCTCGTCGTCTGCCCCACCTCGGTGAAGCACCAGTGGCAGCGCGAGATCGAGCGCGTCAGCGGCCGCACCGTGGATGTCGTCAACGGCCTGCGCGCCCGCCGCGAAAAGCACTACGCCGTCGAATCCTTCTTCAAAATCATCAATTACGACACGGTTTACCGCGACCTCGACCTGATCTCGTCGTGGGCGCCCGACCTCGTCGTCCTCGACGAAGCCCAGCGCATCAAGAACTGGGAGACGCGCACCGCCCGCAGCGTCAAGCGGATCGAGTCGCCTTACGCCCTCGTGCTGACCGGCACGCCGCTGGAGAACCGCCTGGAAGAGCTGATGTCGATCGTGCAGTTCGTCGACCGCTTCCGCCTCGGGCCGACGTTCCGCCTGTTGCACGAACACCAGGTCCGCGACGAGTGGGGCAAGGTCGTCGGCTACCGCGACCTCGACCGCGTCGGCCGCACGCTGGAGCCGATCCTCCTGCGCCGCCACAAGGACGAGGTCCTCGACCAGCTCCCCGAGCGTATCGACACGAACATTTTCGTCCCCATGACGGAGCGGCAGAGGAAGCATCACTCCGAGAACATGGAGCTCGTCGCCCAGACCGTCGAGAAGTGGAAGCGCCTCGGCTTCCTGTCCGACGCCGACAAGCAGCGGCTGATGATCGCGCTGTTGCGGATGCGCATGTCGTGCGACAGCAGCTACCTCGTGGACCACCGCACCGACCACGGCGTCAAGGCCGACGAGGCGACGACGCTGCTCGGCGAGATCCTGGAGCGGCCGGACGCGAAGGTCGTCGTTTTCAGCCAGTGGCTGCGGATGCACGAGCTGCTGGTGCGCCGCGTCAAGGAGCGGAAGTGGGGCCACGTCCTGTTCCACGGCGGCGTGCCGGGCGCCAAGCGCGCGGGCCTGATCGACCGCTTCCGCGACGACCCGAACTGTCGACTGTTCCTCTCGACCGACGCGGGCGGCACGGGCCTGAACCTTCAGCACGCCAGCGTCGTGATCAACATGGACCTGCCGTGGAACCCGGCGGTGCTGGAGCAGCGCGTCGGCCGCGTCCATCGACTGGGGCAGTCGCGGGCGGTGCGGGTCGTGAACTTCATCGCCGAGGGGAGCATCGAGGAGAGCATGCTGGAGGTGCTGAAGTTCAAGCAGTCGCTCTTCAGCGGCGTCCTCGACGGCGGCGAGAAGGACGTCTTCATGGGCGGCAACCGCCTGAACAAATTCATGGAGCAGGTCGAGAAGCTTACGACGAATATCCCGAAAGAGGTACTTGAAGACGCCGAGGACGTGCTTCGCCGGCCGCGCGGCGAGGAGGAGGCGTCGAACGGGACGGGACGTCGTGGAAGCGTGCCGCGGCGCCGGCGCACGAGCCCGGTGGCGGCGGGAGGTCCGAGCGTCGGAGCGGCAGGAAGCGGCGCGCCGGCGACGGTCGATCCCTGGGGAGGACTGCTCCAGGCGGGGATGGCGCTGCTCCAGCAGTTCGCCGGCGCGGCGCAAGGCGGCGCGGCCTCGGGCGGCGGGCCGCGCGTCCACCGCGACGAGCAAACGGGCGAGACGTACCTCAAGCTGCCGGTGCCGAAGCCGGAGGTTCTGCAACAAGCGCTGCAAGCGTTCGGCGCGCTACTGCAAGGCTTCCAGAAGTAAAGCGCAAGGGCGGACCGGAAAACCCAGTACTGAGTACTCAGTACTCGGTCACGCCCTCAGTCGGAAGGAAACAACCCCAAGAGCCCCTCAAATGACGAAATCGACCGGGTGGTCGGCGCCGGCCGCGTCCTGCCGCTGCGGGCAGGCGAAACAGAGCCCGTCGCCGATGAGGTCGTAGGCGAGGCGAAGGGCCTCGGCAGTGCCGTGCCCCGGCCCGTCGCGGATGATGTGACTCGGGCCGATGCGAGCCTCCAGCCGCGTGCCCGCCAGCGCCCGGCCCAGGTCGGGGAGGACGCCGCACAGGATCAGGGTGACGTCGCGCCGCCGCAGGTTTTCGTGGAACGACCCGAGGAGGTTCAGGAACGCCGCGTCCGGGTTGCGTGCCCGGTGGAGGAACAGGACGACCGCGCGCACCTTCCCGCGCGAGGCGTTTTCGAGGGCGCTCAAGTGCTTTTCCAGCTCCGGCTCGGCGCCGAAGAACAGTTCCCCTTCCAGGCCGCAGACGAGGAGGCGGTCGCACGGCGCGTCGCCGGGCTGCGGCTCGCGGACCCGGTTTCCCGGCGCCCGCGTGAACAGCGTCGTCCGCACCTGGGCGGCGCGAGGGACGTAGAGGACGAACGACAAAAAGACGCCGATAACGATGCAGAATTCCACCGAGATGAAGACCGCGGCCAGCGCCGTCGCGAGGACGACGCCGGCGTCGAAGCGCGTCGCCCGGAGGTGGAAGACGAGTTGCTCGCGGTCCACCATGCGGAACGCCGCCAGCATGAGCAAGCCGGCCAGCGCGGCGCGCGGGATGTACTGCGCCAGCGGCGCGAACAGCAGCACCGTCGCGGCGACGGCGGCGGCCGAGAACACGCCCGACCACTGGCTGACCGCCCCCGCCTGCTGGTTGACCGCCGAGCGCGTCAGCGACCCCGAGCCGGGGATGCACTGGAAGAAGCTGCCCGCCAGGTTGGCGGCGCCCTCGCTGAGGCACTGCTGATTGATGTCGAGCTTCTGGCCGGTGCGCGCGGCGATCGCCTTCGCCATCGCGACCGCCTCCAGAAGGCCGAGGACGGCGATGGCGAAGGCGTTTCCGGAGAGCAAACGGATCTTATCCCAGTGCAGGTCCGGCATCTCGAAAGGCGGCAGCTGCGAGGGGATCGCGCCGACGATCTTGACACCGTAGCGCCCGTCCAGGTCGAAGCCCCAGACCAGCGCCGCCATGAGGACGACCGCGACGAGGTGTTGCGGGACTGGGAAGCGCGCCCCGCGCGTGCGGCGGAAGTCGTTCAGCCGCCGCACCGCCAGCACCACCGCGATGGTTCCTAGGCCGATCAAAAATGTCGGCCAACGGACGCCGCCGCCCTCCGCCAGCGACAGCCAGAACCGCTTGAGGAAGTGGTCGTCGGCCGCGCCGCGCGCCTCCAGGCCGAGCAGATTCTTCACCTGGTCGAGGACGAGGAGCGTGCCCGCGCCCGCCGTGAAGCCGACGATGACGCTGTGCGAGACGTAGCGCGTCAGGTCGCCGAGGCGCATCAAGGCGATGCCGAGTTGCGTCACGCCGACGAGGAACGCCAGCAGCACGGCGGCGGCGACGCGCTCGTCGGGGTGGATCACGGCGAGGGCGCTGAGCAGGGCGATCGAAATGGCGTTGGTCGGCCCGTTGATGAGCTGCCGCGACGAGTCGAGGAGCGCCCCCACCGTCGTCATGACGATGGCGGTGTAGAGGCCGTACTGCGGCGGCACGCCGGCGAGGGTGGCGTAGGCCATCGCCTGCGGCACCGCGACCGTGGCGACCGTCAGCCCCGCCGTCAGGTCGCCGCCGAGCGCCGGCCACGAGTACTGCCGCAGCGAATCCAGGGCCGGGACGTGGCGGAGGAGCCAGCCGGTCAGACCCGGCACACGCGCGTCCGTGTCGCGGGGAGACAGGGACTGCGTCATGGACACTGCTCGCGGGATAGACACTTTGCCGCCATTCGTCCCTCACGCCGGGTTGCTGGCGACGGGCTCGCCCGCACTCTTCCTATTCCGGTACAGCGACGGGTCAACCGTCAGCGCCATGCGGCCGGCGTCCGCCTTGCCTCCCAGGAACGCACTCACGCGGCTGGCCACATCTTCCGGCCGCGCCAGCAGTTCGTTATAGCTGACACGAAGGACCTCTATATTCCGCTGTCCGCCGAGCCAGGCGTGCAGCTTGTCCAGGTGGACGCCGTAGGCCCGCTTGATCTCCTCGCGCGGCGCCGCGGGTCGGCCGAGGCGCGCGAGCATTTTTTCCTGCGAGGCCAGCATCTCCTCCGCGTCGCGCTCCATGAAGACGACGCGGTACGTTTCGCTGGGCGGCAGGTCGTACAGGAGTTGCGACACCATCTTAAAGACCTTGCCCCGCGTCGCCGGCAGCCACGAAGCGTCCTGCTTGATCTTTTTGACCTTCTCGAATTCGTAGTATCCTTTGGGGTTGTCCGTGTCGGCGGCGCGGACGTTGTCGGTGACGGCCGCGACGCCGCCGTTGTCGAGCATTTGCATCATCAGCGACGTGCCGGAGCGCGGCAGGCCGGAGACGACGATGATTTCCGTACCCATGTGCGAGGAACCTCCTCCGGGGAAGCGAGGGGTTAGACGTTGACGTTCAGCGCCCGGCGGAAGCAGAGCGCGGCGACCATCGAGACGACGAACCAGTAAATCACCCACGAGTCGGTGCCGCTGGTCCAGGAGGCACGCGGCGGGTAGGCGATCTCGACGGACCGGACCGGCGAGTCAGGTCCGAACGGCGCCTCCCAGGGGTTCAGCAAGGCGTCCAACAACGAGCCGCCGGGCCGCACGGCGCTGACGCGCATGAAGCCGTCGCCGACCGCCAGTTCCTTCTCGACGGCCTGCCCGCCGACGTCAAACACGACGCGATGCGTGCCGCCCTGTTGAGCCGTGACGTTCCAGTAGACCTCCCGCTTGCTCGGCACGCGGACCGGGCCGACGGTCGTTTCCAGCGCGTCGGTCGGCCGGAGGCTCACGTCGGGCAAGGGGGAATCCTCGCCGCCGTTGAGCTTCAAGGCCACGAGCGCCTCTTCGCCGACGTGCAGCGGCCGCGCTTGATACCACAGCCCCAGTTGCCCGAGTACCAAAGTCACCGGCACGATCATGACCAGGATCGGCACGACGGCGAAGACCAGGAGCCAAAAGGCGCCCAGGAGAAGACGCCCTTGCGCCTGGAGGGCCACCGCCGCGCTGTCCTTGAACAACTTCAGCGCCAGCAATTGGGCGTTGATGTCGTCGCGGACGCGCTTGATGGCGCGCTGGTTCGACGTGAACTTGAAGACGACGAGCAGCAGCACGCCGGCGACGGCGGCGGACAGCGTGGCGGAGAGCCAACCGGGCAGCACGGCGATCGGGGCCAGCAGGAGCTTCCCCGCCGCGTTCGCCGCCGCGTTGAGCCAGGTCACGATGCGCGCGAGGACGTCCATCACTCGATGTATCCCAACCCGCGGAGCTGGTCGGCGACCTGCCCCTCGGCCTCGTCCGTCTTGAGCTTCTTGATCTCGTTCTCGACGCAGTGGGCGACGAATTCGTTAACGCTGCTGTAGCCCGCGACCTCCGCCGCGCGCTTCGCCCGGTCGTAGAGGCCCGATTCCATTTTGACTTTTTCCACGTCCTTATTCTCCTTTCAAAAAATCGTTTTGCCGCTCATCGACGACGGCGCGGGCAGACCGAACTCGGCGAGAATCGAGGGCGCCAGATCGACGAGCGACGGCGCCTGCGCACGCAGGGGCCGGTTGCAGAACAGCACCCCCGGCACCTCCAGCGCGTCGGCGCAGTGGTCCGCGCTCCACGCCGAATCGTTGTCGAGCAGCACCTCGTCGGTCAGCCCGCCGAGGCACGTCGCCCAGGACGCGCGGTAGCCGCGGCGGTAGCCGACGATCAGGTCGGGCGCCAACGCCGTCGCGGAGCCCGCGTAAACTTTGTCCGCCCGGTACACGTTGCGGACGACCTTCTCGCCGTTCGCGTCCGTCACCGCCTCCAGGTTTTCCGTCAATTCCTTGAGGAGCGTTTCCTGCTCGTCGCCCGGCTCGACGACGCCGTCGCGCTCGCGCCCCTTCAAGTTGAGGTACAGGCCGTTGATCCCCAGCCCGTAGGCCCGCGTCTGTGTCCAATCGACGTCTTTCAGGATCGACGTACATTCGCGCGGGCCAAGGTAGCCGTTGTCGCGCAGCCACGAGTTGAGGTTGAACTGCCTGCCGAAGTTGGAGAAGCCGTGGTCGCTCATCACGATGATGGTCGCCGAGCTACCGTAGCGCTGCGCCAGGTCGCCGACGACCTCGTCGAGTCTCTGGTAGAGTTTGCGGACATGGCCGAAATACTTCTTCGCCTCCTCGTCCGAGCGCGTCGGGTGTTTCTCGTCCGAGTCCCACCAGAACATGTGCGACTGGAGGTCGCTACTGGAGAAGTAGAAGAACAGCAGGCCGTCGTCGTAGTCGTTGACGGCGTAGTCGAAGAGGGCGAGCCGCTCCTCCAAAACCATGTTCGCCTGCTTGAGGAATTCGTCGTCCACGAACAGGTTATTCTTGCGGGCGCTGTAGTCTTCCTGGAAGCCTGTGGTGGCGAACGGCCCGAGGCGCTTCGCCACGTCGGAAACGAAGGAGGGCGGCTCGGACATCCGCAGCGCCGGCGCGGCGGGGTTCATGTTGATCGGCGACATGTACAGACGGACGTTGTCCGTGACCGCCTGCAAGTAGAAGCGGCAGATGCCGGTGACGTTCTTCGTGTGCCAGGGCATCTCGAAGGCAATTGTCACCCAGCGACTCCACTGACCCGCCTTGAGCAGGATCTTGTGTCCCTGGATCTCCACCAGCGCCGCGTCGGCCTGGCGGTCGCGGTGGACGAGGAAGTCGACGGTGAACGGCTTCGGCTCCGCCAGGGCGCCGTTCACCGGCCCGACGAGGCTGGCCTTCGCCGTCTCGCCTTCAAACGACAATCGCGACCGCTTGCCGCCGCCTTCCTCCAACCCTTCGGGCGGCACGTCCTCGGCGAAATACTGGTAAGTGCCGTAGGTCCCGAGCATGTCCGGCGTGCCCATGCCGCTGACGCAGCGGTGGTGGCCGTGCTGCGACGGGCTCGGCGGGTAGTTGGACGGCAGGTCGAAGAACGTCGTCGGCACGCCGGCCGCGTCGAGGAAGTCCCAGAACGGCACGCCCTGGCGGCGCAACAAGGTTTCGTTGCCGACGGTCTCCGCGGCAGAGTAAAAGGGGGCGGCGCATTGTTCGTGCGGATGGCGGTGGATGAAGTCGAAGATGCCGTGCGACCCCGGCCCGGAGCCGTTGATGAAGTTGGACCAGGCGACGGGGCTCTGCGGCGGAATGCTCGTCCCGAGCGGGCTGAATCCGCCGGCGTCGCGCAGCCGGGAGAGGTGCGGTAACTCACCATTTTTCATCATCGTTTCGGACAGCACCGGGTCCATGCCGTCGACGCCGACCACGATCACTTTCTTGCCGGCGGCGCGGGACACGCGGCGACGGCTGCCAACCCAGTAGCCGCCCGCGCCCACCGCGGCGACGCCGGCCGCGGCGACGGCCGAGCGCTTGAGGAAACTCCTGCGGTCGATCGTTTTCGGAGTCGCACCGGCCATCACGCCACCTGTGTCTCTGTCGCCTTCGTTGTGTTCGCGGTCCCGTTCGGCACGTCGCCGACGGCCAGCGGTTTGCCGTCCATGTAGTCGGGGACCGCCACGCCGAACAATTCCAGCACCGTCGGCCCGATGTCCATCAGCCGCGGGTTCTCGGTTGCCACGGGGCGGTTGCAGAACAGCACGCCGGGCACCACGGACGGGTCGACGCAATGATCGCCGCTCCAGGCTTTCGTGTTGTCGTGGAAGACGTCCCGGCTCGTCCGACCGATGGCCGCGTCCCAGGAGACGCGGTAGCCGCGCTCGTAGCCGACGATCAGGTCCGGCGCGTTGTCCTTGTACGGCCCGCGATAAACCTTCGGCGCCTGGTAAACTTTTTTAATGCCATTCGTCTCGGTCTTCGGGTCCACGAGCGCCCGGAGTTTGGTCGCGATCTCTTCGCGGAGTTGATCCGCCTCCTCGCCGGGAGAAACAATTCCCTGAGAGTATTTGTCCTTGACGTTGAGAAAGATTCCGGTCAGGCCGATGGCGAACGCGCGCGTCCGCGACCAATCGACGCCGCCCAAGTGCTCGACGCCGCGGCGGGCGTCGTCCACGACGAGATAGCCATTCTCTTCGAGCCATCGATTCAGGTCGATTCCCCTGCGGAACGTGTTGAAGCCGTGGTCGGAAATGACCATCAGCAGCGTGTCCTCGTCCTGGCACCTGGCCATCGTCCGGCCGACCAGGTCGTCCATGCGCCGGTACAGGTCTTCGATGACGGTGCCGTACCCTTCGGGGACCTCCGCGGGGCGCGCGGGGTGTTTGTCGTCGAGGTAGCGCCAAAACATATGCTGCATACGGTCGGTGCCGTCGAACACGCAGACGCACACGCCGCGTTTCACCTTGTCGAGGCCGTCGAAAAACATCGCCTCGCGCTCGCGGTCGGTGTCGCGGCACTGCTGGAGAAAATGATCGTCTTCGAGGACCTGTTCGCTCAACCCCCACGTATCCTCGGCCAGGCCGAGGCTGGCGTAAGGTCCTTGCCGTTTCGCCAGGTAAACGGACTAGACGGAAGGATAGGCGATGGGCATCGCCGGGTATTCCGGGTCGATGTTCACCGGCGTCACGTAAAGCTCGAACTCGGGCTCCGTGCCGAGCAGCAGAAATTTGCAGACGCCACGCACTTTGATGCCCGGCGCGACGCGGAAACAGACTTGCGCCCATTCCGTGTAGACGTCCTGGCGCAACTCGTGCTTGACGCCGTCGATTTTGAGAGTGGCGCGACCGCCGCCCTTGACCGTGACGACGAACGGCACCTTGAGCGGGCCGGCGTCCGAGCGAATCGGGTTTTGCGGGCCGATCAGTTCGGCCCGGACCGTGTCGCCCTTTCTCGTGACGACGTGGACTTCACCGCCGGTCTTTTCTCCTTCGTGACGGGAGCGCGTCGTGTAGTGGGAGAACATCCCTTGCGTGCCGCGCAGGTCGGGGACGCACATCGCCGAAAGCTGAACGCCGCGCAGCTTCTCCGGCGGGAAGGTGATCGGCACGCGAATGATACAATTGAAGATTCCGTACTCGCCCAAAATGCTCCAGAACGGTTTGCTCTTGCGCAGCAACCGCACGTCGGCCTTGCCGAGGGGGATGACGTACTTCCCCAGGCGGAGCGACCGGCGCGGCGGACGGATCTCGACCGAACTCAGCTTCGGCTGGTAGGTGGTCCGGTCCGGCATCAAGAAATCGAAGATGTTGTGCTTGCCCGGGTTGACCCCGGTCTGGAACGACGACCACGCGACCGGCGAGATCGGCGGCAGCGTGCTGCCGAGCGGCTTGAAGCACCCCTGTTTGCGCAGTGCTTCCAGGTGCGGCAGTCGTCCCTCCGCGAGCAACTTTTCCGTCAGCCCGTAATCCAACCCGTCCAGGCCGAGGACGACGACGCGCTTGACGCGGCTCCGCGCCAGCGCCCGCCGGCCGAGCAGCGCCCGCCACAGCAGGCGCGCCGGCCAGGTGAGCAGCATCAGCACCGCCGACAGGATGGCGGCGAAGACCGCCAAGAAGGACCCGGCGAGGGCGAAGCCCGCGCCGGGTCCGATGTAGGCGTGCGCCGGCGTCGGCGCCAGCAGCAGCGCCGCCAGGGCGGCCGGAAGTAACAGCTTTGCGGTCCTCGTCATCGGACTCACTTACTCTTGGGGTCCTTCGGCTGCATCTCCTCGACGGTCTTGCCGGGGGTCAAATCCTTGCCGACCAGGCCGGGGTAGCTCGCGGCGTAGCGGTAGGCGCGGAAGACGGAGGCGCCGCCCGGAGGGCCGCCGAAGCCGCCCGGTCCGCCGGGGTTGCCGCCCGGTTTGGCGGGCACGGCGCCGGGTTTGCCGGGAGGGCCGCCGAACGCGAAGCCTTGCTGCATGTCCTTGACCTGCTTCTTCTGCTCGTCCTTCAGCAGCGCGTCGAGCTTCCCGTCGGCTTCCTTTTGCATCACTTCCAACTGCTTTTTCTGCTCGTCCGTCAGTTTCAATCGATCCTGGAGGGACTTCGGCATGATTTCGCCGAACCGGGGAGGGCCGGCAGTGATCGCGCCGGGGGCGCCGCCCATCGGCTCCTTGGCCTTCTTTTTCTGGTCGTCGGTGAGCATCTTTTCGAGCTTGCCGCCCAACTCCTTCTGGAACTCTCCGGCTTGCTTCTTCTGCTCGTCCGACATCTTCAGCATGTCTTGCATGAACGAGGGCACGATCTGGCCGAGCTGCGGCGGACCGCCGGGACCGCCGGGTCCGCCCGGACCGGCCTTGGTAGGATTGATGTATTTCCAGACGATTTCCTTCTCCGGCGTCACCTCGAACAAGGTGCCGTTGGCGCCCGAACAGATGAGCGTGTTGCCGTTGGGCAGCCGCTGCGCGCCGGAGATGAACGAGGAGTAGAAATCGGACTTCTTCGGCGCGGAATAACTCCAGACCGCGCTGTCCGGCCCGTAAGCGGTCCCAGGCTTGAGGGAGTATCTTCCCTCGGCATCGACGGGGAGGACCAGCTCGTCCACCGACGAGGAACTGCCGCCCGGCCGGCGCCCGCCGTTGTTGAACAGGAGGAGGTGCCCTTCGCCGAGGTGGCCTTTGGGGATCCAATGGGCGTTATGCTGGTTGAAGAGTTTCTGGTCCTTGGCCGTCCCGGCGCGGTACGCCACCGGGTTGCCCCAGCGGTAGAGCAGGTCGCCGCCCTTGCCGCTGCGGCCGCCCTTGTGGCTCGCCGCCTCGGCCTTCGTCGTGCTGTGATCGATGACCCAGATTTCGCTGAACGCATGGACGCTCACGATGATCTGATCGAAGTCGGCGTTGTAGGACACCGCGTTGAGGTGCGTCCAGTCGGGGTTGATGCGCTGCGGCTTCTTCCCGGCCGCCGGGGGCGGCGTGCCGCCGACGTAGCCGAGCGACTTCAGCTTGTCGAGCCCGTCCTTCTTGGTCACGAGCGCGGCGATCAAACCGTCGCCGAAATTGATGTCCACCAATTCCGGGTGCGCCGCCACGTCGCCATAGTTCGCCTTGGACTTGTCGCCGTCCTGGACCAGGTGGTCCCAGACGTGCCACTCCCACACGACTTCGCCGGTCGTCTTGCCCGTCGGCTTCACTTCGAGGACGGAGTCGGGGAGCAAATGCGTTTCGCCCGCCTGCTCCGGCCGGCGCCCGGCGGCGATGGCTTCCTTGGCGGTCTTCTTGTCCCAGACGACCATCAGCACGTTGCCGTTGGGCAGCCTGCAAATGTCGTGGTGGGGCAGCTGCTTCTCGTTGACGAGCGTGAAGTCCCAGACGAGTTGGCCGTCCCAGGTGAACTCCTGGACTTTGCCGCCGGCGCCCGGCCCGGCTCCGCCGAACACTTGTTGGGTGATCGTGCAGGGGCGCAACAAGTTCCCGTTCTCAAGGAGGTAGGGGCACAAGGCCGGGGAGCCTTCGCCCTCCCACTTGCGGACGACCTTCCCCTGCATGTCCATCAGGTAGGTCGTCTTGGACATCAGGGGGGAGAACAAGGTGTACCCTTGGAAGGCTTTCGGGTCGTTGAGGTGCAGCCCGAGCTTGACGGCCGGCGGTTTCGCCGGTTTGGCGGGCTCCTTCGCCGGCTTGGGGTCGTCTTGCGCCGCCGCGCCGTTGAGCGCCAGCAGCGCCAGCGTCAAAGCCGCCGCCACGCCCAGGCGCGTGGCGAGGCGTCCCCTTCGTCCTCTGTTCAAGCGCATGAAATCGTTCCTCCGGCAGACGTCACGGAAGCCCCTCCCCCCAAAAGGCGAGGGCAGACCGGGACAGGACTCATTCAATCGTCCGCAGTGTCAACGCATTACGCTCCTTCACGAACACCCGGTTGCCGGCGACGACGGCACGACGGCCGGGGCGAGCGCTCCACCTCCGATGAAACCCCAAGCAGGGCGAGGGGTCGCGAAGCCGCTATCGACGAACGCCTCCAAGAGCTTTTCCCGCGGGAAGTCCCTCTCGGACCCGGATCCCGGTCCCGAACCTTGAGTTTACCCTCCCGCGGGAACAATTCCCACGGTTTTCCCAGTCATGAATCAAAAGGGGTGCGCTCGGCGGGGAAAACGGGCGCGCGGCGGGAAAAAAGCCCGCCGCTCGCCGGAGAAGAGGTTTGACGTGAGAGACGCCGCGGCGCTTACCCGCCGGAGGGGCCCGTCGTGGCGACCGGCGCCGCCTTGATCGTCAACCCCAGGGGCCGATGTTGCCGGAGGCGTAGAGCCCGAAATTGCCGAAGGGGGCGGAGCCGAACACGCCGCGCGTGTCGCCGACGCCCTCCACCCCCCAGCCGTTGGAGCCGGTCGCGGCGGCGTAGACGCCGTAGCCGGTGCCGGTGTTGTTCACCTGGATGCCGTAGGTGCCGGTGCCGTTGTTGACGGTGATGCCCGTGCCGTTGCTGTTGCTCGTAACCCTGAGGCCGGTCTCGCCCGTGAAGGCGCCGCCGATGCTGCCGGTGCCGGAGGTGAACCCGTCCACGCCGACGCCGCCAGTGCCGGCGGTGCCCAGGACGCCGTAGCCGCTTCCGGCCTGCGAGCCCCAGACGCCGATGCTGCCGCCGTTCGCGTTCGTGCCGTTGTTGATGCCGCGCACCCCCGCCGAGTTGAAGCCCGGCGAGGTCGAGGAGATGGTGCCCACGATCGCCGTCGCGTTGGCCGCGGTATTACTCGAGGTGCCGCTGACGGCGGTCACCGAACCGCTCGCGAAGACCCCCGTCTCGGCGCTAAAGACGCCGCCGACACTGCCGGCGCCGAACGATTGCGCATTCACGCCCTGCCCGTCGCTGCCGGCGGTGAAGATGCCGCCGAAGCCGGCGCCGGACGCCGCGCCCTGAACGCCGTAGCCGCCGGCGCCGGCGCTGAAGTTGCCGCCGATGCCGGAGTTGCCGGCGGTACCGTAGACGCCCCAGCCGCTGCCGGCCTGCGAGCCGTAGACGCCGATGCCGCTGCCGCCCGCGCCGTTGTTGACGCCGCGCACCCCCGCCGAGAAGCCGCCCGGCGTCGTCGAGGAGACGACCCCCGTGACGCCGTTGGCGGACCCACTCGTGTCACCGTTGCTGCCGACGATGACGTCGGTGTTGCCCGCGCCGCCCGGCACGCTGCCGCTGATCGGGAGGTTGTCCGTCCCGTCCAGCACGTCGAGGAAGTAGCCGTTGACGTCAACGATCAGGTTGCCGCCGCCCGACGAATAGATGTTGATATTGCCGGAGGCGTCCACCGGGACGAGGGCGCTGGCGGCGATGGTCTGCCCCGCGTGGTCGGCGAACACCGTCGCCGTACCGATGGGCGCCGGCGACGTCCCCGTGGCGTAGGCCGTGAAGTACTCGGCCTGCGGCGCCCCGACGATGAACAGGATCACCGACACCGTCTTGACGTTGGCCGGCAGGTTGGAGGTGGGCGCCTGGTCGCCGATGGCCGAGGACGGGATCGACGCATCGGCCAGGTTGTACGGGGAGACGTTGAGGGTGCGCGTCTGGCCGGCGGCGAAGGCCGGCCCGCCGTACTGACCGGGGACGGAGTTGCGCGTGTCGACGAGGCGCTCAGGGCCAAACGCCTGGAAGACGGCGGGAGAACCGTTCTTCAAGGTCACCGCCTGCGGGCCGCTCCCCAAAGGCGCCGCCCCGGTCCCCGACCCGCCGGCGCCGGCGCCGGCGCCCTGGGCGGCGTCGTTGAAGAGGGCGTCGAGGAAGCCGCCGGCGCCGTTGTGGGCGGCGTACTCGGGGGAGGCGGCGACGGCGGTTTCGACCTGTGGGACGGTCTGTCCGTGGTCGAGGGCGCTGGCGAAGAAGGCGCGTCCGCCCTCGTCGGCGGTGCGGTTGAGCAGGCGCTGGTAGACGCCGTCCACCTTGCCGCGGTGGAACTCGTTGCCGTGGGTGATGGCGGCGGCGACCGCCTGGGTGTCGGCGCCGGCGTCGAGCCGGCCGGCCCAGTAGGTGAGTCCGCCGGCGTCGGGGAGGCGGTGCAGCAGGTCCTGATAGAGTTGAGTGACGGCGCCCTCGTGCGGGCCGGCCGGGAGGGCGGGGGCGGCGCTGAGGAGGAGGCGGCCTTCCATCAACTCGAGCAAGGGCCGCCGGCCGTGAAGGCGCGGGCTCTTGCCGGGGCGGGCGGAAATGATCGACATAAGAGACCTTTCAAAGATTATTACGCGCGTGACGCGCGGCGGGTCGAGGCGGAGGGCGATAAGAGAGGCGAGGAGGGCGCCGCCCGCGGCCGGGCGTTGTTACGCCCCGACCGCGGAGGCCGTCGCCCAGAGTTGGTCCCAGCCGAGGTTATGCGCCGTGGCGAGGTTGACAGTGCCGTCGGCGTTGTAAGTGCCGTTGGCGATGAGCGTCTGCTTCTGGGTTTCCGTCAGCCACGTCGGCAGCGTGTCCGCCGCCGCGTGGGGCACGTAGATGCGGTTGGCCTGTACCGGGTCGTAGCCCGCGTAGCCCTTGCGGATGCCGTTCACCGTGTAGTCGAAGTCGACGTCTGCAGACGACAGGAGGACGATGTGACTGAGGTCCTTACTCTTGATAGCCGTGTTCGCAAGCGTGCCGATGGGCTCCACCTGGACGCGGAGCCCGCTGGCCTCGGTGACGTCGCGGAAGCTCTGCGGCACGTCGATGGTGGCGACGCCGTTTGTGAAGTGCCCCGTGCCGCCGAAGTAGGTGCCGACCTCGTTGCCCTCCAGCGCCACATAGGCGATCTGCTTCGACGGGTCCGACGGCGACGGGTCGACGAATTGCTTCGCGCCGCTGGCGCCGAGGATACCGAAGAAGAAGCCGCCGTAAGAGCCGGAGCCGCTGGCGATGCCCTCCACGCCGATGCCTCCCGCTCCTGACGTGAAGAGACCTCCGAGGCCGGCACCGGAAACGGAACCGACGACACCATAGCCGTTGGGGCCGGCGCTGAATTCGCCGCCTATGCCGAAGCCGGTCACACTGCCGTGGACGCCGACGCCGTTGCCGTTCTGCGACCCGTAGACGCCAATCCCTTGATTCCCGGTGCCGTCATTAATGCCGCGAACCCCGGCCGCGGATCCGTTCGGGGTGGTGGAAGTAACCTCGCCGACGACGCCGTTGCCGCTGCCGCCGCTGAGGAAGGAGCCGCCGGCGTAGGCCCCGCTCGCGTAGACGCCGAATTGGGAGGCGGTATCGACGTAGATACCGTTCACGGCGCCGGCCGTGACGCGGACGCCGGTCTCAGCGGAGAAGTTGCCGCCGATGCTGCCAGCGCCGGAAGAAGTCCCGTTGACGCCCGTGCCGCCGGTGCCGGTGGAGAAGTTGCCGCCGATGCCGGCTCCGGCGGCCGTACCCAGGACGCCAACGCCGGTACCGGCCTGCGACCCGTAGACGCCGCTGCTGGTGCCACCCGTGCCGCTGCTGAACCCGGCCACGGCCGCCGTGTTCGCGATCGGATTGGTCGAGAGGATTCGGCCCACGACGCCGTAGCCGTTGGCGCCGGTGGAGAAGGAGCCGCCCGCGGTGTCCCCGCTCGCGTTGACTCCGTAAGCGGAGGCGTTCCCGACGAAGAGGCCAGTCACGGTGCCGGCCGTGACGCGGACGCCGGTCTCGCCGGTGAAGCTGCCGCCGACGCTGCCGGCGCCGAAGGCGGACCCCGCCACGCCCGTACCACCGCCGGGGAAGGGTACAGAGCCGATAACCCCTTGCACGCCGATCCCGCCGGTACCAGCGCTGAAGTTGCCGCCGATGCCGCCGTTGCCCGCCATGCCGAGGACGCCGGAGCCGCTGCCGGCCTGCGAGCCGTAGACGCCGTAGCTGGAGCCGCCGGTGCTGTTGTTGATGCCGCGCACGCCCGCCGAACCGATGGTCAGGGCGGTCGTGGAGACGACCCCCGTGACGCCGTTGGCGAAGGCGCCCGTGCCGTTGTTGGTGCCGACGACGACGCCGCTTGTCGCCCCCGACACGTTGCCGCTGATCGGCAGGTTGTCCGTGCCGTCCAGCGCGTCGAGGAAGTAGCCGTTGACGTCGACGATCAGGTTGCCGCCGCCCGACGAGTAGATGTTGATGTTGCCGGAGGCGTTCACCGGCACAATAGCGCTGGCGGCGATGGTCTGCCCGGCGTGGTCGGCGAACACCGACGCCGTGCCGGTGGGCGCCGGCGACGTCCCCGTGGCGTAGGCGGTGAAGTACTCGGCTTGCGGCGCGTTGACGATGAACAGGATCACCGACACCGCCACGACGTTGGCGGGCAAGTTCGATGTTGGCGCCTGATCGCCAATCGTCACGGAAGGGATGGAAGCGTCGGCGAGGTTGTACGGCGCCACGTTGATCGTCCGCGTGCCGCCGGCCGTGAACACCGGCCCGCCGTACGGGCCGGCGGTGGGGTTGCGCGTGTCGACGAGGCGCTCGGGGCCGAACGCCTGGAACACCGCCGGCAGCCCGTTCTTCAACGTCACCGCCTGCGGGCCGACCCCCAGCGGCGCCGCTCCGCTGGCGCCGAGGGCCTGGTGGGCGGTGCCGGCCAGGGAGGTCTCCAGGGCGCCGGCGCCGCCCAAAGGCAGGGAGGAGACGTCGTCGAAGGTGCCGAGGACCGTGGCGGTCGAAGTCGGCATGGCCGCCCGCTCGGCGCTGCCGGCCAGCGAGGCCGTGACGTCGTCGAGCGATTCGCCGGCGCTCAGGCGGCCGGCCCAGTAGGCGAGTCCGGCGGGGTCGCCGGCGCGGTGCAGCATCTGCTGGTAGGCGCCGCCCACGAGGGCCTTCAGGTGGTCGGTGCCATTGAAGAGGGCGTCGAGGAAGCCGCCGGCGCCGTTGTGGGCGGCGTACTCGGGGGAGGCGGCGACGGCGGTTTCGACCTGTGGGACGGTCTGTCCGTGGTCGAGGGCGCTGGCGAAGAAGGCACGTCCGCTCTCGTCGGCGGTGCGGTTGAGCAGGCGCTGGTAGACGCCGTCCACCTCGCCCCGGTGGAACTCGTCGCCGTGCGTGATTGCCCCGGCGACGGCCTGAGTGGCGGCGCCCCGGTCGAGTTGGCCGGACCAGTAGGCGAGTCCGCCGCTGTCGGGGAGGCGGTGCAGCAGATCCTGGTAGAGTTGCGTGACCGTCGCGGAGGCGGCGGTCAGGACGACGCGGTCCTCCATCGGCTCCACGAGCGGGCGTCGCGCCTGGGGGCGGGCACGGCGGTCGGACGGGAGCGAAGCCTGGTTCTTGCGGCGGCGGGGAGAAGCGAATGCCATGAATGAGACCTTCAAAAGTGCGTGGCCCCGTCCCCAGGCGCGACGCGCGCACGAAGGACGGGGCCTATCGCGGGTAATAATCGTGGCGATGGCGAAGGAGCGCTACTCTCTCCCAGGTGCGCGAGTCCGGGCCGGCGCGTGGTCGCGCCCCCTGCTTTCGGGGGGGTGAGAAGCCGCCTCTATGTCCCTTATCGCGAAGGGAAGCGACGTGTGACCGGGAATCGGCGCCGGGGAAGAAAAATCGATGTCGGGGTGGAGAAGGTGGGAGCCCCGGCCCGCCGGACGACGGGGCTCCCGCCTGACGAGGGCAGGTCAAGGGACTACGACGCCGCCCCCGCCGACGGTACGCCCGTGCCGGCGTTGGCCGTCCAGAGGAGGTCCCAGCCGAGGTTGTGGGCGGTGGTGAGGTTGACGGTGCCGTCGGCGTGGTAGGTGCCGTTAGCGATCAGCGTCTGCCTCTGCGTGTCGGTTAGCCAGGCCGGCAGTGTGTCCGTGGCCGAGTGGGGGACGTAGATGCGGTTGGGCTGCACCGGGTCGTAGCCCGCGTACCCCTTGCGCACCCCGTTCACCGTGTAGAAGAAGTCCACGTCCCGCGACCCTAGCACGACGACGTGACTGAGGTCGTAACTCTGAATTGAAACGGTCGTCAGGGGGCCGACCGGCGTCACCTGCACGCTCAGCCCGGCCGGGGCGGTGACGTCGCGGAAGGTCTGGGGCACGTCGATGGTTGCCTCACCGTTGACGAAATGCCCGGTGCCGCGGAAGTAGGTGCCGGCCTCGTTCCCCTCCAGGGCGACGAAGGCGATCTGCTTCGACGGGTCGGTCGGCGACGGGTCCACGAACGCCTTGACACCCGAGGCGGCGAAGTTGCCGAAGGCCTGAACGGCAATACCCGCCGCCGGGGCGCTGCCCGCCACGCCGGAGCCGCTGCCGGTGGCGGTGCCGAAGACGCCGAAGCCGTTGCCGGTAACGGTGCCGAAGACGCCGTAGCCGGAGCCGTTCTGAGACCCCCAGACGCCGATGCCGTTGTTGCCGGTGCCGTTGTTGATGCCGCGCACCCCCGCCGAACTGATGCCCGGCGAGGTCGAGGAGATGGTGCCCACGATCGCCGTCGCGTTTGTCGCAGTATTGCCCGAGTTGCCGCGGACGGCGGTCACCGTACCGTCCGCACTGACACCCGTCTCGGCGCTAAAGCTGCCGCCAATGCTGCCGGCGCCGAAGGCGGACCCGGCCACGCCGGTACCGCCGGCGGGGAAGGTTACGTTGCCGACGACCCCTTGCACGCCGATGCCGTCGGTACCGGCGATGAAGTTGCCGCCGATGCCGTTGTTGCCCGCCGTGCCGAGGACGCCGTAGCCGTTGCCGGCCTGCGACCCGTAGACGCCGTAGCTGGCGCCGCTGGTGCTGTTGTTGATGCCGCGCACGCCCGCCGAACCGATGGACTGCGCGGTCGTGGAGACGACCCCCGTGACGCCGTTGGCGAAGCCGCTCGTGCTGGTGTTGGTGCCGACGATGACCCCGCTCGTCGCGCCCGACACGTTGCCGCTGATGGGCAGGTTGTCCGTCCCGTCCAGCGTGTTGAGGAAGTAGCCGGTGACGTCGACGATCAGGTTGCCGCCGCCCGACGAGTAGACGTCGATGTTGCCCGAGGCGTTCACTGGCACGATGGCACTTGCCGCGATGATCTGCCCGGCGTGGTCGGCGAACACCGTCGCCGTCCCCGTCGGCGGTGGACTCGTCCCGGTGGCGTAGGCCGTGAAGTACTCCGGCTGAGGCGCCCCGACGATGAACAGGATCAGCGACACCGCCGAGACCCCCGCCGGCAGGTTCGACGTCGGCGGTTGGTCGCCGATGGCGGCGGACGGGATCGACGGGTCGGCCAGGTTGTACGGCGACACGTTAATGGTGCGCGTGCCGCCGGCGGCGAAGGCCGGCCCGCCGTACGGGCCGGCGGTGGGGTTGCGCGTGTCCACGAGGCGCTCGGGGCCGA
The DNA here is from genome assembly GCA_038229635.1 of Gemmatales bacterium. Taxonomy (GTDB): domain Bacteria; phylum Planctomycetota; class Planctomycetia; order Gemmatales; family Gemmataceae; genus DATFNV01. The sequence goes on from JBBROG010000149.1 coordinate 20,316, forward strand.
ACGCCTGGAACACCGCCGGCAGACCCTTCTTGAGGGTGACCGCCTGCGGGCCGACGCTCCCAGGCGCCGCGCCCGAACCCGACCCGCTGGCGCCCAGCGCCGCGTGAGCGGTGCCGGCGAGGGCCGTCTCCAGGCCGCCGACCCCGCCTGGGGGCAGGCCCGACGCCTCAGCGAACGTCCCCAGGACCGTCGAGGTGGCCGCCGGCATCGCCGCCCTCTCGGCGCTGACGGCGAGCGCGGCGACCACATCGCCGAGCGACGCGCCGGCGGCCATCCTTCCGGCCCAGTAGTCGAGTCCGGCGGCGTCGCCGGCGCGGTGCAGCACCTGCTGGTAGGCGCCGCTCACCAGGGTGCGCAGGTGGTCAGCGCCATTGAACAGGGCGTCGAGGAAGCCCGAGGCGCCGCCGTGCGCCTGCGCGTACTCGGGCGAGGAGGCGACGGCGACCTCGACCTGCTGCACGGTTTGTCCGTGGTCGAGGGCGCTGGCGAAGAAGGCGCGGCCACCCTCGTCGGCGGCGCGATTGAGCAGGCGCTGGTAGACGCCGTCCACCTCGCCGCGGTGGTACTCGGGGGTGTGCGTGAGGGCGCCGGCGACGGCCGCCGTGCCGGCGCCCTGGTCGAGTTGGCCGGCCCAGAAGGCGAGTCCGCCGGCGTCGGGCAGGCGGTGCAGCAAGTCCTGGTACAGTTGCGTGACCGTCGCGGAGGCGGCGGTCAGGACGACGCGGTCCTCCATCGACTCC
>JBBROG010000150.1:0-20930 GCA_038229635.1 Gemmatales bacterium
GCAGTTCGGTGCCGCGGCCGAACTCGTCGTCCCCGGCCACCCAGACGCCCGGCACGTCGCCGCGGGCCTTGTCGAGCAGCGCCAGCCCGATCCGCCACTTCTCCTGGAACGCCACGTCGGTCGGCACATAGGTCCGGGTCCTAGGATCTCCCCCGAGGGTTCCCTGACAGACGAAACGCGAAGGATCGAGGGACCACGCTCTCAACAAGGAGAGGGAATCATGAGCCAGCGCGAATTGCCGACGATCCCGTACACGGAACTTCCCCCCTCCGAGCCCGACGAGACCCTCGCCGAGGAGTGGGAGTTCTACCGGCGCGAAGCCGGTCGGCTCCTGGCCGAAGGCTACGAGGGGAAGCACATCCTCATCAAGGGCTCCGAGATTCTCGGCATGTGGGACACTCACGAAGAGGCCTACGAGGTCGCCTTGCAGCGGTTCTTCATCCCCCGTCAGGACTTTATGATTCACCAAATCCGGGCGCGGGAGCCCGTCTACCGCGTCCGCTGGTGATCCCATGCCACACCTTCGCCTTTCTCTCAGCGCCAACGGGCTGGAACTGCCCGTGCTGGTCGGGCTCGACGGCCAGGCCCTGGCAACGCTGCGCGCGTCCGGACAGCCAATCCCCGCCCCCATCAGTGGCCGTGGACTGATTGATACGGCGAGCGATATCACCTGTGTCACCTCCGCGGTGCTCAACCGAATCAACCCGACCCGCATAGGAAGCGCGACGACCAACACCATGAGCGGGTCCTTGAAGGGCCGCATTTTCGAGGTCAGCGTAGGCATCCCCAGTCCGCGGCGTGGGATCGGACCGCTCGCCCTGCAAGAGCGGCTCCTCGTCATGGAGTGGCAACAGCCGCTACCGGGGATCGACGTCCTGATCGGACTCGACCTCCTCGCGGAATGCGTCCTCCTCTTCGACGGCCCCCGCCGCGAGTTTACCGTCTTCGACTGATCGCCCCGAGAAGCAGACTGGCCCCCGAGCTTGTAGCGGCGGCGCGGCGCGGACAGAGTCGAAAGCGTCCCTTCATCCGCGGAGGTAGGAACCATGTCCACGCTCGTCAAAGCGGACGCCACGGGCGCCGTGACGCTGCCTGCCGAACTGTGCCGGGCGGCCGGGGTCGAGCCGGGGGCCGACTTGGTGGCCGAAGTCGAGGCAGGCCGGATTGTCCTGGAGCGCCTGCGGCGGCCCATTTGGGAGCGGATCGCAGCCCGCGCGGCGGAGACCCCCCCGGAAGAGGTGGACAAATTGCCGGCCGACGGCGCCGCCCAGATCGATCATTATCTGTATGGCCACCCGAAGCGATCGGAGTAACCACCCATGCCGCCGCGGCTGCTGTTCGCGGACACTTTCTATTGGGTAGCCCTGCTCAATCCGGGCGACGCCTTCCATGCCCGTGTCACATCGTTCGGGAGCGGTCTCGGCACGGCCCGTCTGGTCACGACGGACGAAGTAATGACGGAGGTCTTGAATTGGTTTTCTCGATCCGGCCCGCACTGGCGCGGCAAAGCGGCCTCCCTGGTCCACGACCTGCGCAGCGACCCCGACGTGGACCTACTGCCGCAAACCCGCGCCGACTTCGACGCCGCTCTGGCGCTCTACGAGGCCCGGCCCGACAAGGGGTACAGCTTGACCGACTGCCGGTCGATGCTTGCTCTGAGGAGCCTTGGCGCGACCGACGTCGTGACCAACGATCGTCACTTCACGGAAGGGTTCACGATCCTGTTTCCAGGCCCCTGACCGAGCGCCGGGGGCATGTCGAGGCCGGTGAGGAGCTTGCTTGGCGGTAAGCACGCGGCGGCCCGTCCCGACTCCCGCCGGGAGTTTACCGTCTTCGACGGAGCGCCCGCCGGAAAACCCGCGAAAAACCGGCGCCCGTGATTTGCCCCCGCGCCGCCCCGTCGTTACGATGAGGTCAGGGCCGTCTTTTTCCCGACTCTCCGCAACGACGTCGCAGGTTCCATGGCGCTGCCACACCAAACTCTTGCGCTGTTGCAGACCGCTTGCCACCTCGTGCGCTCGCTGCCGGCCGACGCCATCCTGCTGCTCACCGAAACCAACCTCGACTGGAACGACGTCCTCGACAAGCTCGAAGGCTGTCGCCTCTTCATCGCCGCCCAGGACGGCCTGCTCCCCGAGCAGATCCGCGCCCACCCCGGCCTCACCGTCCTCGACATCGACCCCGGCCCGACGCCGACGCAGGAGCGCATGAGCCTCGCCCTCCTGGAAGCCGTCCGCAGCGACAAGCTGCACCCCGGCGCCCACGTCGTCACCCTCTACAACGGCATCGAGGTCGGCGCCGACATGGCCGACCACATCGACAGCCTCAGCGTCATTCACCTGGGCGAACACCTCGAACGGCTGACGTCCAAGGACCTGCGCAAGCTCGACACCCATGTGCCGCTGGAGACGCTGCGCGCCGTCGTCGACCTGGCCACGGAGATCGGCCAGGAGGGGCGCGAGGGGAAGCCGATTGGCACGCTGTTCGTCGTCGGCGACACGCGCAAGGTGCTGACGATGGCCCACGCCATCAACTTCAACCCGTTCCGCGGCTACCCGCCCGGCGAGCGCGACGTCCGCGACCCCAAGGTACGCGAGCAGATCAAGGACATCGCCCAGATGGACGGGGCGATCCTCATCCGCCGCGACGGCGTCGCCGAGGCGGCGTGCATGTACATCGACGCCCTCGCCGAGGGCATCACGATGAGCAAGGGCCTCGGCTCGCGCCACTGGGCGGGCGCCGCCATCAGCCGCAAGACCAAGGCCGTCGCCGTCGCCATCAGCCAGTCGTCGGGCGCCGTGCGCATCTTCCAGAACGGCGAGGTCGTGCTGCGCATCGAGCCGCTGTCGCGGCCGATGGTCTGGGAACACTTCCGCATGGACGCCCAGGAGGCCAACGGCGCCGCCGTCGCCGCCCTGCCGGCGTCCGGCGCCGCCACGACGTAGCGCCGCGCCCGCCTTCCCGGAGTGCCTCATGCGATCCCGCTCCCTGGCCCCGTTCGCAATCGCCCTCCTGACCGCTTCGGCTTACACCGCCGAGCCCGACACGCGCCGCGGCGACGCCCTCCTCGACGCCCATTTTCGCTACCAGACGAAGCAGATCGCCGACGCCTGCCTCGCCGACGTCGCCGACCGCGCCGGCTGGGAGCGCAAGCGCCCCGAGCTGCGCCGCCAGTTCCTCGACATGATGGGCCTCTGGCCGCTGCCGCCGCGCGCCGACCTCAAGCCCGTCGTCACCGGCAAGGTCGACACGGAACACGTCGTCATCGAGAAGCTGCACTTCCAGTCCGCCCCCGGCCTGTACGTCACCGGCAACCTCTACGTGCCGAAAAAGGCGACGTTCCCGGCCCCCGGCATCCTCTACGTCTGCGGCCACGGCCCGAGCGTCGTCGACGGCGTCTCTTACGGCAACAAGGTCACCTACCAGCACCACGGCGCCTGGCTGGCGGAACACGGGTACGTCTGCCTCACGGTCGACACGCTGCAACTCGGCGAGTTACAGGGGCTGCACCACGGCACGAACAACCTCGGGATGTGGTGGTGGCAGACGCTCGGCTACACGCCGGCCGGGGTTGAGTGCTGGAACGGCATTCGCGCCCTCGACTACCTGCAAAGTCGCAAGGAGGTCGATCCCGACCGCCTCGGCGTCACGGGGCGCTCCGGCGGCGGCGCGACGAGCTGGTGGGTCGCGGCGGCGGACGACCGCGTCAAGTGCGTCGTCCCCGTCGCCGGCATCGCCGACTTGCAGGCCCACGTCGTCGCGGGGGTCGCGCCGCGCTACAAGAAGGGCGTCATCGGCGGCCACTGCGACTGCATGTACTTCGTCAACACCTACCGCTGGGACTTCGCGACCGTCGCCGCCCTGTGCGCCCCGCGGCCGCTCCTGCTCGGCAACAGCGACGACGACGCCATCTTCCCCGTCCCCGGCTACCGCCGCCTCGCCGACAAGGCGCGGCGCATTTATGACCTGTACGGCGCCGCCGACAAGTTCGCCCTCCTGGAGACGAAAGGCCCGCACAAGGACACGCCGGAGCTGCGCCTCGGAGCCTACCGCTGGCTCAACCGCTGGCTGAAGAACGACACCAGCGAGGTGAGCGAGCGCGAGTGGGCGAAACTCCCTCCGCAGCGGCTCAAGGTGTTCGACCGCCCGCCGGCCGACGCCGTCAACGCCACCGTTCACGAGACGTTTCTCAAGCCCGCGACGGTCGAGCTGCCGCCGCCCGCCGCGGACGCGAAGGCGTGGTGGGCGGCGAAGGGCAAGGAACTGAAACAGGCGCTCCTCGACAAGACGTTTCGCGGCTGGCCGGAGAAGGCGCCGCCGCTCGCCGTCAAGGCAGCCGGCGACGTGACGCACGACGGGCTTCGCCTGCGCGCCTTCGACTTCACCAGCGAAACGGGCGTCGACCTGCGCCTGTGGCTGCTGACCGCCGCGAAGGGGCAAAAGCCGTCCCTCGTCGTGCTGAGCGCCGTCGACGAATCGGGGTGGGCGGAGTGGGCGCGCGACCTCGGGCCGGCCTTCAAAGACGTCCTCCTTCTTTCCCAATCTCCCCCCTTTGACGCGGAGAAGTTCCGTCAGAATCGGCGGGCGTTGGAGTACAACAACTGGGCCTTCGCGACGGTCGCGCCGCGCGGCGTCGGGCCGACGCGCTGGGCGGAAGCCGGGACGCCGGAGGACAATCACGTCCGCCGCCGCTTCGCCCTGCTCGGCCAGACGCTCGACGGCCAGCGCGTCTGGGACGTGCGCCGCGCCCTGGCGGCCCTGCGCGACGTGCCGGACGTGAAGGGGGTGCCGCTCCACCTGCTCGGCAAAGGCGACATGGCCGGAATCGCCCTGTACGCCGGCGTTTTCGAGCCGGACGTGGCGCGCCTCGACCTGTGGGACTTGCCGCCGTCGCACCGCCAAGGGCCGACGCTGCTGAACGTCCGCCGCGTCCTGGACACGCCCCAGGCGCTGGCTCTGCTGTTCCCCCGCGACGTCCGCCTGCACGTCAAGGACGAGGATGAGGCCAAATCGTGGGCCTGGCCGTTACAGCTTCAACAATCTCTGGGGGGTGAATTCGTGAAAATTCGCAAGACAGGAGACTAAGGACCGTTCCCTATCATACAATGTCCGGAGCCCGGCCCGCGCCGGGCGAGGCAGGTAACGTCACACGGTCGTAGGAGACTCTCTCATGGCTGAAGAAGCGAAACCCCAACCCGCCGCGGGCGAGGCCCAGGCACAGCAGGTGCAGTTTACCGTCGACACGTCGAGCATGTCGAGCTGCTACACCAACTGGTATCGCGTCACCGGGACGCCGGAGGAACTGATCCTCGACTTCGGCCTCAACCCGCAGATGGGCCAGGTGCCGACCGAGTCGATCAAGCTGACGCACCGCCTGGTGATGAACTTCTGGACCGCCAAGCGCCTCCTCGGCGCCTTGCAGTTCGCCGTCCAGCGGCACGAGAGCTTCTTCGGCGTGCTGGAAGTGGACGTGCAGAAGCGCGTCCGCGGCTTCCCGCAGCAGGCCGGCGGCGGCGGGCGCCCGGCCGGGCAGTGATTCTCCGAGGGCCGCTCGCGGCTTGGCAATTGCTGAGCCGCAAGCGGCTATTTCGTCAGGCTGTGCGGCACCTCCAGCCCGTGCGCCTCCATCAGCGCCGCGTCCCCCAACACCGTTCTCACCGGCCCGTCGGCTTTCACCCGCCCGCGGTCGAGGACGACGGCGCGCGTGCAGGTCCGCAGGATCATTTCCAGGTCGTGCGATGCGATCAATTTCGTCACGTCGAGGTCGTTGACCAGGCCGATCAGCTCGCGCCGGCCGCGCGGGTCGAGATACATCGACGGCTCGTCCAACAGCAGCACGCCGGGGCGCATCGCCAGGACGCCCGCCAGCGCCGCGCGCCGCTTCTCGCCGCCGGAGAGGTGGAACGGCACGCGCTTCTCGAAGCCGGACAGGCCGACGCGCGCCAGAGCTTCCTTGACGCGAGCGCGCACCTCGTCGGACGGCAGGCCGAGGTTGAGCGGGCCGAAGGCGACGTCGTCGAAGATCGTCGCGTTGAAGAGTTGGTCGTCGCTGTTCTGAAAGACGATGCCGACGTGCTCGGGCAGGCGGCGCCGCTGCGCCGGGTCGGCCGGGTCGAGCCCCGCCAGGGACATGGCCCCGCGCGGGCACGGCAGCACGCCGGCGAGGCAGAGGAACAGCGTCGTCTTGCCGGCGCCGTTCGGGCCGACGAGGCCGACGCTCTCGCCAGCCGTCAGGTCCAGCGCCACGCCGTCGAGCGCTGTCGGCCCGTCGGGGTAGACGTAACTGAGTCGCTGAACGCGGACGGCGACTCCGGGCATGCGCGCTCGTCCTCCCCGCCATAGGTCTTGTGCCGCTTGCGGCTTCGCAATCGCCAAGCCGCGAGCGGCGGATCACCGCGCCAAGTAGCCGCCGTCGACGACGAGCGTTTCCCCGCTGATGTAGCTGCCCGCGTCGCTCGCCAGCAGCAGCACCGGCCCCATCAGTTCCTTAGGGTCGCCCCAGCGCAGCAGAGCCGTGCGATCCGCGAACGTTTTTTTCTCCGCGTCCGACAGGATGCTCATCGGCAGGTCGGTCAAGAACGGGCCGGGGGCGATGCAGTTGACCGTGATGCCGAACGGGCCGAGGTCGAGCGCGCTGGCGCGTGCCAGGCCCATCAGGGCGCTCTTCGTCGCCGAGTAGACGTTGCGGCCCTCCTTGGACACGGTCCCGAGGATCGACGAGATGTGAATGACGCGGCCCCAGCGCCGCTCTTTCATCTGCGGCACGAGGGCGCGTGTCAGGGCCATGACCGAGGTGAGGTTGATCTGGAGGACGTTGTCCCAGTCCTCGTCGCGGATGGCGTCGATGGCCGTCGGCTTGTTGGTGCCGGCGTTGTTGACGAGGATGTCGACGCGGCCCATCTTCTCCAGGGCGGTGTGCGCGAGGCGGGTGACGTCGTCGCGGCGGGCCATGTCGGCGACGACGTAGGCGCCGCGGCGGCCGTTCCCCTTGAGGATGTCGTCGAGGGCGGCACGCAACTCGTTCTCGTGTCGGCTGGAGATGACGACGTCGGCGCCGGCCTCGGCCAGCGCCCGCGCCATCGCCTTGCCGAGGCCCTTGCTGCCCCCTGTAATCAGGGCTGCGCGGCCCGTCAGGTTAAACATGTCCAAGGCCATGAATCGCTCCCTTCTCGCCGTCGTCGCTTTATCGGACTGCGGGATAGGATAGCGAATGGCGTGGCGAGAAAGCAGGGCCGTTCGCGCCCGTGTGCCCGAACGGCCCCGCCCGCGCTCATCAGCGCACGCCGCCCGGCGCTGGCCTCACCGCTCCCGCGCCTGGCGCGACCCTGGCGCCCGGCGCTACCGACCCTGGGCCGGGCCGAACCGGATTGGAAAGAAGACTCCCCGGCGCGTTGTTGAGGTTACCGACGCCGCCGTTGGGAGCTACGCCGGTGCCCTGGCTGCTGGTGCCGGACGTCATCCTTCCCGGCCCTGCGGCGCCCGAGTTGAGAAGGAGGCTGCCGGGCGCGGGCACAGTGCCGGCCGCGCCGTTAGGCACCACGCCAACCCCCTGACTGCTCGTGGCGGTCCCGCCGGGAACCAGGGTCGTCCCTTGCGTGTTGGCGCCGGACGTGATCGACCCAGGACCGGGGGCGCCCGAGTTGAGGAGGCCGCCGGGTGTCGTCGTGTTGCCGGCCGCGCCGTTGGGAGCCACGCCAACCCCTTGACTACTGTAACCGGCCGTCCCGTTAGCCGTTGGGCCAGCCCCCTGAATGGGGGTCGTGGTCCCGCCGGGGACCAATATTGTTCCCTGCGTGTTGGCGCCGGACGTGATCGATCCGGGGCCAGGGGCGCCGGAATTGAGGAGGCCCCCTGGTGCCGTCGCGGCGCCGAAACCGCCGTTAGCGGCCACGCCAGGACCCTGACTGCTGTAGCCCGGCGTCGCCGATCCCGTCCCGGCCGCGCCCGGATTGAGCAGCAGATTCCCCGGCGTCGTAAGATTGGCGGCACCCGCGTTGGGGGCGACGCCCGCCCCCTGGCTGCTATAGGCCGGCACCGCCGTCCCCGCACCCGTTAAGGCGGTCTGGGGGAAGGACGAATTCGCCGCCACGGCCGTATTGAGGCCGGAATACAGCCGGAAAAACTGGAGGCTGCCGTCCGCCTGCTGCGCGACGACCAGGTTGCCCGAGCCCGTCAAGGGTTGGGGAAACGCCGAGTTCCCCACGACGGCCCCCGGCGCAGTAACGACGGTCCCGTTCGTCTGGGGGAACGTCGAAGCGTTAACGGCGGTCCCGTTCGTCGGGAGAAATGCCGAACCCGCCGGCAGGGCGGTTCCGAGACCGGAGTAGAGCCGGATATACTGAGGATTGCCGCTCGCGTCCACCTGCTGTCCGACGGCCTGGCCGTTGGCGCCGGTTTGGGCGGGTGTCGCCCGCGCCAGCACGGCGGCGACGGCGAGGGCCAGTAAGAGTCGCTTATTGTCGAGCCACATGATTTTGCCCCTCCGGGCGATCCGTAAAGACCGATTCATGCGTCAGGCGGGCGGGAAGCGCGAGCCGTGCCGTCAGCCTATTCGGCGGTCACTGACCGGGTCGCGGCCAGGATCCGCTCGTCCGGCATCGACAGCACGAGTCGCATCCGCCATCCCTTCTTGGGGACGAGTTCCCCTTCCCAGCGGGGCTTGACACTCCCGAGGACGACCTTGTCCTCGTCGAGGAATCGGAACATGACCGGCCCGCCGTGCTGCTCCCAGTCGAACAGTTCGGACGGCGACGGCGGCCTTGTGAATTCGAGCAAAAATTGGACCTGGCCCTTCTGTGGCACCGGGGTCGCCTTGATGAGCTTGATGGGCTCCTGGCTCAGCTTGTCCAGGTCCCACTTCACGGCCTCCGGAGGCTTACGCGGGGTAGCCTGACCCTCCTCGGCGGGCGACCGCGACGCGAGCAGACCCGCGGCGACAAGCGACGCGATAGCCGCCACGGCCAAGAAACGCTGCCACATACCGTCCTCCTTCCGCGCGGAATCTCAACGACGAATCCGAGGGAAAGAGGTGCAAAGGCCGTGCCAATCGCGCGTCCGCCGGGGTGCGTTGACAGCCTCTGCCCGCTAAGTATACCAACGCGCTGTTGAGGCGCGCGCGGGCGTCCGGCCGGGAAAGATCGGGGTGAGGGAGCCGGCCCGCGCCCGAACCGGAGCGGCGGCGCGGTGTCGGGCCGCGCAAAAAGACCGCCGGAAGCGTGAGCCGTCATGTCGATCAAGTACACCGCCAAAAATGCTCATTTTAGTCTGAATTTCTCGGGCCATAACTCCGTAATCTGTACCGCGCCCTCGGTCAGGATACAAGACGCGGCCACCCTGCTCGCTCACGACCTCGTAGCGAGGCTGCAAGTCGAGCGAGGACGCCTGCTCGCCGCGGCGAAAGACCTGCTTTCCAAGGTTCGGGCAGACATGGACTGCTTGCAGTATTCATACACCTTCCGGGACGAACTCTTCGGCGGGTCGGTCCGGTGTTTTTCCTGGGAGACGCGAGTATGCTTGTTGAGCCACTGCAACCACCCGCAACAGCGGCGGCTCACGCCTCGGGTCGGAGGAGTTCAGCTATCTGGGCCGCCAGCCCCGGTAAGTAGGACTGATCCATTGCGAAAACCCCGGAGAGCGTCGGCCGGCCGGTGCTATCGAAGTTCTGGAAGGCGTAGCCTCCTTCAATCCGGCCGGCCCGGTTCATCGAGAAATGCAGGTCGATGCCGGGGTCGGTGCTGGTCAGGTCAGCCGCAGAGGGCACTCCGATCTGCTCACCCATCCGGACAAGTTGCCGGTGGAACGACTCCAGATCAGATCGCCACACCCGGCAGGGGAACGTGCCCGAAAACCCTGGGACCTGGACCGTGACGTGGCAGGCCAGCCAATCTTCTGCGTTGGGCGGCGAGAAATCCAGGCTGAGGCTCAGGCCATGTGTCCGAAGTCGCATCTTCCCCTCTGATGGCCTCATCTGTCGAGGCCCGGACGGCGCGCCGTTGACCGTCACGGAGTTTCGGCGGGTCGTCGCGCCAGGCGCTCCGTCGCCGCCTTGGCCTCTTGCGTGAGCCGCGCCGCCGGCTCCCCCTTCGCCAACTCCTCCAGCAACCGCCGCGCCGCGGCGTCCCCCGCGCACTCCAGTATCTCGACGGCCCGCAGCGCCCGCAGACCCGCCGGCGACCGGACGGGGTCGGACGCCGCGAGGGCAGCTTCCAGGCGCCGACGCGCCTCCGCGGACGGGTGCCCGCCGAGCGCCTTCTCGACCGCCGGCCGCGCCGACTCCCCGAGTTTGACGATCTCCGCCGTCGCCCGCTCGCGCGCCTCGAAGCGCTCGCCGTCCAGGTCGGCGAGCCATCCCTCCAACCGCTTGCCGTCGTCCGCCGCGAGGCGCGGGACAGGGCGCAGGCGCTCGCGCAGCCAGGGGACGGACTGTCGCGGAGAGCGAGCCAGGCGGCCGACCGCCCGGTACGCCTTGGCGGCGTCCGCGGCGACGAGGTCGGCCCATAGGTCGGCCAGCTCGGTCCGCGACGGCTCGGGCAGCGGGGGGCGCGCGATCCGCAACAGGGCGCGGGCGTCCCAGATCAGCGTCGTACCGTCGCCGCTGACCGTCGCGAGCAGCCGGCCGCTCGTGGAAAACGCGAACTCGTGGGCCGGCGAGGCGTGGGCTTCCTGGCGATAGAGGAGATCGCCTGTAGAGGCGTCGAGCAGTCGCAACTCGGCGTTGTAGTGGTTGACGAGGACGACCGTCCCGTCCGGGGAAAGGGCGACGCCGGAGGGAAAACCGTCAGGCCCTTGACCTCCAGCCGCCTCGCGCCGGTCGCCAACTCGTGGAAATCCACGGCATGCGCGCCGAAAATCGTTGTGAGCAGGGTCTTGCCGTCGGGGGAGAGTCGTGGATAGGAATGATCGCGCGGTACGGGCCAGGTTTGGACCTGCTTGCCCGCGGCGACGTCCCAGAGTTGTAATTCGTCCCTCGCCCCGGAAACGACGACAAGCTCATTCCTCGCTCGGAAACAGAGCGAATACGCGCCATCGGCGCGCGGATGGCGCCAGAGTTCCTTGCCCGTCCCCGAATCCCAGCACACGATGCCGGCGCGGTCGCTCTGGCCGGCCAGTACGCGCCCGTCCGGGGAGAAGAGCGGCTCCGTGGCCCGAGCGGCCTCCCCCGGCAGGCGTCGCAGGACCCCGCCGGTCGCGGTCTCGTACAGCGTCACGCCCTCGCCCCGCGCCACCGCGAGCAAGTGGCCGTCGGGAGAAAATGAGCCGGCGCCGGCGCCGAGCGAAACGCGGCGCGTCTCCTTGCCCTTCTCCGCGTCCCACGAACGGAGCGTGCCGTCGGCGGCGAAAGAGGAAATCGTTCGGTCGTCGTCGGAGAAGCCGAGTGACGCGAAGGCGTCCTCCGTTTCATACGCCGCCGGGACGCGCCGGCCGCCGTCGGCTTCGTAGCGGTAAAGGACCGCGCCGCCGCCGAAGCTGCTCACGAGTATCTTGCCGTCGGGGGTGAACGCCGTCACGTCGAACCGTGTGGAGGACAGGCGGCGCGGCACGTGCCAGCGCTGCTTGCCGGTCGCGGTGTCGAACAGGTAGAGGCCGTCGTAGGTCATGACCAGGAACACGGCCGTGCCGTCGGGCGTGAAGGTCGCGGCCTGGAAGGGTTGCCGCCCCTTGGCGGGCCAGGACTGCACGACCGTCCCTTTCTCCCAATCCCAGAGTTGGGCGGGGCCGTCGTCGCTCGTCGCCAGGAGCCCGCGTCCGTCCGGGGAGAACGCCAGGTGGCGCAACCGGCCCTTGTGCTCGCCGAGACGAGCCCGCTCGGCCCCGGTCAGGGCGTCACAAACGTGGATCAGGCGCCCCTCGCCGTCTCCTATCCAGGCGAAGGCGCGCCCGTCGGGCGCGACGGCGAGCTCGGTGGCGACCGTCTGCCGCCACGCCTTCGCGTTGACGGCCCGCCGGTGCGACTCCTTCCCCGTGGTGGTGTCCCACACGCGGAGGGTCCTGTCCTCCCCGCGCGTCGCCAGCACCTTGCCGTCGCGGGACAGCGCCAACTCTTGAACCGCGCCGGCGTGGCCGACGAGGCGGCGCGACTCCCTGTCGGCGGGGACGTCGAGCAGGTGGACGACGCCGTCGCGCGTGCCGAACGCGGCGACGCGGCCGTCCGCCGACAGAGTGACGGCGGTGGAGGGGCCGAGCAAGCCCGCGCGGAGTTTCGGCTCCTCGGGCAGCCGCCGCAGCGTCTTCCCCGTGACCAGGTCCATGAGCGTGACGCCGCCCGCGCGGCTGGCCGTCACGAGCGTCTTGCCGTCGGCGGTGACGGTCATCGCCTCCGCGCCGGCCGGGTCGAGTCGCCAGCGCACGCTGCCCAGGCGAGCCAGGGCGTTCGGCGGCAGCGGGTCGCCGTACAGGTCCGTGCGCGGCGGTTGGGCGCGAGCAAGACTCGCACAGCCGACGGAGGCGACGACGAGGAACACCGTCCGCAAGCGTGAGGCCATCATGGAAACAAGACTCGTACAACTGAGATTATTTATTGCGATGATCGCCGCGCCAGCCGTTCCGACGCCGCCTTGGCCTCCTCGGTGAGCCACGCGCCGGCGACGCCGGCCGCCAGTTCTTTCAGCAGCGCCCGCGCCTCCGCCGTGCCGGCCAGTTCCAGCGCCTCCAGGGCGCGCGTCTCGCGCAGGCGCTCGGGCGGCGCGTCCCAGGCCGCCTTCGCCTGCTTTTCCAGGAAGAGTTCAAGCCGGCGCCGCGCCTCCGCCGACGGGGCGCTCGCCAGCGCCTTGCGGCACGCCGCGACCGCCCCCTCACCCACCTTCTCCAGGTCGGCCGTCGCCTTCTCGCGGACGGCGAATTCATCGCTGTCGAGGTCGGCGATCAGGGCCGCGACGCGCTTCTCGTCCGTGCCCGCCGCCGGCCGCAAGCGCTGGCGGATAAGAGGGACCGCCTGCGACGGCGCGTCGGCCAGGCGGCGCAGCGCCTGATAGGCTCGGGCCGCGTCGCCGCCGGACAGGGCGGCCCAGCACGTTTCGACCTCGTCCGCCGGCGGCGGCAGGCGCCACGCCTCCTTCGCCCGCAACCGACCCGTCAAGTCCCAGACTAGCGCCGTCGCGTCGGTCGAGCCGGACACCAGCGTCCGGCCGTCGGCGGAGAAGCGGAGCGAAGTCGCACGCCCCCGGTGGCCGACGAGACGCCCGCGCTCCCGGCCGCTCGCCAACTCGACGAGGCGCAGCGACGGGTCGTGAACGCCGCCCCAGACCAGGGTGCGCCCGTCCGGGCTGAAGGCGAGACTCTCCGGGACGTCCTTCAGGTTGTCGAGCCGCCGGACGGCCTTGCCGGTCGCCACGTCGTGAAAGCCGATGAACTGGGAGGGACTCGCCTCCGCCAGGAGGCGCCCGTCGGGAGAGAGGGCCACGCCTACGGGCGACACGACTTGTTGCGGGCCGGAAAAGGTGTCGAGGGCCTGACCGCGGAGCAGCCGCCCCGTCCCGGCGTCCCAGACGTGGAGGTGAAGCGGCCCGACGTCGGCGGCCCGCGCCCAGGCGGCCAACGCGCGGCCGTCCCCCACGAACGCGCTCCCCAAGAACGACATGCCGGCGAGCTGTTGGAGCGTTTGCCGCTCCTTGCCGGTGGCCGTGTCGCCGAGGGCCGACGACGAGGCGAACGTCTTCCCGTCGGGAGAGAGCGCGACGCAGGGGTGCGTCGTCGCCGGGAGGTCTTGTTGCCAGCGCCGCTCCGGCCGCGCCGCCGCCACGTCCCAGGCAGTCACCCGCCCCGCGGCGTTGGCCGCGAAGAGGGTGCGGCCGTCGCGCGCCAGCGCCAGCGCCGCCGTGCCCTGTTCGTCCCCCGACAGCCGGTGCCGCTCCGCGCCGGTCGCGGCGTCCCAGGCGCGGACGGTCCGGTCGTGGCCGGACGTGTACGCCGTGCGCCCGTCGGGCGAGAGCAGGGCGGCGAAGACGTCCCCCTCGTGCCCGCCAAGCGGGACGCGGTCCTTGCCGCTTCCCAGGTCGATGACGCGCAGCGCGCTGTGGCCGGCGACCCCCGCCGCCGACTTGCCGTCGGGCGCGACGCCCAGTTCGGAGTAGACCGTGAGTCGCTGCGGCAGCACGAACTGACGGAGTTCCTTGCCCGACGCGACGTCCCAGACGCGGGCCGTGCCGTCCTCCGCCGCCGTCAGGAGCGTCTTGCCGTCGCCGAGGTAGCCGGCGTAGCAGAGGCCCTCCTGCCGTCCGTCCGCCGCCTTCTTGGTCGGGACGTCGAGCCGGCGGATTTCCTTGCCACTTTCGGCATCCCAGAAGCGAAGGTAGTTGTCCGGGTCGTAGCGGGGGATGCCGGCGCCGGCGGCGCTGAGGCCGATCGTCGCGAACTGCTTGCCGTCTGGCGCCAGGGCGAGCAGGTGGACGATGTTGGGGCAGCCGCGAATGTCGCGCAGCCACGCGCCGGTCGCGACGTCCCAGACGCCGACGGTCTCGACGGCGCCGAAGGTGTACATCGTCTTGCCGTCCGGCGTGAAGGCCACCGAAAACGGGTAGCCGACGGTCGCTTTGAGGGTGTGGCGCAGCTTGCCCGTCGTCGTGTCCCACAGCTCGACGCCCGCGTTGCCGAGGCCGACGGCGAGCTGCTTGCCGTCGGGGGAGAAGCGCAGGGTGAGGGCCTGCGGGCGCCGGCCCAGGTCGTGCAGGCGCCGCCCGGACGCGACGTCCCACAGCCCGAGCGTGCCGCCGCCGATGCCGATCATCGCCACCGTCTTGCCGTCGGACGACAGGGTCGCGAGGTAGACGCCGGTACCGGGGCCGTCGGGGAGGAGGTGGCGGACCTCGCGGCCGTTGGCGAGGTCCCAGACGCGCACGCCGTCCTCGCCGTCCGACAGGAGGGTGCGGCCGTCGGGCGTGAAGGCGGCGGAGCGAATTTTGCCGCCGTGGCGGAGGCGGATGGTGCCGAGACGCGCGCGGGCCTCGTCGGGCAGCGGGTCGCCGTGGGAGTCGGCGCGCGCCGGCTCGGCGGCGGGGCCGGCGCCGGGCACGACGAACAAGGCGACGGCGAGGACGGAACCGAGACGTGAGGGAGCCATGAGACCGATCCTCCAGGTCCAGGAGAGGATACGATACCACGCCCGGAGGCCGCGGGGAACAGGAACGCTCACCGGGCCGGCGTGGCGGCTCGGACGACACAACCAACAGGTCCCTTGTCGCCGGCGCGAAAATGAGAGCGGCATGAGAATCTTCCGCGCCCCACCTTGCGTCCGCCCGAACCGCCCTCGACAATGGGCCGAGACTCGCTCCGCCAACGGGACTCCTCATCTTCCTGGAGACTGTCTCACATGCGCCGCTCCCGATCGTTGTCCGCGGCCGCCGCGCCGGCCCGCGCGCGGGCCGGCCGCCGCCTGGCCTTCGCGGCCTTGCTGCTCCCCCTCGCCGTCTTCGTCGTTATCCCCTCCGGAAAGGCCGATCCACTCGCCGAGCAGGCGACGGTCGTCGACCGCAAACTCATCGAAGAGGTCAAGGCCCACGCCGAGGTGATGGCCAACTTGACCCACCTGAGCGACGTCATCGGCCCGCGCCTCACCGGCTCGGCCAACCTCAAGCGCGCCAACGAGTGGGCCGCGGAGAAGATGAGGGCGTACGGCCTGTCGAACGTCCGCCTGGAGCCGTGGACGATCCCGCAGGGCTGGGAGCGCGGCACCGCCACGGCGCGGATCGTCGAGCCGGAGAACGGCCGCAGCCTCACCGTCGCCGCCGCCGGCTGGGCGCCGGGGACGAAGGGGAAGGTCGTCGGCGACGTCGTCGTTCTCAAGGCGAGCAACCGCGACGAGTTGAACGCCTACAAGGGCAAGCTGAAGGACGCCGTCGTCCTGCGCGGGGCGCCGGTGACGGTCCGCCCCGTGACCGAGATGGGCAGCCCGATCGGCCTCGGCGGCGGCGGTCCCCGGAAGCCCGCGGCGGACAGGGCGGGCGACAAGCCGGGCGAGCCGGGGAAAGACCGCCCAGCGTTTCGCGGCGGCGGGCAGTTCGGCGAGCGGATGGCGTTCCTACAGGAGATGGGCGACTTCCTCCGCAAGGAGGGCGTGGCGGCGATCCTCACCGACGCCGGCAAGCCGCACGGCCTGCTGACGATGGGCGGCCGCTGGCGCGGCACCGACCGCGGCGCCGCCGCCACGGAGCAGGAGCCGATCCCGACCCTCTTCGTCGCCCACGAACACTACGCCTTGTTGCACCGGCTGGCGACGCGGCCGGCGCCCGCGAAGACGCGCCTCGAAGTCGAGGTGTCGAACACGTTCGTGCCCGGCCCGGTGACGGTCTACAACACGGTCGGCGAGGTGCGCGGCAGCGAGAAGCCGGACGAGGTGGTGGTCGTCGGCGCCCACCTGGATTCGTGGGACCTCGGCCAGGGGACGACCGACAACGGCACCGGCTCGTGCGTCGTCCTGGAGACGGCCCGCGCCCTGGTCAAGAGCGGCGTCCGCCCGAAGCGCACCGTCCGCTTCTGCCTGTTCACGGGCGAGGAGCAGGGCCTGTTCGGCTCGAAGGCGTACGTCCAGGCGCACAAGGACGAGCTGCCGAAGACGACGGCGGCCCTGGTCCACGACACGGGGACGGGCAAGGTGGTCGGCGTCAGCCTGTCCGGGCGGCCGGCGCTGAAGCCGATCATGGAGGCCGAGTTGGCGACGCTGAAGGAGCTGGGCGTCAAGGACGTCACGCCGGGCGGCCTGTTCGGCGGCAGCGACCACGCGTCGTTCGAGCAGGGCGGCGTGCCGGGGTTCCTGTTCGTGCAGGATCCGGCCGAGTACCGGCTGACGCACCACTCGCAGAGCGACACGCTCGACAAGGCGCGTGAGCCCGACCTGATCCAAGGGGCGCAGGTGATGGCCGTGGCGGCGGTGCGCATCGCCAACCTGCCGAGCCTGTTGCCGCGCGACAAGCCGAAGTCGGACCGGCCGCGCGACGGCGGCAAGCCGGCGGCCGAGAAGCCGGCGGACAAGCCGCGGGAAGAGAAGAAGCCGTGACGGACCGGCGCGGGCGCCGGCGGCGTCGCGGCCGCCGGCGCCCGTCGAACTATGCCTAATGCGACCCGCAATGGGGCGTGAATGGCATTGACGCCCTGCGGCCGCCGCCGTAACGTATTCGGGGCGGGCCTCCCGCGGGCCGTTCGCGTCCCCGTAGCTCAATTGGATAGAGCGTCGGCCTCCGAAGCCGAAGGTTACAGGTTCGACTCCTGTCGGGGATAATGACTTAACTCTTGCTGAACAAACAACTTAATGGACCTGCCGGCGGTCGGTAGTGCGGCCGGAAATCCTTGCGATGCGAGGAAGGCTTCCGCGCAATAGCCAGTAGGGATACCGCATGTCTCGCCGCAACTCCGTCCCTACTTACCGCCGTCATAAATCCTCCGGTCAAGCCATCGTCACTCTGACCGACGGGCCGAGCGGGCGACATGACGTCCTCCTTGGCCCCTACGGCGCGGCGACTCGCAGCAGCCCTTGGCGTGACGTGCCAGCAGTTCGTTGATCCTACAATCGCCGACGAATCACAAGTTCGGTCGCGTGGCCGAGCTGGCGGCAGGGAGGGCGGGCGCGATGAGTTCGACGCTCAACATCTACGCCGTGGCATTCGACCGACTGAAGCAGGTTCCGGGCTCGGGAGACCGCCGGCTGGCAGAGGCGATCGGCGCGGACCTCGAGTACTTCCTCTCCCAGGTCGATGAGCTGAGGGACGAGGAGGAACCGGCCCCGTCGTGTCGCGAGGCCGTCGCGCAGATCCTTGAGGGGGCGCCGCTGGCCCCGCACCTGGGCTACCTGTACGGCTACGCCCTCGAAGCCATCTGCGCGCACCTGGGGCGGGAACTCCCCAACGTACCCGCGATCAGTCGGGCGTCGGCCTGGATCGACGGGGTGGACGAATTCCTAAGGGGCAACGGCGTCCCGGTCAGGCTCTCGGGCCTGGTCTATGGGGGCTGTCCGGTAGACATCCCGCCCCCGGACGACTACCCGTGCATCGGGTCGTGGCCGCCTCCGGTCATCCCCGGAGCCCTGGCAGCGATCCGCCGCGTGGGCCTCGCGGGGGTGGGATACGACACGGCGGAGACGATTACCCGGGTACGCGGATGGCTGGAGGCCGCCGCCGCCGACCCCGGGGTCGGGTTGATCGGCTTTCTGTCGTAAGACTTGACCCGCGCCGAACCAACCGCCGCCTGAAAGCGGCGTGTGACGTGGTCGTCGCCACGACGACGCGGGCGTGCGCCGCGGACGGGATCAGGCCGGGGAAAGGCGGGCTGCTTGCACCTCTTCCTCCCCGCGCCCGCAAGAGGAGGGTGGCCGATGGGGCAGTGCATCTACGAAGTGCGGTACGAGTTCCGCTGGCAGTCGACCGAGCCGACTCACTGGGAGGCCGCCGCCGTCAAGGTCTGCGCGGGCAGCGACGCCTCGGACGCGGTGGAGAAGGCCAAGGGGGCCGCCCTCGCCCGGCATCGCATGGACGAGAACGGCAAGGAGGAACACTGCACCGGCTTCCGCCTCCGCGAAGTGCATCTCGTGGCCGAAGCCGACCTCTGAACGAGCAGGCGACCGTAAGACGACGACCCCCCCGCCCGGTTCCCCGTCCCGGCATAAATGCCGGGCCTGTGCCGCTGCGCGGGAAGCCCCGTTCACGGGGCTTCCCGCGCAGCGGCGCAGGCCCGCCCTTGAGGGCGGGTCGGTGGCGGGGTGCGGGTCGTCGGCGGGTGGATCACGACGGCAGCAGCGGCGTCGGCCGGCGCTCGGGGTGCGTCGGGTCGACGCCGACGTACACTACCTCCGCCTCGGTCACTTGCAACACCTCGGTGCCGCGTTCGACCTCGACGGCGACGTGCATCGTGATCGACGTCCGGCCGACGCGGACGGCGCGCGTCAGGAAGCGGACGAGGTCGCCGACCAGCACCGGCTTGTGGAACTCCACGCGGTTGATGGCGACGGTGACGACGAACGGCGGCGCACCGCCGCGGCGGATCACCTCGCGGCGGGCGCCGATCGCGCCCGCCTGGTCGAGGTAACTCAGGATGACGCCGCCGAAGATCGTCGAGTACGGGTTGACCGGCACGGGGTCCGGCAGCGCCGCCGACGGCAGGGGGTTGGCGTCCTTCGGCATCATCAGCACTTGCAGCGCCAGGTAGGCTTCGCTCACGGTGTCTCCGATTTCTTGGCGAGCAGATCGGCGAGGGCGGAAAGGGCGTCGTCCCCTCCGGAAAAGTCGCATTCGTCTTCGGCCGGCGGGCGATGGGCGCGCCCGCGGATGTCCTCCGCCATCGCGTCGGGCAGCCGCAGGGCGTGGGCGGCGACGAGGTGGGCGAGGGAGTTCAGCCAGACCCACTTGCCGTCCGTCCGCCACGTCCCCAGGTTCCTGAGCGGCTCGCCGCAGAAGACGCAGGGCTTCACGCCCGCCTGGCCAGCGGTACAGACCGGCGCGTTTCTCAGGTAGTCCAGGATTTGCGGCAGGTCGTCCGGGCGCCAGGACGGGTCGGCCAGTTGGGCGAACGACGGGAACGGATCGCCTTCGCCTTCGAGGGCGTCGAACCAGCCGTACCAGCGATGAGGCCACGTCGCGAACAGCGTCGTCACCGCCCCAACTCCTTGCGCACGACGCGCACGCCGTCGACCATGTTCTTCAGCTTGCGGCAGGCGACGGAGCGCGCCGTCTGCGAGAAGCCGCAGTCGGGCGTGACGTGGACGCGCTCCGGCTCGACGTATTTCAGCACCGTCCGCAGGCGCTCGGCGACCAGCTCCGGCGGCTCGACCCAGGTGTTCTTCACGTCGACCAACCCCACCGCGAGCCCCATCGGCGCCTTGACCTCGCGCGCCAGGTCGATTTCCGCCATCTCACGACTCGCGAATTCGAGGGCGAGTTGTGCCACCTTCGCCCGCGCCAGGTGCGGGAACAGCGGCCGGTAGCTGCGGTGGCCGACGGCGCGGCCGCGGTAGTTGCCGAAGCACAGGTGCATGCTCACCGGCGCCGTCACGCCGGCGACGGCCCGCGCGATGAGGTCGAGGAACTCGTCCGGCCGGTCGGGGTGGCAGGCGAAGCTCGGCTCGTCGAGCTGGAGGAAGGGGACGCCCTCGCGCTCCAGGGCGCGCATCTCGGCGTTCACAAGGGGCAGAATCGCCTCGGCGACGGCCTGGCGCGAGGGGTAGACGTCGCCGCCCTGGACGCAGCCGGCGAGGGTGTACGGGCCGGGGACCGGCACCTTGACGGCGGCGTCGGTGACGGCGCGGAGGCGGCGGTACTCTTCGACGAGGCCGAGGCCGCGCGGCGCCGTCAGCGGGGCGACGCACAGGTAACGGCTGCGCTGGTCGTGCGCCGGCGGCCCCCAGCGCCGCGCCGGCGGCAGCGGGCGCAGGCCGTCGAGGAAGTCGTAGAAGCCGAGGTTGAAGTCGACGCGGCGCATCTCGCCGTCGGAGATCAGGTCGGCGCCGGCGCGGAGTTGGTCGTCGACGGCGAGGCGGACGGCGTCGCGGGCGGCCTCCTCGCGGTCGTCGGCGCCGAACAGGTCGGGCTGACGGCCGACGTCTTCGCAGAACTTGGCGTACCAGCCGGGGAACGACCAGCTGCCGATGACGGTCGCCGGGAGGAGAGGGAGTGCGGTCATGGAGGCGAGTCTACTCCCGCGAGGGAAGGCCGAACAGGGGCGACCGCGTCGCGGGGAGGAGCAACGCGAACAGGAGGGAACCGAGAAAGACACAAAGAGAAGAGGAAGCGCCGTCGCAGCCTCGCCCGGGATCGGCTTTTCTCATTCGGTCTTTCTCGGTGTTCTCTGTGCCCTCTGTGGTGAGTTCTTTTAGAGTCTGTTCCGGAAGCCCCTCTCCCCTGTACGCAGGGGAGAGGGGTTGGGGTGAGGGGCGGCTTTGCGCCCCGGAAAAACCCCTCACCCCCAACCCCTCTCCCCTGCGTACAGGGGAGAGGGGGGCTAACGGAACGGAC
>JBBROG010000151.1:0-20916 GCA_038229635.1 Gemmatales bacterium
GCGCGGCGACGAGATCGTCTTCGTCATCCAGGTTTACCACAAGGACGGCTACCGGGCCGTGAAGCCCCGCGGCGGCTGGCACAAGTCGCCCGTGTTCGGCCGGAGCTTCCGCCTGGACCGCGCCCGCGACCGGCTCGGCCAGTGGCAGTACCGACTGCACGTCAAGAAATGACGAACTCGTGCCCCCAACCCGGTGAAGTTTCATGCCCTTAAATGGACCGCAAATAGTAGAACTCGTCGACCTCCTGTGCGCCCTATTCAGCATGACGGAACTGGAGCGGCTCGTGCTCGCGTCCCTGAACATCAATCTCTTCGAGGAGTACGCCGCGCCGAACGACTCGGTGAGCGACGCCGCCTTCAAGCTCGTCAAGGCGCTGGAGCGGAACAACGTGACGGCGACGCTCCTCGCCGGCGTGCTCAAGTCGAGGCCGCTGAGCAAGGACTTCCGGGCGTTCTGCGGCCGCTGCGCCCCCGAATTACTGGCCCCGCCCCCGGCGGCCGCCGAGCAGGTCGCCGCCGTCGTCGCCGGCGTCAACGACCTGCGCCGCCGCCTCGCCGCGCCGGGCGTCCGCGGGCAGGTCAACGCCTCGCGCGCCGACCTCGAACAAATCGCCCGTCTCATCCCGATGATGGAGCAGTACAAGACGCTGCACGACGGCCTGCACACGGTGCTGGTGCGGTACTACCGGGAGGTGATCGAAGCGGCGCGCCGCTTCCCCCCCGACCCGACGGCGGCCGACACGCTCGACGACTACCTCGTCAGCCTGGGGACGGAGGCGGCGAAGGCCCGCGCCACCGCCGAAGCGCTCCCCGCCGGCGACGCACGCGGGCAGGAGCTGCGCTGGGTGCGGGAGTTCGAGGTCGACGTCATCAAGGGGCTGCGCGCCGCCCTCGACAACGGCGACGTCCTGCTGGCCAAGATGGCGAAGGTCCGCTTCAAGAGCCTCCTGATCATCGAGCCGCCGCGCATCAACCAGCTGCTCACCGTCACCGCGAACCAGTTGCCACTGGACCGCCTTATCGACACGCTCGCCCGCGTGGCTGAGACGGCGCCGGACGACGCCAGCGCCCGGCCGCTACGCGACGGGCTGGCGGGGCTGCGTCAGCTTTACCCGCGCCTCATCGGCCAGATCGCCCGGCACACGCAATGGCAGCGCGTCGATAAGGAGTTGTGGCAGGCGGAAGACACGCTTTATCAGAATGGGCCCGAGGCGCTGGAGGAGTTTTCCTCCTTCTGGGCCGTCAGCCAGGCCGACGTCAAGCCGCTGGCCGACCTTGACCCCGGCTCCGACTGGGTGACCGACCTCGACCGCCAGGGGCTTAACCTCGACGCCGACCTGGCTACCAAGGACGCGGCGAAGATTCGCCCCGCGTTCCGCCGCTACCGCGTCCGGGCCATGGCACGTTTCTTCGAGATCGACCTGGCGCTGAAAGCCTTGTGCGGGGAGATCGTCAAACTTGGCGAGCCCGTCAACATTCTGCTGAAGGAGGCCCTCAATGGCGGCAACTGACACCGCGCCCGCCCCGGCGCCGTTCGACTCGCTCGCCGAGCTGCGCCGCGAGCACGCCGTACTCCTCAAGGTGGCGCGGGCCGCGACGCCGGCCGACCGGCTGACGGATCGCGTCCACGAGTTCCTGGCCCGCGCCAAGGCGACCGGCACGCGCCTCGACGCCGCGGCGGACCGCGAGGCGGCGCAGGGCGTCCTCGATTACTGGACGGCGAGCCTGTTCACCCTCCCCGGCGGGCTGTCCGCGCGGCACGCCGAAGCCGAGGCGGCCGCCGTGCGGCCGGCGACGGCGAACGTGGTGCTGGACGAGTTCGACGCCCGGACCGCCGGCGCGGTCGCCGAGTCGGCAGACCGCGCCCTCGCGGCACTCCCGCCGGAGGACCAGGACCTCGCCCGCCGCCTGCTGCTGCGCCTGGTGCGGTTGGCTCCCGAGGGGCGGACGTTCGAGCCCGAGTCGGCGCCGCGCGCGGCCCTGGAGGCGCTCGGCGACCCGGCGCGCGTGCGCGACGTCCTCGGCCGACTCGCGGCGGCGGGGGCGGTGCGCGTCACGCCCGGCGACGGCGGGGCGGACGACCGGGTCGCCCTGCGCGACGAGTCGCTCATGCGGACCTGGGCGAAGTTGAGCCTGTGGCTCGAACAGCGCGTGCGCTTCCGCGACACGGCCCGCTACTGGGAGCGGCACGACTGGCATGTGGCCGCCCTCATCAGCGGCGAACTGCTCGACGAGGCGCGCGGCTACCACGACCTGAACGCGGTGGAGCGGCGCTTCGTCGACGAGAGCCGCGGCGGCGAGATCCGCCACACCCGCAATCTGAGACTAATCGTCGCCTTTATGGCGTTTTTTGCCCTCGCCTTCGCCGCGGCCGCCGTGTGGGCCTTGCGCGCCAACGCGCAGCTTACCGCCGAAAAGCAGGTCCGCGAGACGCGGCAGCGCCTCGCGGACATGGTACTGCTCACACGCACCCTGGCGGAATTGGGGGCCGCGCGCGGCGACGCGGAGCGAGTCATCGCCGTCGGCCGTTGGAACAACGTGTCAAAGAACCTGGAGGCGGACCCTTTTTTCGCCAAGTTCTTGGGGAGTCGACAGGCGGAGTTGAAGCGGGTCGTGGAGGAGTCCAATTCGCTCGACGGGCAGGCGCGGGTGAAGGACGAGGCCCTGGCCATCGGCAAAGCCTTTAAGAGCGAAGCGGACAAGCTGCGCGGGGCCGAGGCGCGGGCCGGGCTGAAAGCCCTGCGCGACGTCGCCTTCGAGAACGTCAGGGCGTCCGCCGAGCAAATGGTCGCGACTCTGTACGACAAGCCGTTCACGCAGGCGGCGCCCTACGTCCGGGAGTTCTGGACCCTTTACTGGGGGGAAATGGTCCTCGTGGAGGACGCGGACGTCGCCCGGGCGATGGTCCTCTTCGGGCGCAAGCTCAAGGAGATCGACGAGGACGTGGGCGACAACGTCCGGCACGCCCTCAACGACTCCCTGACCGACGACGAGAAGAAACACTTCAAGGCTCAAGCCTACTGGCAAAAGGCTCCTCAACTGAGGACGCGCGAGAGCGCGACCACCGACACGAATCGCCTGCTCGACCGGAAGGCCGACCGTAAAAAGGTGGAACAGCTGCGGGCCATTCTCAAGGAGGAACTGCTGCCGGCTTTGGAGGCGCAGTCGAAAACGTTCTGAGCGCTCACGGCAGCTGCACCTCCGCCGGCTGGAGGATGAACTCGTTCTGCCCCTCGGGCGGCGGCGCCAGCTTGATCTGCTTGACGCGCCAGCCGCGATGCACCAGCGTCCCGCGGAACGGCGGCTGGCCGGTCACGTTGCCGAGCAGACGCACCGCCGACGGGTCGAAGCCCGCCGGCACCTCGATCTCGGTGCCCTCGTCGCGGGCCATCACCGGCTCCAACTCCAGGTGTTCGCCGAGCGCCGCCTGACATTTTCGGTGGATCTCGCGCACGGCGGCGCCGACCTGGGCGTCGTCGTAAGCCTGGATGTTCTCCATAAGGAAGTCGACGAGCCGGCCCTCGCGCTGGAGCAGGGCGAGGAAGCGCACCGGGGCGGCGGACGGCTTCGGCGGCTTCGGCGGCTCGATCTTCGCCGGGGCGACAGGCGCCGCGCGCAGCACGCCGTTGAACGCCTTCAACGCCTGCCCGAGGCGGGCGAGGTGAAAGCCGCTCAGCACGAGCAGCAGCGCGGCCAGGACGCCGAACGTCCCCAGGAGGCTCAGCAGGGCGACCGTGAAATGATCCATGAGTGCGAATCCTCGGCGACAGACAGGGAACCGGGGGCTGTTATACGGCGCCGATCAGGACGACGTGGACTTCGCCCGGCCCGTGAACGCCCGTCACCAGGCGCAGCTCGATGTCGCCGGTCTTGCTCGGCCCGGTGATGAGCGACAAGCACGACGGCATTTGGGGCAGCCCGTCGCCCGGGCCGCGCGGCACCGCGGCGAACAGGTCGAACAGGTCGGGCAGGATTTGCGAGCGCTCGGCGACGGCGACGTGGACCGGCGGCAGGAGGCTCAGCGAGCGCGGTTCGTCGGGCCGGGCGAAAAGCGCGACCGTCCCCGTCTCGGCGATGAGGTGGTCGACGCCGGAGACGCCGACGTCGGCGGCGAAGAAGGCGGCACGGGCGCCGCCCTCGGGCAGGGCGCCGACGACGGCGACGGCGACGCCGGCCGCGCGCAGGCGGGCGGCCAGGCCGAGGCGGTCGAGGACGGCGCCGCGGCCGAGCAGCACCCGCCGCGCCGCCTTTGTCCCCACCAGTTCGAGAACCTTGTCGGCGGCGGCGACGGTGTCGGCGACGACGTGGAGCAGGGCGCCGGCGGCGGCGAGTTCGTCGCGGAGGCGGGCGACCGGGTCGGGGCCGGCGCCCTGGTAGCCGACGCCGTCGCGCGGCCGCAGCGAGGGCGCCTGGCCGGCGCGGTTGCCCTCGGCGACGGCTCGGCGGACGCGCTGGAGGAAGTCGTCGCGTGAGATCATGGTCTCGTTAGCGTATGGGACCGAGCCGCGCCCGTCAGCGAGAAGGGGGTGTCACGCAAGGGGCGATGGTCGTGACACCCCCGTGACACTCCGACCCCTGTCTTCTTGATACGCGACATCGTCCTGGCCGCTGTCGCCCCATCGGTCTACAACGCCCCGAAGGTTTCCTTCCGTCTTGGGGCTCGCATCATGCCGACGACGCCTCCGCTCCCGCCCTTGCCTCCTCGGCCCGCCGACGCCCACAAAGGCGACTTCGGCCGCGTCCTCGTCGTCGCCGGCAGCCGCGGCATGTCGGGCGCCGCCGTCCTCTGCGCCACGGCGGCCTTGCGCGGCGGGGCCGGCCTCGTCCGCGTGGCCGTCGCCGCCGACATCCTCCCCGTCGTCGCCGCCGCCAACCCGTGCTACATGACCGCCCCTTTGGCGAACGACGAGCAAGGGCGCCTGTCCGCCCTTGCCGAGGCCGGCCTGCTCGCCCTCGCCGCCGCCAGCGACGTCGTCGTTGCCGGCCCCGGCCTCGGCGACACGGACGCCGTCGGCGCCCTCGTCACGGCCTTGCTCGCGCGCTTCACGGGGCGTCTGGTCCTCGACGCCGACGCCCTCAACGTCCTGCGCGGGCGGACGGACGTCCTGCGCGGCCGTGCCGTCCCGCCGGTCCTGACGCCGCACCCCGGCGAGTTCGCGCGGCTCACCGGTGCCAAGACGCCCGCCGACGCCGCCGGCCGGCAGGACGCGGCGCTGCGCTTCGCGCGCGACCACGGCGCCGTCGTCGTCCTCAAGGGGCACGGCACGGTCGTCACGGACGGCACGCGCGTCTTCGTCAACACGACCGGCAACCCCGGCATGGCGACGGGCGGCAGCGGCGACGTCCTCGCCGGCCTGATCGGCGCTCTCCTGGGCCAGCATCTCGAGCCGTTCGCCGCCGCCCAACTCGGCGTCTACCTGCACGGCCTGGCCGGCGACCGGGCGCGCGACGACGTCGGGGAGGTTTCTCTCCTCGCGACCGATTTGATCGCCTGCTTGCCGCGTGCCTTTCGCGAATTTCGGGGATAGAGGGTCGCTTTTCCGCGCCGATTGCGGTATTGTCGTGAACAGCCCGCGCGGCTCGGGCCGGCGCGGGAACCCGTGACCCCCTGAGCCGCGACGACCTATGGACTTCCGCTGCCCGAACTGCCAGAAAGAGTTGACCGTCCCCGACGAGTACGCCGGGCAACTGATGAAGTGCCCGCTGTGCCAGAACACCTTCCAGGCGCCGGCGCTGCCGCCCCCGGTGAACGCGCCGGCGGCGATGGCACCTCTCCTGACGCCTCCTCCTCCCGTGCCCGGCGCCGAGGTCTACGGCGTCGTCACCGAGCCGTCGGCGGCGAAGCGTGCCCCCGAGCCGCCGACGTCCCCCATCACCGCGACGCCGCCCCCGCCGCCGCCTCAGCGAAAGCCGGAGCCGCCGCCTCTCTCGATGGGCGACTTCACGCGCAAGCGGACCCTCTCCATCAACCCGCACGTCGTCTCGTGGGTGACGCCGCTGGCACTGCTCTTGTTGTTCGTACTGAGTCTCTTCACCTGGGGCGAAGCGATTAGCGGCGGCGACGTGAAGGCCGTCGGCCGCAGCGCCTGGGGGTGGGGGTTCGGCGAGGCGAACGTGCTGACCTTGTTGTATCTGCTGGTCTTCCTCGTCGCCTTGCTGCTGTCCGCCGCCATCGCCGCGCTGCGACTGGCACCGAACGCGGTGCGCCTGCCGTCGGCCCTGCGGCAACTGTGGCCGTGGCGGTCGGCGGTCGTGGCGCTGCTGCTGTTCCTGTCGTTCTTCTTCCTGGTGCTGCAACTCGTCACCGGCTTCAAGGCGAGCGCGGAAACGACCGGCGGAGGAGCCGTCTTCTACACCACGTCCGGCTGGGCGTGGCTCGCCCTGCTGGTCCACCTGACGGCCCTGGTCGCCGCCCTGCTCGACTTCTGGCTCGAGCTGCGCGGCCCCGGACGGCCGGCGCCGCGCGTGGACATCAGCTGGTAAGGCGAGCGGCGGGAAAAACCTTCCGCGTAGGACGGACCTCCGGTCCGTCGCCGCGACGGACCGGAGGTCCGTCCTACGGGAGGTTTCCTCTGTGCCTCTGTGGTTCGTTTCTCAGTCCCACACCGCCGCCTCCTCGCCGTCGAGGCGCAGCGTGAGACACTTGGCGCTGCCGCCCGACTTCAGAAACTCGCCCAGTTCGACCCCCACCGGCGTGTAACCCCACGCGCGCAGGCCCGCCGCCAGCCGGTCGCAGCCCGCGTTGGTCACCACCGTCTTGCCGACCACGACCGCGTTGCAGGCGAAGCGCTTCGCCTCCTCCTCGTCGACCGCGAGCAGGCGCGGGACGTGCGCCTCCAGGACGCGCAGCCCGTAGGCGTCGAAGGCGCCGGGGTAGTAAAGCGCCTCGCCGGGCGCGAGGGGGCAGAAACAGGTATCGAGATGGTAAAAGTACGGATTGACCAGCTCCAGCGGCAGCACGAGGCGCCCCAGCGCCTGGCCGAGGTGCTGGTGGCCGCCGACGTCGCTGCGGATGCGGTAGCCGGCGAACAGCTTCGCGCCGCAGAAGAGGGCGTCGCCGGCGCCCTCGAAGAAGACGCCCGCGGGGACGTGCTCGACCGCGAAGCCGCGCTCGGCGAACCAGGCGTCGAAGAACGGCGACTCGCCGGCGCGCACCTCATGGCGGAACGACGAGCCGAAGAAGCGCTTGTTGAAGACGAGCCCCGCGTTGGCGGTGAAGACGAGGTCGGGCAGGCCCGGCTGTGGCGGCAGCAGCTCGACCTCCACGCCGAGGCCGCGCAGCGTGTCGCGCAGCTTCGCCCACTGGGCGCCGGCGCGCTCGCGGATGCTGCCGCGCTCGACCTTCATCCAGGGGTTGATCTCGTACTCGATGCCGTAATAGTCCGGGGCGCACATCAGGATACGCGGCTGACGCATGATTCTCCCCCGCCGACCCTTGTCCCATTCCGGACGTGGAACAGCACTCCACGGTCGTGAACGCCTTCGTCTATAATCATAGCGTGTCCTGGTCCTCCATCGCCCGAGCGACGTGGGAGTCCCCGTCTCGGACGACGACGATCCTTCCCGCCGAGGTTCTTACCCATGCCGTCCCCTCACCGCCGCGACTTCCTGCGAGCCGCCGCCGGCTCCCTCGCCGCCTTGCCCGCCGCCGCCTACGCCGGCGCCGCCGACAAGCCGAATGAGAAAATCCGCCTCGCCGTCATGGGCCTGCGCAACCGCGGCAAGGACCTCGTCCGCGGCTTCTCCGCCTTCGACGACGTCGAAATAGCCGCGGTCTGCGACGTGGACGAAAACGTCGTCGGCCCGGCGCTCAAGGAGTTGGCGAAGCGCCAGAAGAAAGAGCCGAAGGTCGAGAAGGACGTGCGCCGCGTCCTGGAAGACACGTCGCTGACGGGGCTGGTGGTGGCGGCGCCGGACCACTGGCACGCGCCGGCGACGGTCTGGGCGTGCCAGGCGGGCAAGCACGTCTACGTCGAGAAGCCCTGTTCGCACAACCTCGTCGAAGGCCGCCTCATGGTCCGGGCGGCGCGCAAGTACGGCCGCGTCGTGCAGATGGGTTCGCAGCGCCGCAGCGCCGCCCACTTCCAAAGCGCCCGCGACTTCGTGCGCTCGGGGAAGCTCGGCAAGGTGCCGTTCGCGCGCGCCTGGATCGCCGGCCACCGCCCGAGCATCGGCAAGAAGCCCAACGGCCCGGTGCCCGCCGGCGTCGACTACGACCTCTGGCTCGGCCCGGCGCCCGAGCGGCCGTTCAACCCGAACCACTTCCACTACCAATGGCACTGGTTCTGGGACTACGGCACGGGCGAATTGGGCAATAACGGCATTCACGGCCTCGACGCGGTGAGAATGCTCCTCGACCTCGACGCCCCGGAGCGCGTCGCCTGCGGCGGCGGCAAGCTCTTCTACGACGACGACCAGCAGACGCCCGACACGCAGCTGGTCACCTACGACTTTCCGGGGACGTGCGTGCTGTGGGAACACCGCGTCTGGTCGAAGACCGGCGTCGAAGGCCAAGACGGGGGCGTGACGCTCTACGGCGAGAAGGGGACGCTGACGTTCGACAAGAAAGGGTGGCACGTCGTCGACGGGGCGGAGGCGTCGGACGCGGCGTCGGACGCGGAGCGGCCGCACCTGCGCGACTTCCTCGACCGCGTCAAGAACGGCGGGCGGCCGAACGCCGACATCGAGGAGGGACACAAGAGTACACGGCTCTGTCACCTCGGGAATATCGCTTACCGGGTGGGGCGGGTGCTGCGCTTCGACGCGGCGACGGAGACGGTTTCGGGGGACGACGCGGCGAACAAGCTGCTCGGGAGGACGTACCGGAAGGGGTTCGGGATCGGGCCGGAGGTGTGACGAACTGTCGCTCGCGGCTTCGCAATTGCGAAGCCGCGAGCAGCTCGGCGCTCAAACGACTTCTTCGGTCTCCATGTTCTCGCGCAGACTGCCGAGCGCCTCGCGCTCGATCTGGCGGACGCGCTCGCGCGTCAGGCCGAGGCGTTCGCCGATCTCTTTCAGCGTCTTCGGCTCCTCGCCGTCGAGGCCGAAGCGCAGCCGCAGCACCGTCGCCTCGCGCTCGCCCATCTTGTCCAACAGCGACAGCACCTGGCTGACGTCGTCGGAGGCGATGAGCGCCGCGTCGGGCGTCTTGACGCGCAGGTCCATGACGGTCGCGTCGATGGTCTGCCCTTCCTCGGACGGGTCGGCCTGCGGGGCGGCGTTGTAGATGCGGATCGCTTTCTTGATGAGATTCAGCTTGCGCCGCGGCAGGTTCATGTGGGCGGCGACTTCTTCCTGCGTCGGCGGGCGGCCGAGGTCCTCTTGCAGCTGAGCCGTCGCCCGGCGCCACTCGGTCAGCAGCTGGGCCATGTAGGCGGGGATGCGGATCGTCTTGCCGGTGTTGATGAGGGCGCGCTTGATCGACTGCTTGATCCAGTAGCCGGCGTAGGTGCTGAAGCGCGTGTTCATCGTCGGGTCGAAGCCCTCGACGGCGCGCAGCAGCCCGAGGTTGCCTTCCTCGATCAGGTCGGGCAGGTCGAGGCCCTTGCCGACGTAGTTGCGCGCGATGTTGACGACGAGGCGCAGGTTGGCGCGGACCATGCTGTCGCGGGCGCGCGTGTCGCCCTGCCAGATGCGCCGGGCCAACTCTTTCTCCTCGGCGGCCGTCAGGAGCGGCGTCTCGTTGATCTCGCGCAGGTAGGTCTCCAGCGGAGACTGGGCCGACGACTTCCTTGACCGAAAGAGCTGCTGCATGGGGGGAGAACTCCTGCCCGGTGTCGGTTCAGTGCCTCGGGTCAACCTTAGTACGCGATTGCCGGGAAGGCTAGCGAGAAGCGGAAAAAAAAGGCCGAGCCGGCGGGATGGCGGTGACGGCGCAATTTCCCGTTGAGCAAGACGCCGCCCGGAGCGTATAATCGTAGGCACGCAGTACCCCGACAGTCCGCCGTCTCGCATCGCATCACTGACCGGGGGTCCGTACATGGGCGTCGAAAGTGTCGAAGTCCTCTGTCTGAAGGCGCGCGAGGCCATCGCCCAGCGCAGCCCGGACACGGCGCGTCAACTCTACCTCCAGGCGCTGGGCGTGAAGTCGGACGCCCCCGACGTTCACTACGGCCTGGCGACCGTCTGCTTCCAGCTCAAGGAGCTGCACAGCGCCGCCCACCACTTCAAGGAGGTGACGCGGCTCGACCCGCTGCGGTCCGGCGCCTTCATCAACCTCGGCGCCGTCTACAACCTGCTCGACCAGCCGGACGACGCCCTCGCCATGCTGCGCCGCGGCATCCAACTCGACCCGCACCGGGCCGAGGGCTACTACAACCTGGGGCTGGTCTACCGGCGCAAAGGGCAGGTCGACATGTGCGTCCAGGCGTACCGCGAGGCGCTGCGCGTCAACCCGCAGATGCCCGACGCCCATTACAACCTGGCGAACGTCTTCTTCGAGCGCAAGCAGTTCGTCCAGGCGATCAGCCACTACAAGCTGGCTCTGCAGCAGCGGCCCAACTGGGACAAGGCGCTGAGCGGGCTGGCGCAAGTCGAGGCGGCCCAGACCCAGGCGACAACGCCCGGCGGCGGGGTCGCGGTCGCCGCGGCGCCGGCCAAGTCCCCGGCCAACCTCGACCGCGCCGTCGATCCGGCCGCGCAGGGCGAGCTGCTCGGCACCCTGCACCGCGCCACCATCGAGTCGGAGGACTTCGGCCGCCGCTTCCTCCAGGTGTTGGAGCAGGAGGTCGAGCCGGCGATCAAGGAACTGTCGTCCTGCCTGCTCTACCCGGACAGCTCGGCGGGCGAGCTGGACGGCTGCGTGCAGCGGGTCGAGTCGGCCATCGCCAGCATGCGCGGCGCCGAGAAGGCGCTGCAGCTCAGCATGGACCGCGTGCGCGACCTCGGCGAGAAACTGCTCAAGTAAGCGCCCCTTCCCCGCACCCCGCCCCGGCGCCACCCGGCGTGGGCTATAGTTGTGCCGACGGCTCCGCGGGCGACCCATCCCGTCCCCGCCCCGCGAAGCCTTCCCGGAACAGGCACCCCCTCTATTACCGATCTAAAATCCACCGAGAGCCGCGGCCCTCCCCACGCCCGCGGAACGGAGAGGTTGCGGGGATGATGGCGCGCGCGCGCAAGAAGCTCGGCGAGATCCTCGTCGAGCTGCGAATCCTTCAAGAGCCGGACGTGCGGCGCGTCGTCGACGCGCTCGGGCGGCGGATGGACCGGCAGAAGTTCGGACAAATGGCGCTGACGATGGGGTTGATCCGCGAGGAGCACATCCTGGCGGCGCTGGCGGTGCAGATGGACCTCTTCCCCGGCATCGAGAAGATGTCGCTGGCGGAGATCATCCAACTCATTCAGGACCCGACCAAGCACGCGACGCCCAACGCGGGGCGGTGAACTTCCGCTTGCGGTTTCGCGCCCGCGCCTCCCAGGCGCGGGCGCGAAACCGCGAGCGGGGCGTTCACGGCCGGTCGTCGCCCCAGATTCGCTCCCACTCCCGCTCGATTTGCCGAAGTTCTTCCGAGTTGTTCAACAACTCGATCATGCGGCGGTTGTCGAAGGGTGAGCGTCCCTCCGCGCCGGGCAGGCGCGGCGCCGGCGTCCCGGAAGAAAACGAACGCTTTACGATTTGCGGCGTGACGATCAGCACGATTACCGAGTCGTTCTTGTCCGTCTCCAGTCCGCCGCAGGCGTACGTCTGGCCGTCGCGCATCTCCACTTTGGTCTCAATGGTTCGCGATTGGCAGCCGTGGGTCGGGCTATTGCTCAGGCTCATGTCGCGGGTACTCAGCTGGGCGTTGATTTGCAAGCGGATGCGATCCTTGCAGGTGATGACCGGCGTGAATCTCACCGACAGGCCATAGGGCATGAACGACACGCCCTCCAGGCCGGCGGCGCTCGTGAACGGAATCATGAGCTGTCCGCCGGAGAAGGCCGCTACCGTCCCACCCTCCGGCATCGTCAGGACTTGGTGACTGATCGGCCACGCCTTCTGAGCGCGCTCCAACGCTCGGACCTTCTGGTTGATTTGGTCATTGTCCAGGACGAACGCCGGGTTGCCGTTGACCCTGCCCTTCAGCCCGAGGCTCTCGGCCGCCCCGCGCTTCATCTGGACGAGTGACACCTTCAGGTTGACCTCTTCCTTCGCCGGCGCCTCGCGCACCTCCTTCGGCATCGCCAGGATGAGTTCGCGGTCGTTGATGACGACGCTCCCGGTCAGGCCCGCGTCACTACTAATACCGATGCCGAACATCAGTGATCCGGTGCGCGTCTCCTGAACCTTGGGCGGAGCGATCTTCTCGGCGGGCGCGCTGACCGGCTCGGTGTAGTAGAGCAGGTCGCCGAGCAGCGACGGCGTCGTCTTCGGCCGCGGCTCGCTCTCCTCCGAGCCGCGCTCGACGACGACGGCCGGCAGGGGCAAGCGCTCGAAGGGAATCATCACCGTCTCGCCGACGGGGCCGGCTACGCGAACGAGGCGCGGCGGGGTGGCCAACGTGGTCGACGGCGGCTTGGCCTCGTCGTCGGGCAGCATCATCTCCACGAGATCCTGAACGAAGCCGGCGACCGTTTCCAGTTCGTCCTCCGAAGGCAGAAACGCAGCGGAGCGCAGGCCGAGGAATAAGACGCGCGCCAGGTGACGCTCGGCGGCGAGCGAGGAAGCCTGGACGGCTTTCGGGCGGCTGAGCAGGTCGGACGGCTGTTGAGCGGCGGCGGGGGCGAGCCCCAGCGCGGCGAGCAGGGCGGGCGCGAGAAGCCAGCGGGTCGCGAGGCGTGCGGACATGAACGACTCCCTCCGGGGGGTGAGAGGAAACGCCGGCCAGGCGGCGAGGGCGGCGTCTCTAGCAAACGGAGGGGAGAAGGTCAATTGCAGAGCGACGCGCCGAAATGTTCGCCCTCGGGCGGCGGAAGCGTTATTCTGGAGGACGTCGCGCGACGGCCCGCCTCCCCCGAGTTGATGTCATGGCGCCACCGAACGGCACGGACCCCCCGCCTTCTCACCCGGACGAAGGCGGCACGCGCCTCCCCGAAGGAGACGCCGTTTCCTTCGCCGCCGAAGGTGTGACCGTCCCCGGCTACGAGATCCTGGGCGAGTTGGGCCGCGGTTGGCGCCCGCGAGGCGCGGCCGTTAGACTAGCGGTGAAGACCGGCGCCGCCTCTTCGCACCCTTGTCAAGGGGCCGCTCCTCCAGGCGCTTGCGGCGGAGAATCCATGTATATCACGGACGTTCGCATCAACAACATTCGCACGATCGCCACGCTGTGGTGGAGACTTCGGTCTTCCCAACCACCCGCCGGATGGCACGTCATCGCCGGCGATAACGGGTCGGGGAAGACGTCCTTCCTTCGAGCCGTCGCGCTCGCCCTCGTCGGCCCAAAGACAGCACAGCAGTTGCGACAGTCGTGGGAGCAGTGGCTCGCCAAAGGGAAGAAGGCCGGCCGCGTTTCCCTCGCCCTCTGTCGGAACGAGAAGCGCGATCGCTTTTCGGGGTCCGGCACCGCGCCACGTGATCTAAGAGTTACCGTCAGACTCGATCGCAAGGAGGACGATACCGTTCATCTGCGCGGCGGGGGGGGAGATCGCAGCGTCTGGGGGACTCGGAGCCGCGGATGGTTCTCCGCGTCCTACGGCCCTCTCCGCCGCTTCACCGGCGGCGACCCCGATTCGCGGCGCATGTTCTATCAGTTTCCCCGCCTCGGGCGGCACCTTTCCCTTTTCGACGAGCGGGTCGCTCTGACCGAGTGTCTCGAATGGCTGAGGGACCTGCGCTTCAAGGAGTACGAACAAGCCCCGGAAGGGAAGTTGTTGGCGCCCCTCAAGGAATTCATTAACCAGGAGGGCTTCCTGCCTTTCCGGGCGCACCTCGGCGAAATAACCTCTTCCGCGGTCCGGTTCGTCGACGGCAACGGCGCCGACGTGGAGGTCGAGAACCTGAGCGACGGCTACCGATCCGTCCTCAGTATGACGTTTGAGTTGATCCGCCAACTCGCCGAGGTCTACGGCGCGGGCGCCGTCTTCGACCCGAACGACCCGACGAAGGTGGCCGCGCCGGGGGTCGTACTCGTCGACGAGATCGACGCCCACCTGCACCCGACCTGGCAACGCCGCATCGGGTTCTGGCTGCGCGACCACTTCCCCAACATCCAGTTCATCGTAACCTCGCATAGCCCGCTCGTTTGCGGGCCGTGCGACCGCGGGTCGATTTACCGGCTGCCCCGGCCGGGGGCGGAGGAATCGGGGGGCATGGTCGTGGGGGATGAACTCAGGCGTCTGACCTTTGGCAACGTGCTCGACGCCTACGGGACGGAAGTTTTCGGGGAGAACGTCGCCAGTACGGAGCAGTCGCGGGACCGCCGGCGCCGGCTCGCCGAATTGAACGTGAAGGAGAAGAACGCGGGGCTCTCCTCCGAAGAGAGGTCCGAGCAAGACCGCCTCCGCCGCACACTCCCGACCTCGGCCGCGGCCCTGGATTGACACTATGATTCGGATCGTTAATCGCCGGCTGCCCCCGCGGGTCCGCGACGGCCTAGAGAATTATCAGGCGCACGTCGCCTCCCTGGCAACTTTGGCGGACCGGATCGGGCACGGAAAGCGGCTCTTCAAGGCCAAGAACAAGGCCGCCGACCCGGTGTTTCGTGAG
Organism: Gemmatales bacterium; assembly: GCA_038229635.1. Taxonomy (GTDB): domain Bacteria; phylum Planctomycetota; class Planctomycetia; order Gemmatales; family Gemmataceae; genus DATFNV01. The sequence goes on from JBBROG010000151.1 coordinate 14,624, forward strand.
GTGCGCCGGCTCCTCAGAGCCATGTGTTGCGGACCCAACCGCTGCATGTATTGCGAGGACTCGTCCGCGGACCAGATCGACCACTTCCGCCCGAAAGATTACTACCCCGGCTGGGTGTTCGTCTGGGCCAACTACTACTGGTCGTGCGGCCGCTGCAACCGCAAGAAGAGCAACCGCTTCGCGGTGATGACTTGTTCCAACCCTCTGAAGATCGTCGAAGTGACCCGTGCGCGCGGGGCGGTGCCCGCCGTCCCGCCGAGGGGCCTCCCCGCCTTCCTCGACCCGCGACGCGAGGACCCGCTCCAGTTAATGCAACTCGACTTGATCGACACCTTTGAGTTCGTCCCTCTTGCCCCGGCGGGGACGGCGGATCGCGAGCGGGCTGACCGGACCATCAGGGTGTTGGGCTTGAATGATCGAGATGACCTGGTCAAGGCGCGCGAGGACGCCTTCCGAAGCTACCGATCGCGCCTGCGCGAGTACGTCGTTGATCGCGACCGCGGCGCCGGTGTTCGGGAACTGAAGAAGCTCCTCGCCGCCTTGCGGCGCATGCCGCACGCGACGGTCTGGAGAGAGATGCAGCGGCAATGCGCCACAGTACCGAGCATCACGCGGTTGTTCCAAGACGCGCCGGAAGCCTTGTCGTGGTGACTCAAGAAGGAAGCGGGTCGGTTGTCCGGGAGAGCGATTCCAAAGGTCTTGGGCGGTTCAGGCGATGACCTCCCGGACGACTCGCCCCGCGACGTCGGTCAGCCGGAAGTCGCGGCCCGCATAGCGGTACGTCAGCTTCTCGTGGTCGAAGCCGAGCAGGTGCAGCAGCGTCGCGTGCAGGTCGTGGACGTGGACCGGCTTCTCCGCCGCCGCGAAGCCGAGTTCGTCGGTCGCCCCGTAAGCCAGGCCGCCCCGGACGCCGCCGCCGGTCAACCACATCGAGAAGCCGTAATGGTTGTGATCGCGACCGTTCAGCGCCGGTAGCTCGGCTACCGGCGTCCGCCCGAACTCGCCGCCCCACATCACCAGCGTCGTCGCCAAGAGGCCGCGCTGCTTCAGGTCGGTCAGGAACGCGGCGATGGCCTGGTCCCAGCCCGCCGCCAGGTCGCGGTGCGCCTTCTCCAGCCCGTCGTGACTGTCCCACGGCTGGCCGGCGCCGCTCCACACCTGGACGAAGCGCACGCCGCGCTCCAGCAGCCGCCGCGTGATGAGCAGTTGCCGGCCGTGCGTCCCCGTACCATACGCCGCGCGGACCGACGCCGGCTCGCGGCCGACGTCGAACGCTTCGGCCGCCTCGCCCTGCATACGATACGCCAGCTCGAACGACTGGAGCCGCGCTTCGAGTTGCGCGTCGCCCGGCCGTTCCCCCAGGTGAAGCTCGTTGAGGCGGCGCACGAGGTCGATCTGGCGGCGCTGCTCGCCGGGCGCGGCGGCGTCGTTGCGGATGTTTTCGATCAGTTTGCGGATGTCGGTGTGCTGCGTATCGACGTAGGTGCCCTGGTTGGCGCCGGGGAGGAAGGCCGAGCGCCAGTTCTGCGTCGCCACGATGGGGTAGCCGCCGGGGCACATCGCGATGAAGCCGGGCAGGTTGCGGTTCTCGCTGCCGAGGCCGTAAGTCACCCAGGAGCCCAGGCTCGGACGCGGCAGCCGCCCGTCGCCGCAGTTCATCAGCATCAGCGACGGCTCGTGGTTCGGCACCTCGGCGTGCATCGAGCGGATGACGCACAAGTCGTCGGCGTGGGCGGTCGCGGTACGGGCGAACAGGTCGCTGACCTCCAGGCCGCTTTGGCCGTAGCGCCGAAAGGCGAACGGCGAGCGCATGGCGCCGGCGGTCTTTCGCTCGGTGCGCAGGGTCGGCGACGGCAGCGGCTTGCCGTGGTACTTGTCGAGCAGCGGTTTCGGGTCGAAGGTGTCGACTTGCGACGGCCCGCCGTTCATGAACAGGTGGACGACCTGTTTCGCCCGCGCGGGAAAGTGCGGCGCCTTCGGGGCGAGGGGGTCGCTCGCCGTTTCGCCGGCGGCGCGGGCGTCGTCGGACAGGACGCCGGCGAGGCCGACGAGGCCGAAGCCCATGCCGCAGCGCTCGAGGAAGTCGCGGCGGGTGACGGGGGGAAGGAGCGGGGTCATGGCGCGGGCTGCGGTTTGGGGTAGAAATCGTCGTCGCACGGCGCCATGATGGGGGACGCGGTCCGAGCAGTCAAGGGACGGACACAAAGTAACTTTTTCCGCGCGCTGCTTCAAATAAAGTTCGTCAGGCGGCGAATAACCCTTGTACCGCCCCATTCCGCGCCTTGGGAGGTGTTGCCGTGGCCGTCGCAGAATCGCTGGGCCGGGCCGTCCGGACCCTCTTCTTCCTCGCCGCCCTCGGGCTCGCGGCCGTCGTTCTCGTCGGGCCGGTGGCAGCGCTCCTCTCCGTCGCCATCTCCCTCATCGCCACGGTCGTCGGCATGGTGCTGCCGTTCGCCCTGATCGGCCTCGCCCTGTGGGTGCCCTATCAGGTCGTGACGCGCGGGCCGCGCGCGGCTTTTGCCGACATCCGCGGCCGGGTCGGCTCCGTCTTCGGCCACATTGGCTTCCTGCTGAGCCGGTGTTTCCGCTTCGCCGGCTGGACGGTGCGGCGCGGGCTGATCGCGCTCCACCTGATTCGTCCCGCGGCGCGAACCGTGACGCTCGCCGCGGCGGACGCCTCGTTCAAGGTGTACGGCGTCGCCCGCGAGTACGGCCCGGTGGTGGCACGCCACTGCCGCCACGCGGCCCGCGAGGGCGAGGCGATGGTGAGCGCCGCCGTCGAGGAGAGCCGAGAGGTCTGCGGCCGCACCTGGTCGTGGACGAAATTCCTCGGCGGGATGTTCCTGGAAGTCGTGGGCGCGGCGGTGATCGGCGGCGTGCTCGTCGCCCTCGCCAGCTTCGGCCACGCCGAGGTGAACTCCCACGTCTACGAGGAGAGCATCGTCGCGGGCGCCGCCGCCGGCGCCGTCCTCGGCCTCCTCGTCGCCGTGGCGCGCGGCCGCCCGCGGGCCAGCCGGGTCGAGGGCGCGTGACGGCGCCTCAGGCCGGCGCCATAACGCCGAAATCGCGGATCGTGAAAATCGGCAAGAAATGGTACTTGCCGAGTCGCTCATGCGCCCCTTCGAGACGGTCGACGACACACGTCACCGCGACGACGACGGCGCCGGCCCGTTCCACTTCCTCGATCGCCTTCACCACGGACTCGCCCGTGGTGACCACGTCCTCGACGACCGCCACCCGGTCGCCCGGCCGCAACACTCCCTCGACGCGCTCCTGACTGCCGTGCGCCTTCGCCTGCTTGCGGACGAAGAAGCCCTCGACGGCGCGGCCGGCCGCGTGGTAGCGCATCGCGAGGGCGGCGGCGATGGGGATGGCCCCGACCTCCGGCCCGCCGACCGCCTGGACGTTCAGGCCCTCCGTAAGGTCGAACAGCACTTCGGCGAGGAGAGAAATGACCTCGCCGTTGAAGAGGGCCTTCTTGCTGTTGACGTAGTAACTGCTCTCCTTGCCGGACGCGAGGGTGAAGCGGCCGAAGGAGAAAGCGCGGGCCTTGAACAGTTCCAGCAGGCGGGCGCGAGCTTCGGGGGAAGACATGGGACGCCGGGGGTTGTGCGTGTCGCCGAGGAGCGGCCACGGCGACCGCTCGGTACGCAGTACGGTGTACGACACTCTCAGGGGTGCGACTATTCGCGCCCGCCGCCGACGTTTCGCCCTCGCGTGGTGTGGCGCGGGGGCGAAACGTCGGCGGGGGCGGCCGGGATTCCTCAGCTCTTGCCCCCGTTCACGCTCACCGCGGCGGAGACCGCCGGCGGGGTGAACGTCGCCGCCGCGTCGGCCTGGCCGAGGATCGTGCGCAGTCCCTTGCGGACCGTTTCGAGTTGGGTGCGGGCGTCGTCGCGCTCCGTGGTCCGGCCGCCCAGCTGCTGCTGGAGTTCGTCGCGCTCCTTCAACACGGTCAGCCGTTCCTTGAGCAGGGGCTGATGCGTCTCCAGTTCCTGCTGGACCTTGCCCTGTTCCTCCTCCAGCGTCGCCACCTTTTTCCGCAGCCCGTCGCGCGCCGCCGCGACCGCCCGGTAATCGTCCTCCAGCTTGGCGCACCTGTTCTCCAGCGCGCGCATCTTTTCGGCGTGAGCGCCGGGGGCCTGCCCCTGCGCACAGCCCCACAAGCCCAGTGTCGCCACGATCATGACTGCCAGCATCTTGAAGCCACGAGACATGGATGATCGCTCCTCACGAGTCGGCCGAGGCGACTGCCCCTTGGGGAATCGCCGTCGTCCGCGTTAATTGATACAGCCCTTCGTCGAATCACGGTGTCGCGGCGCCGTCCGGGTCGCGGTCATCTTTCGCCGACCACCTTCGTTACCCAAACCTCGCCATCCGACAGGTACTATTTCGGCCGAAGAGTCGCCATGACTTTACCCAGCTTGTGCCGCCCTCCGTCTCTCCGGCGCTCCCGGGAGCCCGCAGCGTCGGCGAAGGCGGCAACCCTGTCCGCGACGCCGCGGACGCCCGTCCTCTCTTTTTTCCGCTTTCCCCTCATCCTTGCCGGCGGAATAACCGATTTCTTCGATACCGATTCCCATCCGGGCGGGCGGGCGCGCCCGCCCGGTTCGGGTCGGTGCGCTTCACGTCGGTGCCGTCGTTTCCTGTCGCGTTCGGGGGAACCCAGGCCATGTGGCGAACAGCCCTTTTCTGTGCAACCGTCCTTCTGTCCGCCGGCACGGCTCGGGCCCAACGGGAATCGCCGCCGCCCCCCCGAGCGATCCCGGAACTGCCCGGCTCCTCGGGCAGCTTACCCTTCCCCGTCGTCGCGCCGGGCGCCCCCTTCGTCAACCCGCCCGGAGGCGGCGCCTTCGCCGGGCCGCAGGCTCCGCCCGAAAGCGCGGCGGCGTTCGACAGCGACCAGGCGGAGTTGCAATGGCGTGATAACCGCTGGCAGCTCTGGGCTGGCAACGTCTTCCTGAAGGACTTCGGCCGCTTCGAGACCGAGGGGCGCGAGGCGCTGCGGCTGGTACGAGAACTGCGCCTCAACTCGCAGGGGACGATCGGCAGCCCGAGGCCGATCATGGAATACTGGCTCACGAACGGCGAGGCGCCGCGCGCCCCGGCGCACGGCCTGCGCACCCTGCCGATCGACCCGGCGACGCTCCGGGCCGAACAGGTCCAGGGGCAGTGGACGCTGCGCGACGAGCACCGCATCCTGTTCAACTTCGGCGCGCAGAGCGACGCGGCTCGCCAGGCGCTGGCGGTCGTGCAGCGTTACGGCTTCACGCAGGTCGGCTACGTCGGCCAGGTGTCGCCGATGATGCTCGTCTTCCTGGCCGCGCCGCCCACGCTCGCCCAGGTCCAGGCTCAGGCCCAGACGCCGAACCGTATGCGCGAGACGCGCCTGCCGCGGCTCGGCAGTCTCGTCGCCCCGCGCACCCCAAGCAACGCCGGGGCGAACGGCGCCGCCCCGCAGGCGCCGGCTCAGATGCCCCCGTTGACGGCGCCGACGCTGCCGCAAGGGAATATTCGTCAGCCCGGACCGATCACGCCGGTCGGCATGATGGGCCTCAACCACCCGAGCATGCCGGGCGCGCCGGTGCCGGGCTTCGGCGCGGCGGACCGCGTGCCGTTCAACGCCCGCGACCTTCAGGTGCGCCGCGACAACGGTGACTGGAAGCTCGCCTCGGGCAACACCGTCCTCGCCAGCTTCGGCCCTAGCGAGGCCGACGCCCGCCTCGCGCAGGCGGCGCTGCGCTACTACCACTGCACCGAGTTGGTGACCGTCGGCGGCCCGCAGCCGGTTCTGTCGTACTACCTGACCAACGGCCAGGCGCCGCGCGGCAGTATGCTTGGGCTGAACGGCGTCTCCTTCCGCCCCGAGTCGCTCGCGCTGCGCCAGTTCGGCCCGTCGGTCGTCCTCTGGGACGGCACGCAGGTCGTCATGTCGTTCGGCGACCGGGGGGTGGAGGCGCAGCAAGCGCTGCAAGCGATCCAGCAACACCACTTCGACCGCATGGTGCGCATCGGCAACGCCGACCGCGCGATGACGCTGCTCGTCCGAGCGAACTAGAGTCGTTGCGGGGGTGGGCGTCGTCGTTCCGGCGGGCGCTGGCAACGAGGCGGAGTTGTCCGGGGGTGCGCGAGTACGCGACCCCCGGCTGGGCTATGTAACCCCTTCGGGGCAGGGCTTCCAACATGTTCAGTAGTTGTACCGTATTCTTCCCTTGGCGGGTGGCTGAAAACGCCCGTGGTTTTCGGCATGTCCCGCCTCGGCCACGGCGAGGCCCGACTGACAGTGGACGTTA
>JBBROG010000152.1:0-20785 GCA_038229635.1 Gemmatales bacterium
CCGGTTGGCCTTGTCCTTGTTGCGGGGCGATCCAAGCAAAGGGTCGTTGAAAGTCAAACGGAAGCGGGCGGGGAGGAACATTCGGTACTTGGCACAACTCCTTGGGTTTTCAAGCAATTGAAGTGCGTTTGCCGTGGGGGTCCGCGGCGTGGCCCAAGTGACGCTCTTCGGCGGGGAAGTGCGGCAATTCCAGGTCCAGGTGAATCCGGACTACCTGACTGCTCATCATCTCACCCTGACAGATATTCTGGACGCCACCCGCCAGGCCACCGGGGTCCGCGGTGCCGGCTTTCAGGAGAACTCCAGCCAGCGACTTATTCTGCGGGTTGATGCCCAGGTCCGCTCCGCCGACGAATTGAGCCAAGCCGTAATTGCCACATTCGAGGGAACGCCCGTGCGACTCAAGGACGTGGCCTACGTGCGGGAGGGGCCTGAGCCGAAGTTTGGCGATGCGGCCATTAACGGCCAGCCGGGAATGACCCTGGTTGTCTACAAACAGTATGAAAGCGACACGATTGACATCACTCGCCGTGTCGAAGCCGAATTGGACAAGCTGCGGCCGGACCTGGAGCGGGAAGGCATCACGTATCACTCGGCCCTGTTCCGGCAGGCCGACTTCATCACGCACGCTGTCGGCAATGTTACCGAGTCGCTGCTCATCGGGGCGGTGCTGGTAGCCATCGTGCTGTTTGTTTTTCTCTTCAACCTGCGGATCGCGTTCATCTCGCTGACGGCCATCCCCCTGTCGCTCTTGGGTGCCGTCTTCGTGCTCCGGGCCTTCGGCGTCAGCTTGAATACGCTCACCTTGGGTGGGCTGGCCATTGCCGTGGGCGAGGTGGTAGACGATGCTATCATCGACGTGGAGAACATCTTCCGTCGGCTCCGGGAGAATACTCGCCTGGGGCACCCCCGCTCGGCCATCGAGGTTGTGTTATCCGCCTCCCTGGAGGTGCGCAGCGCCGTCGTCTACGCTACGTTCATCGTGACCCTGGTGTTCGTGCCGGTCTTCTTCCTGACGGGCCTGCAAGGTCGGTTGTTCTCCCCTCTGGGCTACGCCTACGTGCTGGCCGTACTCGCGTCATTGGGCGTGGCCCTGACCGTAACGCCGGCGTTGTCCCTGCTGCTCTTGCCGCGTGCCGGGGGCGCCGAGGAGCCGCCGCTCCTTCGCCGGCTACAAGGCGGTTATGAGTGGCTCGTCCGCCGCCTGGACGGGCAGTTGCCGTTGCTGGTAACGGTGGTGGTGGTTCTGATCGCGGCGGCCGGATGGGCACTATCTCAATTCGGCGGGGAGTTTCTGCCGGAGTTGCGGGAAAACAACTACGTCGTCCACATGCAGGGGATCCCCGGCACGTCATTGCCGCAGTCGATGGCGGCCGGCAACGCCGTCACCCAGGAGTTGCTGAAAAACCCGGATGTCCTCAGCGTCTCGCAGCAGGCAGGTCGCGCCGAACTAGGCGAAGACACCTGGGGCGTGGAGTACAGCGAGCTGGAGGTTAACCTGAAGCCGGGTTCAGACCCGGAAGCCGTGGGACAGACGGTTAAGAGCGCGCTCCGGGACAAGTTCGCCGGTTTCAACTTCCAAGTGTTTTCGTTTCTGTCCGAGCGTATCCAGGAGACGATTTCCGGCTCCATCGCCCCGGTAGCGGTGAAGGTTTATGGCAATGACCTGGCCACGGTAGACCGGGCGGCCCAGGACATTGCCCGCGTGCTTGGCACGATCCCTGGGAACGACAACGCGCGTCCCGAGGTGCAGACCGGCCAGCCAGAATTGGTGATCCGGGTGCGTCCAGAAGCTGCCGCCCTGCACGGGCTACGCAACACCCAAATCCTCGAAGCAGTCAGCGCCGCCTATCAGGGGGCGGAAGTCGGCCAGACGTATGAAGGGAACCGTGTCATCGCTCTGGTCGTTCACCTCGATGAAAAACTTCGGAATGAGCCGGAGAAGGTCGCCAACCTCTGGATTTCCGTTCCCGCTTCTCAAGCCCAAGTGCAGAGTGGACCTTCCTCAAGTCCGGGGCTCGGCACTCAGGCTCTAGAGGCGGCGGGCGGCCGGGTGCAACTCAAGCAGGTGGCGGATGTCTACCTGTCCGACGGCCGCTTCCTCATCACGCACGAGGGCGGGCGGCGGGTGCGCCTGGTGACCTGCAACGTCCAGGGCCGGGATGTCCAGTCGTTCGCGGCCGATGCCGAGGCTCGCGTGAAGGAGTTGAACTTACCATCAGGGGTTTCTTACACCTTTACGGGTGCCAGTGGAGCTAAGCAAGCGGCCCAGCGGGAACTTCTTTGGCTTGGGCTGGCTTCGGCATCGGGTATCCTGCTGCTCTTGTGGATGGCGTTTGGTTCGCTGCGGAAACTTCTTCTCGTCCTTGTCAACTTGCCGTTCGCCCTGGTGGGCGGCGTGGCGGCAGTCTACATGGCGGGCGGTGTCCTCGATGTCGGTTCCCTCATCGGTTTCGTGACGCTCTTCGGGATCACGACCCGCAACAGCATCATGATGGTCTCCCACTGGCAGCACCTGCATGAAGTAGAGGGGATGCCGTGGGGTCCCGAGCTGGTATTCCGTGGGGCACGCGAGCGTCTGGCTCCCGTCTTGATGACGGCGCTGGTGACGGCCTTGGGGCTTCTCCCGATTGCCATCGGCAGCGGCCAGGCGGGCCGCGAGATCGAAGGACCGATGGCTCTGGTCATCCTCGGGGGACTGGCGACTTCCACCGCTCTGAACCTCTTCGTACTGCCCGTCCTGTACCGGCATTTTGGCGTGGGCCGGCAAATCTCGGCCTAAAGAGCGGCGGCGGGAGGGCGCGGCCCCGCACACCCGGAAAGGTGCCCGTGGTATGATGAACCGCCAGCGGGGACCAGGAACGCCCGGGCAAAACGGGTCGGAGACATCACGGCATGACGATACGGCTTCGGCGCTTTCTGGTGCCGTCCGCCCTCCTTTACCGTGGGGCGTCTTTCGAGAATCTCAGCGTATGAAGATCCTTATAGTCGAAGATGAAGTGAAGACCGCCGCTTACCTTCGCAAGGGGCTTGCGGAGAACAGCTTCGTCGTCGACGTGGCGGACCGCGGTGACGACGGCCTCCACCTCGCCCGCAGCCACACCTACGACCTGGTCATTCTCGACGTGATGCTCCCGGAGCGCGAGGGCTGGTCGATCCTTGAGGAGTTGCGGCGGGCGGGGAAGCAAACGCCGGTCCTCTTCCTCACGGCCCGCGACGCTATCGAGGACCGGGTGAAGGGCTTGGAGCTGGGGGCCGACGATTACCTCGTAAAGCCGTTCTCCTTCTCGGAGCTTTTGGCCCGTGTGCGCTCTCTCCTCCGGCGAGGGCCGGGGCGGCAATCGGAAAGCGTCCGCATCGGCGACCTGGAACTCGATCTGGTCAGGCATAAGGCCACGCGGGAGGAAGAGCGCCTCGATCTCACGCCCAAAGAGTTCTTGCTCCTCTCGCTCCTCGCCCGGCGCCGCGGCGAGGTGCTCTCGCGGACCCTCATCGCGGAGCAAGTGTGGGACATGAATTTCGACAGCAATACGAACGTGGTGGACGTGCATGTGCGGCGACTCCGCTCCAAGGTGGATGACCCGTTCGAGAAGAAACTGATCCATACGGTGCGGGGGGTGGGGTATGTCCTCGAGGAGCGCCCCTGAAAGGATTTCCGTCCGAGAAACACGCGCCGCACGCCTGGTCCCTCGCCGCGCGTCTCGCTGATCTTAGCAGGGCGAGCCGCCGGCTCGCCTATTTCGAGGAGGGGCGATGTTCGGCTATCACGGCCAGTACCTGCGCGTCGATCTGACGCGCGGCTCCTCCGCGTGGGTGCCGCTCGCGGAGGACGTCCTGCGCCGCTTCCTCGGCGGCGTCGGCCTGGCCGCGTACCTGATGCACCGCGAGGCGCCGCCGGGCGTCGACCCGTTCGCCCCCGAGGCGCCGCTGATCTTCAGTCTCAGTCCCCTCGTCGGCACGCCGCTCACCACGTCCGCGAAGTTCGCCGTCGTCGCCAAGTCGCCGCTCACCGACCGCCTCAACGACGCCCTGTCCTCGTCGCACTTCGCCCTCGCCGCCAAGCGCGCCGGCTGCGACGCTCTCGTGATCGTGGGCGCCTGCGCCGCGCCGTCGGTCCTGGTGATCGACGAAGGCGAGGCGCGCGTCGAACCGGCGGACGACGCCTGGGGGTTGCCCGCCGAGGAGGCCGCCGACGTGCTGCGCCAGCGCCTCGGGGCGCGCTTCCACGCGGCGGTGATCGGCCCGGCGGGCGAGAACCTGGTCCGCTATGCCACGATCAGCCACGACAACCGCCACGCCGGCCGCGGCGGACTCGGCGCCGTCATGGGGTCGAAGCGCCTCAAGGCCGTGGCGGTCGCCGGCACGCGCCGCGTCGAGGTGGCCAACCCGGCGGGAGTGATCGCGGCGGCGAAGGACCTGTCGCGCCGCTCCTTCGGCCCGGCGACGGCCAAGTACCGCGAACTCGGCACCGTCGCCAACCTGCTGACGTTTAATCGCCTCGCCGCCCTGCCGACGCGCAACTTTCAGCAAGGGACATTCGAGGGAGCGGAAGCCCTCTCGGGAGAGCATCTGAACGCCGCCCGGCGCGTCGCCCGCGAGTCGTGCGCCGCCTGCACCATCGGCTGCGAACACATCTACGCCGCCCCCGGCGGGCCGGTCCGCCTGGAGTACGAGACTCTGTTCGCCCTCGGCCCGCTGTGCGGCGTCGCCGACGCCGACGCCGTCCTGACCGCCGCCCGCCTGTGCGACCGCCTCGGCCTCGACACCATCTCCGCCGGCGCCACCGTCGCCTTCGCGATGGAGTGCGCCGAGAAGGGGCTTCTCCAAGAGGAGGGCCTGCGCTTCGGCAACAGTGACATCGTCTTGTCACTGCTGGAGCGCGTCGCCCGGCGCGAGGGGCTCGGCGACCTCCTCGCGGAAGGGACGCGCCGCGCCGCCCGGGTGATCGCCGGCGGGTCGGCGGACTTCGCGCCGCACGTCAAGGGGCTGGAGTTGCCGGGCTACGAGCCGCGCGCGCTCCAGACGATGGCGCTCGGCTTCGCCGTCGGCAGCCGCGGAGCCGACCACAACCGCTCTGGCGCCTACGAGGTCGACTTCTCGGCGCACGCGGACCGGCTGCACGGCACGCCGGAGGCCGCGCTCCTCGCCGTCGACACCGAGGACCGGGCGGCGCTGATGGACTCGCTGATCCTGTGTAAATTCCTGCGCGGCGTCTTCGACGACCTGTTCGCCGAGAGCGCCGCGTTGCTGGGCGTCGTGACGGGGTGGGACGTGACGGCGGACGAGCTGCGCGGCGTGGCGCGGCGGGTGGTCACGGCGAAGAAGCTCTACAACGTGCGCGAAGGCTGGACGCCGGCCGAGGACACGCTGCCGCGCCGCTTCCTCGCGGAGGGGCTGCCGGCCGGCGCTTCGGTCACGGCGGCGCTTCCCGAGAAGCGTTTGCGGGAGATGGTGCGGGCGTATTACGCCGCGCGCGGCTGGGACCGCGAGGGGCGCGTGCCGGACGAGCTGGCCGCCGCGCTGGGGCTGGACGACCTCGGGAGGCGTGCCGGTGACTGAGTCGCTGCGGCTGGCCAGCGTCGCGCTAGGCTTCCCCTTGTTCGCCGGGCTGTTCGGCTGGTCCGTCCTGGGTCGCGTGACGGCTCTCGACCGCGAGGAGCGCTTCGCCGCCTCGTGGGGCGTCGGCTTCGCCTTCCTCGCCGCCTGCCGCTTCCTCGCCTTCGCCTTTCACGTCCCCACGACGACGTTCGCCCTGGCCACGCTCGCCCTCGCCATCGTACTGACAGCCCTGTGTCACAAGCGACAAAGCGAAATATCCTATCCGTGGACGCTGGCGGCGGGGTTCGGCCTCGCCTACCTGCACCTCGTCGGCGTCTCGGCGCTGCTGCCCGTGTTCCGCGGCAGCCTGTGGTACTTCGACTGGTGGATGCACTACGACGCGGCGCTCGTCTTCCTCGGCGACCGAACGACCGAGGTCGTTTGGGCGAACGGCTACACGTTGGCGTCGCGCACGCCGCTGTTCAACCTGACGGCGTCCTCGGTGATGGCGCTCGCCGGGCACGACTTCGCGACGTATCAGCTGGCGTCGGCCCTGCCGAGTTTCGCCTTCGTGGCGCCGGTCTTTCTCCTGCTGCGCGACCGCTACGGCCGACGGGCGGCGCGGCTGGCGCTTCTGCTGGCGCCTTTGAACCTCTGGATGCTGCACAACGCCTGGTTCACCTGGCCGAAGATGCTGACGGCGTACTACCTCCTTCTGGGGCTGCATTTGTACCTGCGCTCCTTGAGGGCGCGTCTCACGGACCCGGCGGCGGCGGGACAATTCTTCGTCGGCTGCGGCGTGTGCGCGACGCTCGGCTATCTGACGCACCAGGTGGCCGCCGTCTACGCGCTGCCGCTGCTGCTGCACGCGGGGTTCGTGGGGATAAGGCGGAGGAACTATCGGCCGAGGCTCGCCGAGTGTGCGGCCGTCGGATTCGCGGGTCTGCTGCTGGCGCCGTGGTACGGCTGGCTCGCCGTCTCCCTCGGCGGCGGCAAGATCACGGGCAGCACGCCAGTGACGCTCGGCGACGAGCGGGCCGTGTTCCGCCTCCTCGACGTTGTGTGGTGGATGACGGTCAACACGCTCACGTCGTGGCTGCCGTGGAACGTCGCCCGCGCCGTCGCCGAAGGCTGGGGCGGCGCCGGCCTCTATTGGGCGATTACGTCGGTCTACTTCAGCCAGTTTACCGGCGCCCTGACGCTGTCGCTGACGGCGTTCCTGCTCTGGCGAGGCTGGCAAGGATGGCGTCGGAAGGGAGGCGAGCCTTCCCCGCAGCCGACGGCGCCGCGCGAGGGCGTGGTGATCGCCCTGTTCGCGGGGCTCGGCTACGCCGGGGCGGCGTTCCTGCATCCGGGGATCATGGACCACGGCATCGCCCACTCGGCGGCGTTCCCGACGGCGGTGCTGCTGACGGCGCTGGCCTGGGGCGTCCTCAGTCGCGCGTCGGTGACGACGGGTCTGTTGGTGTCGGCGGGCATCGTCGCCGAGTTCTTGTTCCTGTTTTGGTCCCACTGCTGGCTCCTGGCGCGGGCGCCCGAAGTCCTCGAAGGGCTGCCGGGCAACGCCGTCTACAAGGAAGAATCGCGCCTCGTTTTCCTGAACGACTTGCTGGGTCAAGGTCAGTTCGTGGCCGTCGCCGCGACGTTGGCGATTCAAGCGGTCCTGATTATGGGAATTGTTCGTTGGTGGAGGTCGCAAGAGTGAAAATCGGCGGCATCGTCTTATGTGGCGGACAGAGTAAGCGCATGGGGAGGCCGAAGGCGTGGCTGCCGTTCGCGGGCGAATTCATGCTGCCGCGCGTCGTGCGCCTGCTGCGCGAGGCGGTCGAGCCCGTCGTCGTCGTGGCGGCGCCGGAGCAGGAGGTGCCGCCGCTGCCTGCCGAAGTGGAGGTGGTGCGCGACGAGGAGAAGGGACGCGGCCCGTTGCAAGGACTGGCGGCGGGGTTGGAGGCGCTGCGCGGGCGCGTCGACGCGGCGTACCTATCGTCGTGCGATGTGCCGTTCCTGAAGCCAGCGTTCGTGCGGCGGCTCGTCGAACTGCTCGGCGAGAACAGCGTCTGCGTGCCGCGCGTCGGAGAGTATCACCATCCGCTGGCGGCCGTTTACCGGATCGAAGTCGTGGAGGCCGTCGCGCGACTGCTGGCGGAGGACCGTCTGCGGCCGTTCTTCCTGTTCGAGGCGGTGCCGACGCGCGTCGTCGAGGCGGCGGAGTTGGCGGAGGCGGATCCGACGTTTCAGACGCTGCGCAATCTCAATACGACGGAAGAGTACGAAGCGGCGCTGAGGGAAGCCGTCTAAATATCTCCCGCCCAATGGAGAAGTGATGGTTCGGAGAGCGAAGGATTCGTAACCTGGGTCAAGTTGTTGCCGGGCGAACACCGGGAGGCGTGAACGGTGGCGATCCAGCACATGATCGCGGGGGTCTTGTTAGCAATGGGGGCGGTCTTGTCGCTCCTGAACTGGGCCGCCCTGCTCTCGACCCTGCGAACTGGTCGGTTCTGCTCGCCGGTCCCGCTGTTCGGGGCCGCCTGCCTTGCGGCCGGTGCCCTCCTGCTCCCCGTCCTCCGGCCCTACGCCTGGGCCGCCGTGCTGCTGGACTTCGGGACGCTGGCCCTGCTGCTCGCCGTCCCTCGGTTAGCCCAAATGGTATGGGAGACGTCTCGGTTCAACCTCTTGGAAGAGTATGTCGGGCGAAGGGACGTCACGACGGTTCACCTCCGCCTCTTTCGCCGGGGCGTCTTCACACTCCTCTGGGAAATCCGGCGGCCAGCCGAGGAGTCCCGAGTCGTCGGGATGTCGAACATCGGCACCTGGGAGCGGGAGGCGGATACGCTCGTCCTCCGAATCGGCGAGGACCGTGCCGTCTTCAGGCCGCTCCCGGAAGGGGGCAACAAGGGGTGGTGTCAGTCGACTGGCTTCGGCCGCTACGAGCAGGCCCCCGAACTTTCGCTTGAAGGGCTGGAGTTTGTCTTGAGAACGTGAGAGTGGTCTATTCGGTTTTGCAGTCCGTCGCGTTGCGAGTAGAATGGGAGCGTCGATCCTGCCAGCCTGCCCTCCGCACCGACCCACCCTGAGAATGGAGGCATCCCCGTGCTTCGACTTCCTTGGAGAGCGGCCCTTCTCGCGGCCTTCCTCTTCGTCAACGCCTCCACGGTCCACGCGAAACCCGCGCACAAGCAGGCCCTCGCCGACTATTTCGGCCCCGCCCTCGACCGCCGACTCGTCGACTGCCGCACCTGTCACCTGCCCGACAAACCGGGGCAAGAGGCATCCTCGGAGAAGCCGCACAACTCCTTCGGCGCCCGCCTCAAGGTCGTCCGCGACGAGCTGCGCAAGGCCGGCAAGCCGAACGACATCGCGGCTCGCCTCGCCGCCGTCGCCGACGAGGACAGCGACGGCGACGGCGTCTCCAACATTCTGGAGCTGTTGAGCGGCCATTCCCCCGGCGACGCCGCCGACAAGCCGACGCCCGCCGAGGTCGCCCGCGCCCGCGAGGCGCTGACGGCGTTTCGCCGGCGCCAGCAGGAATACGCCTGGAGGCCGTTCGAGCCGGTGAGCCGGCCGGTGCCGCCTTCCGTCAAGAACGCCTCCTGGGTGCGCAACCCCATCGACGCCTTCGTCGCCGCCGAGCACGAAAAGCACGGCCTGAAGCCGCGCCCCGAGGCGCCGCGCCACGTCCTGCTGCGGCGCGTCGCGCTCGACCTCACCGGCCTGCCGCCGACGCGCCAGGAGTTGCACGCCTTCCTCGCCGATTCCTCACCTGATGCCTACGAGAAGGCGGTGAATCGTCTGCTCGACAGCCCGCGCTACGGGGAACGCTGGGGGCGGCACTGGATGGACGTCTGGCGCTACAGCGACTGGGCCGGCTACGGCGCCGAGGTGCGCGAGAGCAAGAAGCACGTCTGGCACTGGCGCGACTGGATCGTCGAGGCGCTCAACGCCGACAAGGGCTACGACCGCATGGTCGTGGAAATGCTCGCCGGCGACGAGCTGGCGCCCGACGACCCGGCGACGCTCCGCGCCACCGGCTTCCTGGTGCGCAACTGGTACTTGTACAACCGCAACGTCTGGCTCGACAACGCGGTCGAGCATACGGCCAAGGCGTTCCTCGGCGTGACGCTCAACTGTGCCCGCTGCCACGACCACTTCTTCGACGCCATCGGCCAGCAGGAATATTACGCCTTCCGCGCCTTCTTCGAGACGCACGACGTCCGCACCGACCGCACGCCCGGCCAGCCCGACGTCGAGAAGGACGGGCTGCCGCGCGCCTACGACGCCCATCTCGCCTCGCCGACGTATCTCTTCGTGCGCGGCAGCGAGGCCGAGCCCGATAGGAGTAAGGTCGTCGTCCCGGCCGTCCCCGTCCTGTTGCGCGGGGCGCCGGTCAAAGTCGAGGCGGTGGCGCTGTCCGCGACGGCGATCTCGCCGGGATTGAAGGCATTCGTCCAGGACGAGGAGTTGAGTCGGCGCCGGGAGGCGGTCGCCGCGGCGCGGGCGGCGCTGGCGAAGACGCCGGCCGACGCCCCGGCCACGGCTCGCCTGACGGCGGCCGAGGCGGACCTGCGCGCCGCCGAGGCACGAATCGTCGCGGACAACGCGCGCTTCGGCCGCGGGCCGGGGAACGCCGACGTTCTCGCCCGCGTCGCCGGTCGCGCCGAGCGCGAGGCCCTCCTGGCGGCCGCGGAGGAGAAGGCGGTCCGGGCCGAGGCGGCCGCGAAGGCGAAGGGCGATCCCACGGTCGCCGCGGCGCGGAAGGCGGTCGAGGCGGCACGGCTGGCTCTGGCGAAAGACGACGCGACCTACACGCCGCTCAGTCCCGTCTACCCGAAGACGAGCAGCGGCCGCCGCCTCGCCCTCGCCCGCTGGATCGCGGACAAGAGCAATCCGCTGACGGCGCGCGTGGCGATGAATCAGGTGTGGATGCGCCACTTCGGCCGGCCCCTTGTGCCGACGGTGTTCGACTTCGGCCGCAACGGCCAACCGCCGTCGCACCCCGCCCTCCTCGACTGGCTCGCCGACGAGTTCATGCGCCGCGGCTGGTCGATGAAAGAGATGCACCGGCTCATCGTCCTGAGCAACGCCTACCGCACGGACTCGACGCCCGACGCCGCGAGCGCCGCCGCCGACCCGGAGGACCGCTGGCTGTGGCGCGTGCCGCCGCGCCGCCTGGAAGCGGAGTCGGTGCGCGACGCCGTCTTGCACGTCGCCGGCGGCCTCGACGCGACGATGGGCGGGCCGGACCTCGACTACACCCTCGGCCTGACGTCGCCGCGCCGCAGCCTCTACTTCCGCCATGCCGCCGAAAAGCAAATGGAGTTTTTGAAGATCTTTGACGCGGCTTCCGTCACGGAATGCTACCGGCGTGCCGACAGCGTCATCCCGCAGCAGGCGCTGGCCCTGGCGAACAGTACGCTCGTGCTGTCGCAGGCGCGGCTGTTGGCGCGCGGGCTGACGAAGGAGGCTCCGGAGCCGACGGCGTTCGTGCGCGCCGCCTTCGAGCAGGTGCTGGGGCGGACGCCGACACCTCGGGAGACGGAGGAGTGTGTGGACTTCTTGAATCAACAGGCGTCGCTGTTGGCGGATCGCGGGAAGCTGTCGACGTACGCGCCGACGGGAGGGAGTTCGGTGGCGCCGTCGGCTGACGCGCCGACGCGCGCCCGCGAAGACCTGGTCCAGGTGTTGATGAATCACAACGAGTTCGTGACCATTCGGTAGTTGGGAGACTTGCCATGACGCAGACACGCCGCGCCTTCCTCGCCGACGTGGGCATGGGCTTCACCGGCCTCGCCCTCGGCGCCCTGTTGTTCCGCGACGGCGTCGCCCGCGCCGCCGCCCCGGCCGCCTGGGCGCCGCCCGACGGCAGGCCGCATTTCGCGCCGAAGGCCAAGAGCGTCATCTGGCTCTTCATGGTCGGCGGCGCCAGCCAGATGGAAACCTTCGACCCCAAGCCGGAGTTGAACAAGTACGCCGGCAAGACTTACGCCGAGACGCCTTACAAGAGCGTCACCGGCTCTCCGTACCTGAAAAAGAATGTTCGCGAGGTCGTCGCCGGCCTGCACACGGTCCACCCGAAGATTTTTCCGATGCAAGTCGGCCACAAGAAGCGCGGCCGCGCCGGGCTGGAGGTGAGCGACTGGTGGCCGCACGTCGGCGACTGCGCCGACGACCTGGCGCTGGTCCGCTCGCTGTGGACGACCGACAACAACCACGGCGCCCAGCTGCAATTCCACACCGGGCGCCACGCGCTCGAAGGGGCGTTCCCGACGGTCGGCTCCTGGGCGCACTACGGCCTCGGCTCGCTCAACGACAACCTGCCGCAGTTCGTCGTCCTCGGCACGCCCATCGCCGACTGCTGCGGCGGCGCCTTCGGCCACGGCGCCCACTACCTCGGCCCAGAGCACGACGGCGTCCGCATGAACGTCGATCCGAAAAATCCGCTGCCGTTCGCCACGCCGGGCGGCGACAAGTTCCGCGAGGAGCAGAAGGCCGAGTTCGACCTGCTCGGCCGGCTCAACCGCCTGTCGGGCATCGACTACCCCGACGACCCGGCGCTGCGGGCGCGCATCAAGTCCTACGAGTTGGCGTTTCGGATGCAGACGACGGTGCCGGACGTCTTCCGCCTCGGCGCGGAGGACGAGGCGACGCGGGCGCTGTACGGCCTCGACCAGGCGGCGACGCGGCCGTTCGGCGAGCAGTGCCTGGCGGCGCGGCGCCTGGTCGAGCGCGGCGTGCGCTTCGTACAGGTCTTCCACGGCAGCAACGGCGGCGCCGACGCCTGGGACGCGCACGGCGCCCTCAAGGCGGGCCACAGCGCCCTGTGCGGCCAGGTCGATAAGCCGATTGCCGGACTCTTGAAGGATCTGAAGCGGCGCGGCCTGCTCGACGAGACGCTCGTCGTCTGGGGGACCGAGTTTGGCCGCACGCCGGGGGGCCAGGGCTCCGACGGCCGCGACCATCACCCCTACGGCTTCACGGTCTGGCTGGCCGGCGGCGGCGTCAAGGGCGGCGTCGCCCACGGCGCCACCGACGAGTTGGGCTTCCACGCCGTCGAAAACCGCCATTACGTGACGGACATTCACGCGACGGTGCTGCACCAGCTCGGCCTCGACCCGCGCCGGCTGGAGGTGCCGGGGCGCAAGCGCCTGGAAATCGACTACGGCAAGCCTATCAAAGAGATCATCGCCTGAGCCGCTCGCGGCGTTTTCACAAGGGAGGTAGGTTTCATGCACCGCTGTATCCTCGGCGCCCTGGCACTGCCCCTGCTGGCGGCCGCCCTCGTCGGCGCCGCCGACGCCAAGAAGGGCAACGACACGTTCCTCGACCCGAAGACGGCCGGCGCCGACTTCGCCGTCCAGGGCGAGTACAAGGGCAAGGTCGGCAACCAGGACAACACCCCCGTCGGCGCCCAGGTCATCGCCGACGGCGACGGCAAGTTCACCGTCGTCTTCTACAAGGGCGGCCTCCCCGGCGACGGCTGGGACGGCAAGACCAAGTTGAAATTCTCGGCGAAGACGGAGGGCGGACAGGTGACGTTCGCCGCGGACGACGGCAGCGGCTCGATCGCCGACGGCAAGATCACCGGCAAGGACAAGCGCGGGCAGGAAGTCTCTCTCGCCCGCGTCGAGCGCAAGAGCCCGACGCTCGGCACCAAGCCGCCCGAGGGCGCCGTCGTCCTCTTCGACGGCAAGAGCGCCGACGAGTGGAACGGCGGCAAGCTCGTCGAGGGCGACCTGCTCGCGATGGGCGTCGTGAGCAAGAAGGCGTTCAAGGATCACAAAATTCACGTCGAGTTCCGCCTGCCGTTCATGCCGAAGGCGCGCGGCCAGGGCCGGGCCAACAGCGGCGTCTACCTGCAGAACCGCTACGAGTTGCAGGTCCTCGACAGCTTCGGCCTGGAAGGCAAGAACAACGAGTGCGGCGGCATCTACCAGCAGTCCGACCCGCTGGTCAACATGTGCCTGCCGCCGCTCGCGTGGCAGACCTACGACATCGACTTCACCGCCGCGAAGTTCGACGCCGACGGCAAGAAGACGCACGCCGCCGTCATCACCGTCGTCCACAACGGCGTCAAGGTGCAGGACAACTTCGCCCTGAAGGAGCACACGACCGGCGGCACTGAAGAGAAGGACACCGCCGGCCCAATCCAACTCCAGAACCACGGCAACCCGGTCTACTTCCGCAACATCTGGGTGGTCGAGACCGGCACGAAGTAGGTTCCGGTTCGTCCGTGTCGCGCCCGCCGGGAGGCGCGGGCGCGACACGGCCGAGACGACGGGGCGCTCACCGATGCACGAATTCACCAAGTCCAAGATCAGTTTCGCCCTCGCGATGCTCGGCACGCTTTTCGCCCTGCACCCCTTCCTGAAGGATTACCCGGACCTCCAGTTCAATTACCTCATCGAGTACCTGAAATACCCGATCAAGGTCCAGTACATATTCTTCCTGACGGCGGGTCTGCTGGCGCTCACGGTCTACTGCTACGGGATCGACCTGATGCGCGAGCGGCCGTCGACGTGGCTGGAGCGCGTGGGCAACACCACCTACGCCCTGGCGATCAGCGTGCCGCCGCTGTTCGGCGGGCTCTACCTGGCGAGCCTGCTCGAGGCTCAGCTGGACGCCCAGATCGAGCAAGGCCATCTGAAATGGCTGGCACGGGCGGCGCCGTTCCTCCCCCTCGGGCTCGGCGTCGCCTGGCTGCTGCTGTCGCAACTCCTCGCCTGGCGGTTGCGGCGGCGCATCGGCGAGCGCGACCGCAACGCCAAGGCGGAGCAACTCGCCCTCCACGAGATCGACGCCCTCAACCGGGCGCGCGAGATGTTCGCCAGCACTCACTACGACCTCAGCGTGATCGAGGCGTGGAAGGCGATCGAGGCGCGGCTGCGGCGCGTCCTCCTCCAAAAGCGCGTCCGCCCGTCCAAGGACACGCCCGAGGCGATGATCGACGTCGCGGCGCGCAAGGGGCTCGTCAACGAGGGGGCGCGGGCGATGCTCCAGGAGCTGCGCCGCCAGTGGAACGTCGCCGTCAGCACCGAGCCGCTGTCGCGCGCGGCCGCCGACGCCGCGCTGGGCGCCGCCCGCAACATCCTCGCGACGATTCCGGTCGACGAGCCGGGCCGGCGCGCCGCGAAGGCTCTCTGACATCCGAGGGGGGACGACCGTGACCGGCGACCACGACGCCAAGGGCTATCGCGACCTCGGCGTGTCCGCGACCAAGGACGAGGTCCACGCCGCCATCGCCGGCCTGCCGCCCGGCGTCCTCAAAAACGGCTTCTGCCGCGTCAACGAGGACGTCTTCGGCGACGACCCGGCCTTCTGCGTCGTCAGCCACGCCGACGGCGCCGGCACCAAGTCGATCCTCGCTTATCTCCATTACGCCCGCACCGGCGACGCGAGCGTCTTCAAGGGCATTGCCCAGGACGCCCTCGTCATGAACCTCGACGACATGCTCTGCGTCGGGGCGACGGGCGGCTTCGTCGTGGCGTCGCTCGTCAACCGCAACGCCCGGCGTGTCGGCGGCGACGTCCTCAAGGTGCTCGTCGAGGGCACACAAGATTTTTCAGAGCGCATGACGCGCCTGGGCGTGCGTATGGCCGTCGCGGGCGGCGAGACGGCCGACGTCGGCGACGTGGTCAAGACGGTCCTCGTCGACGCCGTGCTGACCTGCCGCATGGAGAAGCGGGCGCTGATCGCCTACGACGTGCGGCCCGGCGACGTCATCGTGGCTCTCGCCTCGGGCGGCCCGCCGGCGGCCTACGAGGACGCGGCCAATTCCGGCATCGGCTGCAACGGCCTGACGGCGGCGCGTCACCTCCTCCTGAACCACTCCGTCGCCGAGAAATTCCCCGAGGCGTTCGACGAGACGCTGGACCCGAAGGCCGTCTACCGCGGGCCGTTCGCCCCCGACGACCGCCTGCCGGGGACCGACATGACCGTTTTGCAGGCGCTCTTGTCGCCGACGCGCACCTTCGCCCCCGTCGTCAAGGAAGTGCTCGCCCGGCACCGCGCGGACGTCTCCGGGCTGATCCACTGCACCGGCGGGGGCCAGCTGAAGTGCCTGCGCTTCGGCGAAGGCGTGCGTTACGTCAAGGCGCTGGGGCAGGACATCCCGCCGCTGTTCCGCGCCCTGAAGCAGCACGGCGGCATGGATTGGCGGGAGATGGCGAAGGTCTTCAACCTCGGCTACCGCATGGAGGTGTACTGCCGCGAGACCGCCGCCGAGGGGGTCGTCGGCATCGCGCGCGGCCTGGGCGTCGCCGCCCGCGTCGTCGGCCACGTCGAGGCGTCGCCGTCGGGGCGGAACGAGGTCGCCCTGACGGTGGACGGCGAGACGTTCGTGGCCCGCTGACGGTCACAGGGCGTCGTCGACGTGCCTGCGGCGGCAGGCGTCCGTATACGCCGCTTCCAGATCCACTTTCACGCACAGTTCCGCTTCCAGCGACAGCGGCAGGGTCGGCAGCGCCTCGCCCAGCGCGAGGCGCGTCGGCCACGCTTCGATGAGATCGCTTCCTTCCCGGCGCAGCGGCCGGTAGGCGACGGCATACAGGGGCGGGTCGTCGGCCATCAGCCGGCCCGGCTCCCAATCGATCAGCCGGCCCAACTCGTTGTGCATGTTGCCGCTTCGACTCGTGACAACGTCCACGACGATCAGGCCGACGCCGCGCGACAGATAGGTGGCGCATTTGGCGGCGAAGACGCGCCGCTTCCTTTCGCGGTCCTTGTTGGCGGGGCTGACGAGTTCGATCGCCGCCGCCAGCGAGCGCCCGCCTTCCGTGGAGACAATTTCGACGGTACAACTCGGCGGGAAGACCGCGGGCAGGACGACGGGCGCGGCCGCCGGCATCCAGACCGTTCGCGGCATCGGGGCCGTGCCGCCGGGGCCGTTCGCCGACACGCCCGCATCGGCCGGCCCGAACGTGCCCACGTCGATCTCGACCGCCGCGCCCGCCCGGACGTGTTCCAGGGCGAGGTAGCCGCGCGGCAGCCCACCGGCGTTGAGGGCGTCCGCCAGCGAGCCGGCCCATGTCGCGTGGAACGATTCCCAGGGGCGGCGGTCGAGCAACGGGGGGTGGAAATGATCGCGCAGCGGCATATTGAGATCCTCTTGAGGCCCACGACGTTCATGAAATCCGCAGCACCCGACACGTCGTCTCGTAGGTTTCCTCCAGGTCGAGCGGCACGGCGAGGTCGCTCGCCAGCCACAGGGGGAGTGTGGGCAGCGCGGCGCCGACCGTCAAGGGCTCACTCCAGGTGTCCATGCGCCACGCCTCGCCGTGCTTCGTCGTCCGGCACGAGACGGCGTACAGGGGCGGCTCCGGCTCCAGGAACGGATCGGAAAGTCCGAGCAGTTCCATCATCTCGGCGAAAACACTTTGCTTGCGGTCGGTGACGAGGTCCACGATGAGGACGCAGACCCGTTGCTGGAGGTGGCTGGCGCACTTGACCGCGAACGCGCGGCGGCTGTCCGGCCGGTCTTTGTTCGCGGGGCTGACCAGTTCGACGGCGGCCACCAGACGACTGCCCCGGCGCTCGTCGTAGACTTGCACTTCGTAGAGATCCTGATGCACGTGGGGCTCGGCGTAGTAGTGCGCCGGCAGTCTGTCGTTGAGGTACTGAACGATCACGCCAGGCCACTGGCCGTGAACGCCCTCCCAACGGCGTCGATTTTCCAGAGGCGCATGAAAGTGATCGCGCAGAGGCACGGCGAATTCCTCCCGCGGGCGATAAGCTACGACCCCTCGACCACCGAATCGAACACGCGTACCTTCTTCCAGCCCTCCTTGTTCTCCGCGATGAACTGCTCGTGCCGCGGCGCCTCCTGATATTTGTCGTGGGTTTCCTGGTCGGTGAAGACGATGTGCAGCCCCACGTCGAAGTCGCGGTCGTTCACCTCGCGTTTCAGTTCGTGCGCCAGCGTGCCGCAGGCGAAGAAGAGCGTCCCCGGATGGCCCGTCAGGTACGTCTTGCACGCGGCCACGAGCTTCCGCCGCGCCGCGTCGGAGTTGTCCTTCAGGGAGAAATAGACGTTGTGTGCCAGCATGAGGGAATAGCCTCGTGGGAACGGGGTGCGTTTCGGCGCGCGGAAGAGCCCACGGGGACTCCCGTGGGCTCGCGAGATGACGACAATCAATGTCCGTTAAGGGCGCTCGGCTTCGCCATCTCGATGTCCTTCCAGACTTTCATGGCGGCCTTGGAGACGCGCTTGTCCTTGTCGTTAATGGCGCGGCCGAGGGCGCTCGAGGCACGCTTGGCCTTCGGGCCGAGTTGGCCGAGGGAATTCACGGCGTAGAAGCGCACCTCCACGTCCCCGTCCTTCAGCGCCTGCATCAGCGCCGGGACGGTCTTGTCCGACTCGTCGGGGCCGAGTTCGCCGAGCTTCTGCACGGCCTCGCGGCGCGCCTCGGCGTCCTCGCTCTGGGCCTTTTCGATCCAGTCGCTGGTGGTGAAGCCGTCGAGCGTGGCCTCTTCGCGGCCGAGGTCGCCACAGCCGGCGACGAAGAGGAAAGCGGCGGCGGCCGCAAGGAGCGTTCTCATGAAGACCTCCGGTTCCGGGGCGGAGCCGCGGCGGCTCACCCATGCAGCCTACCGCGCCGGCGCCCCAGGTCAAGCAGACGGACCCCGCGCGTCCCGAGGGGCGTCACGGTTCCGCCGGGTCGTTCAACTCGGGGAAGACGTCGCCGGGCAGGCCGGCGTGGCGGACGTGTTCGGACAGCTTCTTGACGGCGGCGAAGCGGAAGTTGGCCACCTGCTGCTCGCTGACGTCGAGGAAAGCGGCCACCTCGCGGTTGGCCCACCCCTTGACCCAGAGCAGTTCCATCACCTTGATCCGCTGGAAGTCGCCGCGGTCCTGCCACTGGCGCACCATCTCGCCCAGGAAGCGGGCGATGGCGGCGCTCTCCAACTCGCGCCGCTCGTCGCCGCGGACGAGGCTCGACGCCGCCTGGTGGTGGTCCAGCTGCTGCCCGAGCACGTCGTTCGGGCTGTCAGAGGCGGTGCGCAGCGGGTGCCGGCCGACGCGGCGCAGGTGGTCAGTCAGCTTGTGCGAGGCGATGGTGAAAAGGTACGTTTGCAGCTCGCGGTGCTCGTCGAAGTTCGGCAGGCTGTTGAGGAAGCCGACGAACGTCTCCTGCACGACGTCCTCGCTCGCGGCCCGGTCGTGGAGGCGGCGGTCGACGAAGGCGAGCAGGCGCCCCTCGTAGCGGCCGATCAACGTCTCCCAAGCGCGCGGGTCGCCGGCGCGGATTTCCTGAATCAGCAAGCGGTCGCTGTCGGACGACATTGGCACGGTCCGTGAGAGCGGATGACCCGTCGTCATTATAAAGGGGCGGCGGCGCCGAGAGCAACCGGAACGCGCGCGCCGCTCACGCCGAGGGCGCCGGGGACGCGGCGGCGACGGAGTCGCGGCCGAGGGCGGCGAAGTATTGATTGCTCTTGCGGTCGTGAAAGGAGTAGAAGTCGCATCCGGGGCAGTAGAACTCCAGGCGGCCGCCGCGCTGGCGGCGATACACCTGGTAGCGGCCGCCGCACCAGGCACAAGCCTGGTGGCCCTCGACGAAGGCGCGCGCCGCTTCCTCGAACCATTCCCGCGGGGAACGTTCCGGGTGCCTCGACATCTCTGCTCTCCTCCGTCGCTGACGAGTCCGAAAGTCCGTGCGAGTACCTCAAGACTAGCACACGTTCCGCGGGCTTCTTGAGTAAGCCCGCCTGACACGGCGACGGATCACGAGCTCACGCGGCTTGACCTCCTCCGCCGACGGGAGATAATAAGGACAGGCGGCAGCGGTCAAGGGACGTCGCGCTCCGGGAGGGCAAGGATGCCATCGGTTGCTTTTCACAACTGGTCCACGACACGCGCGGCCTCTCTCGATGAGATCGAGAGTGCCCACCGCGCGGTAGGGGGGACAGAACCCGGGCGTCGCCACGCGACACAGCAGATCAACCAGGCGTACGCGCTCCTGCTGTCCTCGCAGTTCCAGGCGTATTGCCGCGACCTCCACAGCGAATGCATCGATCGCATGTTCCGGGTCGTGACGCCCGGCGGGTACAGGACGCTCCTGGCCGACGAATTCAAGCTCCACCGGAAACTGGACCGGGGTAATCCCAATCCCAGTAACCTGGGAGCCGACTTCAACCGCCTCGGGCTGGACTTCTGGGTCGAGGTGCTGGGGGCGGACGCCCGCAACCCCCAGCGGCGCCGGCTGCTTGAAGAGTTGAATGAATGGCGGAACGCCATCGCTCATCACGACTTCGGCGCACCGATGCTGCGGACAGGCCGCCCGACGCTGCACCTCGCGCAGGTGCAGAACTGGCGGCGCGCTTGCGACGGGTTGGCTCATTCCTTTGACGGAGTCATGCGGAACTACATCCACCGCGCCAGCGGTAGTCTCCCCTGGTAAGGGAAGGAGGAAGGTCAATGAACGACTGGGTCATGGCACGCCACCTGGCCAAGCATCCCGGCCCTTTCAAGATCGGCGACCGCGTGAGCTACATCCGCGGCGGCCGTCCCGTGGAAGGAGTCATCACCGAAGACCGCGGCCCCCTCGGCGTCGGCGGCCGCCGGATTTACGGCTTGCGCGTGCGCTTCGACGAGTGGAACGAGATCGAGACGGAACAGCCCGTGGACGTGCTGACGCTGGTGGCCGCGGCGCCGGCGAACGGCGAGGGCGGGCCTTCAAGGGAGTAAGGGGGTCGTGTTCCTGTCGTTGATTGCCTACGGCCACGGGCCGGCGAGTTGCCAGAACAGCAGCACGAAATCGGGGCGGCGACGCAGCGCGTCGAGGTCGGGATCTTTCGTCAGGCGGCGGACGTCATGATAGTCGGCTCGGACCGCTTACGCACCACAATGGGTAATCAGGGCGAAAGGAAATAGAGCCCGGAGCGTCAACGGGGAGCCTTCTCCCTCGATGACCCTCCGGGCTCCGTGCGGCCTCCGCTCGGACGTCGTGTTAAGGCTCTACTTCCCCAGCGCCGCCTGCGCCGCCGCCAGGCGGGCGATCGGCACGCGGAACGGGCTGCACGACACATAATTCAGCCCGATCTTGTGGCAGAACTTGACGCTGTCCGGCTCGCCGCCGTGCTCGCCGCAGATGCCGATCTTCAGGTCGCCGCGCGTCTTCCGCCCGCGCTCCACCCCGAGCTGCATCAGCCCGCCGACGCCGTCGAAGTCGATCACCTGGAACGGGTCCTTCGGCACCAGGTCGTTCTCCAGGTACACCTTGATGAAGCTGCCGTAGTCGTCGCGGCTCATGCC